>JBOGIR010000240.1:0-26129 GCA_050742335.1 Vicinamibacterales bacterium | reverse complement strand
TGGTGATTGTCGGCGGGATGGGCAGCCTGAAAGGCGCCCTCGTCGGCAGCGTCGTCGTCGGGATGATCGACAACTTCGGCAAGGCGCTCGTGCCCGAGCTGTCGTACTTCACGCTGTTTGCGCCGATGGTGCTCGTCCTCGCCTTCAAGCCGACCGGATTGTATGGCCGCGCATGATGGCCACGCGTAAGGGTAGCCGGAGGCCTTCAGGCCTCCGGACCGGCGAAGCCCGCCGAAGCGCCATCGGCGCGAAGGCGGGATGGAGGCTGGGAATCCTGGCAGTCCTCGCGATCCTCCTGGTGGCTGGTCCTCTGTTCCTGAGCTCCTACTGGGTCGGTCTTCTGACGCAGATTGCGATCCTCGCCATTCTTGCGATGAGCCTCGACGTGCTGCTCGGGTACACCGGCCTGCCGTCGCTCGGTCACGCCGCCTTTTTCGGTGTGGCGGCGTATGCCGTCGCCGTCCTGTCCACCGCCTATCGCGCCGATTTCTGGATCTGCGCGGTTGGCGCGATCCTGATCGGAACGGCGCTGGCCGCGGTGGTCGGTGTGATCGTGTCTCACGTGCGGGACGTGTACTTCCTGATGATCACGCTCGCGCTTGGCATGGTGCTCTGGGGCTTGAGCTACCGTTGGATCCCCGTGACCGGCGGCGACAATGGGATCTCGGGCATTCCGAACCTGCTCGTGCACGCCGGTCTTCCGCTTGCCGGCCCTGTCGCCTTCTACTATGTGACGTTGTTCGTGTGCCTTGCGTGTGCGGGGTCGATGGCTCTGCTCGTACAGTCGCCGTTCGGCCTGACGCTGCGCGGGATCCGCGAGAACGAAGGGCGGATGAAGAGCCTTGGGTTCAACACCTGGCTCCACTGTTATCTGAGTTTCGTTATTGCCGGTGCGTTTGCGAGTGTGGCGGGCGTGATGTGGGCTTACTACAACGGCTTCGTGAGTCCCACATATCTGGAGTTGACGGCCTCGTCTGAGCTGTTCTTGATGGTGACGCTTGGCGGTCCCGCTACGCTGGTGGGTCCGGTGCTCGGCGCCGGCATCATCGTCCTGCTGAAGAACGTGATGAGCGCCTATACTGCGCGCTGGCTGCTGATATTGGGGATCGTCTACATCGTGGCGATCCTCGTGGCGCCGCAAGGGTTGTGGAATCTGGGCCGTCGGCGGTCGGCTTGAGACATTGTGAGACCGGGATCCGGGATCCGGGATCCGGAAACGTACGGTCCGCTTAAGGGCGGACACTACGATCCAAAAAACGACCGAACGACCGTACGACCGTACGTAGTGTCCGGCTTTAGCCGGACCGTGAACTGTTCGTAGTACTTAGTCCGGCTTTAGCCGGACCGTGACCTGGTCACCCATGACACGAATTCGACTCACCCTCCTCGTGCTGGCGCTGATTGCCGCAGCAGCCCTCCTTCACGGCCAGACACCTGCGGGTCCGATCAAGATCGGCTTCATCGTGCCGCTGTCGGGCCCGTTCGCACAGAACGGCCGCGACATCCTGAACGGCTTCCTGCTCCTGCTCGACGAGGTCGGCTACCGCGCCGGCGGCCGGCAGATTCAGCTCATCATCGAAGACGACGAGGCTATTCCGGCTGTGACGCTGACGAAGGCGCGGAAGCTGGTGGAGTCCGATCGCGTGCATCTGCTGGCGGGGACGCTGCTCGCGTCGAGTGGGTACGCGCTCGCCCCGTACGTCGACGCGCAGCAGATTCCGACGGTGTACCCGGTAGTGTCGTCTGACGACCTCACGCAGCGCCGCCGCAGCCAGTGGATCGTCCGCACCGGATGGACCAGCAGCCAGCCGAACCACGCGTTCGGCGAGTACGCGTACCGGACCCTTCGCTACCGCACCGTCGCCACGATTGCCCTCGACTATGCGTTCGGCTGGGAGTCGGTCGGTGGTTTTCAGCGCACCTTCGAGGCCGAGGGCGGCCGCATTGTCCAGAAGATGTGGACGCCGGTCTCGGTGCACGATTTCGCGCCGTACCTGGCGCAAATCTCGCGCGACGTCGACGCCGTGTACGCGCTCTTCCTCGGCCGTACCGCGCTGCAGTTCATGCGGCAGTACGCGGAATACGGGTTGAAGGGACGCGTCCCCCTCATCGGTTCCGGCACCACGACGGACGAGCACGTGCTGCCGTTCATGGGCGACGAGGCGCTCGGCGTCGTCACGTCCCTGCAGTACAGCGCGGCCCTGGACACGCCGGACAATCGCCGGTTCACCGGCGCGTATCGACGCCGGTACAACAAGATGGCGAGCTACTACGCCGAGAGCATGTATACGGGTGGCAAGTGGGTTCTGGCGGCGATCGAAGCACTCGACGGCCGCGTTGACGACCGCGCGAAGCTGCTCGAGGCGCTGCGCGCGGCACAGCCGACCGGCCTGCCACGCGGTCTGGTGACGCTCGACGAGTACGGTAACCCGATTCAGAGCATCTACATCCGGCGCGTGGAGCGGGTGAACGGCGAGCTGCAGAACACGGTGATCGCCACGTTGCCGCGCGTATCGCAATTCTGGAAGTACAACCCGGCAGACTACCTGCGCCAGCCGCTCTACTCGCGACGCTTCGTGCCGCCGTCCTAATGCGCAGCGCCATGTTCTCGGCCGCTCAACAGGCTGGACACGTGCTGCGGAGGCGAACCTTGCGAGCGGCGCGTCGCGGGCGCCAGATGGGAAACCGGGTCGCAGGCGCCGAAATCCGCGGCAGCTCACGGAGCTGCCGCCTGCCGCCGACACCCCGCCGGAGACCCGGTTTCCCGCGCCGTCGAGCGGTTCGCCGGAGCAGCATGTGTCCGGCCTGAAATCTCGAAAGTGATAGTAAGGAGTACTACAATGAGCGCCGCGATGAGCTCGCCGGCGCTCGTTCTCGAGAACGTCTCGCGGCATTTCGGCGGCCTCAAGGCGGTCGACAACGTCAGCCTGGACGTGGCGCCCGGCGAGCGGCACGCGCTCATCGGCCCGAACGGCGCCGGCAAGACCACGCTGTTCAATCTGATCAGTGGGGAACTGCGCGCGACGGCGGGGCGCATCTTGCTGTTCGGTACCGACGTGACGCGTCTGGCTCCGCATCGGCGTGCCGCACTCGGCATTGCCAGGACGTTTCAGATTACGAAGCTGTTTCCGGGCCTCACCGTCCTCGACAACGTCCTGTTGGCGTGTGCGGCGCTCGACCGCCGGAAACTCGCGATGCACCGGGCGGTGTCGTCCTATCCGGACCTGGAGCACCGGGCCGCGCGGCTCCTCGACACGTTCGGGCTGTCAGCGCTGACTGGTGAAGTGGCCAGGGCCCTCTCGTACGGTGACCAGCGGAAGCTCGAAGTGGCCTTGTCGATGGCCGGGCAGCCGCGTCTGCTGCTGCTGGACGAGCCGATGGCGGGCCTGTCGGCAGGCGAGAGCCAGATGATGCACGCGCTCCTCGAGCGGCTGGATCCCGGAATCGCCGTGCTGCTCATCGAGCACGACATGGACGTGGCGTTCGCCTTTGCCGAACGTGTCACGGTGCTGCATCAGGGGAGCGTGCTCGTCGACGGCCATCGGGACGAGGTCAGCGCGAACCGCAGCGTGCAGCAGATCTATCTTGGGACAGTAACCGACTGACGAGGTCAGCCCAGTTGACGAAGTTCTTATGGGCGGGTGGCGCGGGGAGGGGCATCCCCAGCCGCCGCGCAGGCGCCACACCCGTGGATCATGTGTGTGGCGCCTTCCGCCGGGGCCCCCGCCGCGCGGACTGTGCGCGGTGGGGTGGCCGCGGATGGGGAAACCCCGCGACAGGACCCGAGGAGCGTCAACTCAACAGATATTGTGGATATTGTGGATAGACAGAAATCGATGCTCGACGTTCACAACCTGCACACGTACTACGGAGAGAGCCACGTTCTCCAAGGTGTGACACTCAGCGTGGAGAAAGGGACCGTCACGGCGGTGCTCGGCCGCAACGGAGTGGGCAAAACGACGCTGTGCCGCTCGCTGGTGGGCCTCACGCCACCGCGGCTGGGCCGCGTTGTCATGAACGGAATCGATATCACGCGCCTTCCGCCGCACCGCATCCATCAGTTGGGCGTGAGCCTGGTTCCGCAGGGGCGCCGCATTTTTTCGTCTCTGTCGGTGCGCGAGAACCTCGAGATTGCCTGCGCGTCGAAGTCTCGCGCCGATCTCGACACGGTCTTCTCGCTGTTCCCGAGGCTCGGCGAGCGCCAACACAACCGCGGCAACGAGCTCAGTGGCGGCGAGCAGCAGATGCTGGCCGTCGCGCGCGCGCTCGTGGCCAAGCCCCTGCTCCTGGTAATGGACGAGCCGACCGAGGGGCTGGCGCCGGTAGTCGTCGCCGAAGTGGCGTCGGTCATCCGGCGTCTGAAGGAGGAAGGCACCTCGATCCTACTCGCGGAGCAGAACGCCGCGTTTGCGGTGAAGGTGGCCGATCAGGTGCACGTCATGGCCAAGGGGAAGGTCGTCCATTCCACCGATCCTGTAACGCTGTGGAACAATGAGGAAATCAAGACACACCTGCTCGGTGTCCCGCCTGCTCCTCGGGCCCTTCCTGACGCAGGGCGGGGCCGGCGCGATTTGTGAATGGTCCGTCGTGTGCTGAAAGTCGACCTTCATATCCATACCGCGGACGATCCATTCGATCGGATCCCGTATTCCACGCGCGAGTTGATCGATCGTGCGGCGATGCTCGGATATGACGCCCTGGCGGTGACCCTGCACGAGCAACAGCTCGACGTGCATCCGTTTGCCGCTCATGCTGCCGAGCGTGGCATGGTCCTGATTCCGGGGATCGAGCGGACGGTCGAGGGTTGCCACGTCCTGCTCCTGAACTTTCCGTACGGCGTCGCCGAGCGGGTGCACTCCTTCGACGATGTGGTGCGGGTGAAGCGAGGGTGCGGCGGCCTCGTCATTGCTCCGCATCCCTACTTTCCCGGGCCGCACAGCCTGTTCGGCGCCCTCACCCGGCATGCGGACGTCTTCGATGCGGTGGAATACAACGCCATGTACACGGCGTCACTCAATTTCAATCGCCGGGCCGAGCGCTGGGCGCGCGAGCACGCGAAGCCGCTGGTCGGCAATGGCGACGTGCATCGGCTCGAGCAGCTCGGGACCACCTATTCACTGGTGGACGCCGGGCGCGATCCGGCTGCGATTTGTGCCGCCATCGCGGCAGGGCAGGTGCGCCTCGTGACTCGTCCTCTGACCTGGCCGGCCGCGGTCCGCATCATGGCCGGTATCGTCGCGTCCTCGCTCGGGATTGGCGCGCGTGCGCCGCAGCCCGCCCGGGCGACGGTGTAGTACTCTGAAGCACTGTAGTAGGCAGTAGGCAGTAGGCAGTAGGCGGCAAGCGACAGGCCTTTTGTCTCCTGTCTCCTGCCTCGCACATGCTGACCCGACTTCTCCACGACATTCTCAAGAGCCGCGTGTACGACGTGGCGCGCGAAACGCCGCTCGATGCGGCGCCGCGGCTGTCGCGCAGGCTCTCGAACGAAGTGCTCTTCAAGCGCGAAGACCTTCAGCCTGTGTTCAGCTTCAAGCTTCGGGGCGCGTACAACAAGATCGCGCACCTCTGCGAGCGCGAGTGGGCGCGCGGCATCATCACGGCGAGCGCCGGCAATCACTCCCAGGGCGTCGCCTACTCGGCGCGGAAGCTCGGTCTGAAGGCCACCATCGTCATGCCGCAGACCACGCCGCAGATCAAAGTGGATGCGGTGAGGGCGATGGGCGCCGAGGTCGTGCTGGCAGGCGACAGCTATGCCGACGCCAAGGCGCAGTGCGATGCGATGGTGGCGGAAACGGGGCTCACCTTCATTCACCCGTTCGACGACCCGCTGGTCATTGCGGGGCAAGGGACGGTTGGCGCCGAGATCCTGCAGCACAGCCAGGACCGCCCCTTCATGGTGTTCGTGCCCGTTGGCGGCGGCGGTCTCATCGCCGGTATTGCGGGCTACCTGAAGGTGCTGCGGCCCGACGTGAAGGTGATTGGCGTCGAGCCGTTCGAGGCCGACGCCATGTACCAGTCACTGGCGGCCGGCCGCCGCGTGCGTCTCGATCACGTCGGTCTCTTCGCCGACGGTGTTGCGGTGCGCGAGGTCGGCGAGATCACCTTTCCCATCGTCCAGCAGACGGTGGATGAGATCGTGCGTGTCAGCAACGATGAGATCTGCGCGGCGATCAAGGACGTCTTTGACGACACGCGCGCGGTGATGGAACCGGCCGGCGCGCTCGCGGTGGCGGGACTGAAGGCGTGGGTCGAGCGCGAGCGTGCGCGCGATCAGTCGCTCGTGGCGGTACTGAGCGGCGCCAATATCAACTTCGACCGGCTGCGCTTCGTGGCCGAGCGCGCGGAAATCGGGGAGGCGCGCGAGGCACTGCTGGCCGTCACCATTCCCGAGCGGCCGGGCGCGTTTGGCGAATTCTGTGCGGCCATCGGCAAGCGCGTTGTCACCGAGTTCAACTACCGGCTGAGCGGCCGCGACAAGGCGCACATCTTCGTCGGCATTGCCACCCATTCGCGGCACGACGGACACACGCTGGCCAGGATGCTCAATGCCACCGGGTACGAGACCGTCGATCTGACGGACAACGAGATGGCCAAGCTCCACGTGCGCCACATGGTGGGCGGGCACGCCCCGGAGGTGCGGCACGAGCGACTGTGCCGGTTCGAATTTCCAGAGCGGCCCGGCGCCTTGATGGAGTTTCTCGACAAGCTGGGCGGACGCTGGAACATCAGCCTGTTCCACTACCGCAATCACGGCGCCGACTTCGGCAGGGTGCTGGCGGGCTTCGAGGTGGAGGACGCCGACCTGCCCGCGCTGCGCGCGTTCCTTGACGGCCTCGGGTATCCGTACACCGCCGAATACGACAACCCCGCGTACCGGTTCTTCCTTGGATGACGCGATGAGCCACCACATTCGTCTTCGCGCGCTGCTGGCAGGCACACTTCTCGCCGTCGGTGTCGTGGCCCTTCCACGCGCCCAAACGCGCTCCATCGACGACCTCTTCCGCACGTTCACGGACGAGTGGGTCCGGTCGAGTCCCAATCAGGCGATTCAGACACGTTATTTCACGGGCGTGGAGCAGGACGCGCTCGAGGTGCAGATCACACCCCTGACTCGGGAATGGCGGCGTCGCCGCGTGGACATGGCCCGACGCGGGCTGGCGGACCTGGCGACGTTCGACAGCGCCCGCCTCACCGACGTGCAGCGCGTGTCCGCGGACCTCATGAAATGGCAGCTCGAGGTCGTGGTCGAAGGCCAACAGTACGAGGAGTTCGCCTTCCCGCTCGAGCAATTCGCGGGTGCCAACATCGATCTGGTCAACGCCCTCACGGTGTTGCACCCGCTCAACACCGAGAAGGACGCCGTGAACTACGTGGCGCGTCTCGGGCAGGTCGCCACACGCATGGAGGAAGTCACGGCTGATGCACGTGAGCTCGCGGCGAAAAGGATGGCGCCGCCGCGCTTCATCGTCCGCGCGACGGTCGCCCAGATGCAGCAGTTCATCGGCACGCCTCCGGCGCAGAACCCGTATGTCATCGCCTTCTCCGACCGGATGACCGCGAGCGGCGCCATACCGCAAGCGAGGCGCGAGGAGCTGCGGGCGGCGGCCGAGCGGGTCACGGCCACGCAGATCTATCCGGCGTGGCAGAGGGCCATCGCGGTGCTCGAGCCGCTCGTGGTCACGACCACCGATGACGCCGGGTTGTGGCGATTCAAGGGCGGCGACGCCGCGTACGCCTACCACCTGCGTCGGTTCACGACCACCAGTCTCACCGCAGACGAGATCCACCAGATCGGCCTGCGTGAGGTGACGCGGATCGAAAAGGAGATGGACGCGATCCTGCGGCGGCTCGGGCGGACCGAAGGGTCGGTAAGCGCCCGCGTCGCGCGGCTCGAACAAGACCTGGCGTACCCGCCGACCGAGGACGGCCGCACCCGGATCATGACCGATATCGACGGCATCATCAGCGACGCTCAGAAGCGGTCGGCGGCGCTGTTCGACCGCGTCCCGCGCGCGCCGGTCATTGCGCGGCCGTTTCCCGCCTTCCGCGAGAACACCGCTGCCGCCAACTACGGCGCGCCGGCACGCGATGGATCCCGTCCCGGGACCTTTCAGATTCCGCTGCGCCCGTCGTACCTGACGAAGTTCGGGCTCCGCACGCTCGTGTATCACGAAACCGTCCCCGGTCATCATTTCCAGATCGCCCTGGAGCTCGAGAACGACGCGAACCCGCGCTTTCGCCAGATTCGTGCGCTGGGCAGCATCTCCGCGCTGACCGAGGGATGGGGGCTGTACGCGGAACGGCTCGTGGCCGAATCCGGTTGGTACGAAGACGATCTGGAAGGGCAGTTGGGACAGCTCGATGGGGCGCTGTTCCGCGCGCGGCGGCTCGTGGTCGATACCGGCATCCACGCAAAGCGCTGGACGCGCCAGCAGGCGATCGACTACGGCATCGAAGCCAGCGAGATCGATCGGTACGTCGTCAATCCTGGCCAGGCCTGCGCGTACATGCTCGGGCAGTTGAAGATCGTCGAGCTGCGCGACAAGGCGCAGAAGGCGCTTGGGACCCGCTTCTCGCCGAAGGCCTTTCACAACGCGGTGCTGGTGGCCGGAACAGTCCCGTTGCCGATCCTCGAACGGCAGGTGGACGCCTACATCCGGGCAACCGCGGGCTCGAATTGACACCGGTAGCCCCGCATCCTACACGAGAGATCGGTTGTGTTGATGATGATGAAGCCCTATGGAGGTCAGGCCGACACGGCTCGCCTGACCGCGCGAGAAGGCTGAGGGAATCCGCCAGCTCATGGAGCTGGCGTGCTGCGGTCGTTCAAGCCCTCGCAGCGCGGTCCGGCCACCGGAATCGGGATTCATCATCATCAATGCAACTGAGCTCGGGCTCAGGGGTTCGTGTCAACCCAGGTGGGTTCCTTGGACTAGCTGTGTCGCACGAACACTTTATGCACTCGGCGCTCGACGAAGCGCGGCGCGCCCTCGCGTCGGGCGAGGTGCCCATCGGCGCCGTGGTCGTCGTGGACGGACGCATCGTCGCGCGCGGATTCAACCAGCCGATCGCGGCCGTCGATCCCACCGCACACGCCGAGATGCTCGTGCTGCGCGAGGCCGCGCAGCAGGTGGGCAACTATCGGCTGACGGACGCGACTGTCTATGTCACGGTGGAGCCGTGCCTGATGTGTGTGGGCGCGCTGGTGCACGCGCGCGTCCGCGAGGTGGTGTACGGCGCACCGGAGCGCAAGAGCGGCGCGCTCGTGTCCGTGGTGCGCGGCCTCGATCTGCCCGGCCTGAATCACCGGTTTGCCGTCACCGGAGGGATTCTCGACGCGGAGTGCCGAGCCCTGATCCAGCAGTTTTTCCGGGAACGGCGGCGTCATGCTGAGGAGTGAACGCAGCCGGCACGGGTGGGGATGTGCACGCCCTCGCCGGCGCTCACATCGGCTATCATTCCGCCAGCTCATGCGTCCATGATCTGGTGGTACTGGATTCTGCTCGGACTGGTCCTCACGGCCATCGAGCTCGCCACGCCCGGCGGGTTCTTCTTCATCTTTTTCGCCGTCTCGGCGGTGCTGCTCGGGCTGCTTGAACTCGCCGGCCTGGCCGGAACCGACTGGGTGCAGTGGGTGCTCTTCTCAGTGCTGTCGGTCGCGTGCGTAGCGCTCTTCAGGAAGCCGCTGCTCGAGCGGCTGCGGCGTGCAGAGCGTTCGGGCCCGGTGGACTCGCTGATCGGCGAGGTGGCCGTCGCGGCGGCGCCAATCCCGGCGGGCCAGTACGGGCGCGCGGAGCTGCGCGGTTCGACCTGGAGTGTCCGCAACGTCGATGACGGGGCCGTACGTGCGGGCGAGCGTTGCCGGGTCGTCGCCGTGCGGGGGCTCGAGCTCGACATCCGTCCGGAGCGAGGTCACTGATGGAAGGCGCACTCATCGTCGCGCTCGTCATTGCGCTGCTCGTGCTCTTCATCGTCTTCAAGACGGCGATTGTAGTTCCGCAGCAGAGCGCGTACGTCGTCGAACGTCTCGGCCGGTACCACGGGACCCTCAACGCAGGGTTCCACGTCCTGGTGCCATTCGTCGACGTGATCCGGTATCGCCATTCGCTGAAGGAGACGGCCTACGACATCGCGGCGCAGGTGTGCATCACCCGCGACAACGTGCAGGTGGGCGTCGACGGCGTCCTGTACCTCAAGGTGCTGAACCCGGAGCGCGCGTCATACGGCATCTCCGACTACCTCTTCGCCATCACGCAGCTCGCGCAGACGACGCTTCGCAGCGAGGTGGGGAAGATCGACCTGGATCGCACGTTCGAGGAACGCACCACGATCAACACGGCGGTCGTCGGCGAGCTGGACAAGGCGTCGGAGGCCTGGGGCGTGAAGGTGCTGCGCTACGAGATCAAGAACATCACGCCGCCGGCCGACATCCTCGCCGCGATGGAAAAGCAGATGCGAGCGGAACGCGAGAAGCGCGCGGTGATTCTGACGTCCGAAGGCCAGCGCGACGCGGCCATCAACACGGCGGAAGGCGAGAAGCAGCAGGTCATCAAGGCGTCGGAAGCCACGCGGCAGCAGCAGATCAACGAGGCGGAAGGGCAGGCGCAGGCGATCCTGGCGATCGCGTCGGCCACGGCCGAGGGTATTCGCCAGGTGGCCGGCGCCATCGGCGTCGATGGCGGCATGGAAGCGGTTCAGCTGCGTGTGGCCGAACAGTATGTCGCGCAGTTCGGCAATCTCGCCAAGTCCACCAACTCGGTGATCATCCCGGCCCCGGTCTCGGACATTGCCGGGATGATTGCCACGGCGATGAAGGTGTTCGGCTCGGTGCCGGCGACGGCGCCGCGCGCACCCGGATCTCCGCCGGCGCGTTGAGCGCGCATCAGCGCATTCTCAGTATGGGTTCCCAGCGTGCAACACGAACCTTTCCCTCGCCTCAAATTTCTCTAGGCGACGGGCAGTCGAAGCTCGGCCGTGCAACAGCGCCTCGAGCTGCCCGGCCTGAATCACCGATCCGCGGTGACGGGTGGAGTGCTAGAGGACGACTGCCGGCAGCTCATCCAGCAGTTCTTCTCGGATCGGCGACACGGGGCGCGCGAGGCCATGCCCGCGGAGTCTCATCTGCGCAAGGCATGATTTGGCATTCGTGCCGGACCCACCACGACCGACCTACGACAGCGGATTGACTCGGTGTGGTCCCCCGTAGCAGGCTATGGCCGTCGATCGCAGGACCAAGACCCGCGCGGCGCGTCGTTGATACCAGTCGAGGGAGCCATGAGATCAAGAAACCTAGGTACCGCCGTCCTCCTTGCCACGCTTCTGTGCCAGCCCTCTGCGTTCGCGCAACTGACGACCGGAACCATCAGCGGAACGGTCGTGGATCAAACCAAGGCGGCCCTGCCTGGCGCCGAGGTGAACGTGAGAAACGTGGGGACGGGCCTCGTCCGGACGGTGTTTGCCAACGAGAACGGGCGCTTCGAGGCGCCGAACCTGCCTATTGGCAGCTACGAGGTCACAGCGGCGCTGTCGGGCTTTGGCACCGCCGTTCGCCGGGACATCCAGCTGACCATTGGCCGCACGATCGTCCTCGATCTGGCGCTGCCGCTCGCCAACGTGCAGCAGGAGGTCATCGTCACGGGCGCCGCCCCGCTCGTCGAGGTGACCTCGGCGACGGTCTCGAACTTGATCGACGCCAGGCGCGTTGAGGACCTTCCGCTCGTCAATCGCGACCTGACCCAACTCACGTTCCTGCAGCCGGGGGTGATCAAGATCCCGAGCTCCGGCACCCAGGGTGTCTTCGGCGGCATGGGCGACAAGTTCACCGTGGCGGGCGCGCGCGGCACGCAGAACCTGTACTTGCTCGACGGTGTGTCGAACAGCGACCTGTCGGGCAACGCGCAGGGGTCGTCCGGCGCGTACATGGGCGCCGAAACGGTGCAGGAAATCCAGATCGTCACGAATAACTACTCGGCCGAGTATCGCAGCGCGGCGGGCGGCATCGTCAGCGCGGTGACGAAGTCGGGGACGAACACGTTCAACGGGTCGGTGTTCGAGTTCTACCGCAACGATGCACTCGACGCCCCCAACTACTTCGACCGGAAGTTCAACCGCCCGAAGCCGGATCTCGAGCGGAACCAGTTCGGCTTCTCGCTCGGCGGCCCCGTCATGCGCAATCGGCTCTTCTTTTTCGGGAGCTATGAGGGGCTCCGCGAGGACCAGGGCAAGACCGACACGGCGCTCGTCCCCAGCATGAACGCGCGGCAGGGACGCCTCGCGAACGGCCGGACCGTGGCCGTGAACCCGGCGATGGCCCGGTACCTGGAGCTCTATCCAGTCCCAGGCCAGGGCAACTCCGTCGTCCAGAACTTCGGCGATACCGTGCTGATCGCAGGGGCCTTGAGCCAGGTCACCGACAACGATTTCGCTTTGGGGAAGATCGACTACCAGGCCACGGGCGGACACACGCTGTCGGGCACCTACAACTTCGACCGCGGCGAGCGATCGCCGCTCGGGATTCTGCACGACCTCACCGGACAGGAATCCGCCAGCGGCATCGCGTCGGTCGGGACGCGCAGCGTGAAGCACGTGCTCGGCACGAAGTGGACCGCCGTGCTGAGCGCCGCGTCGCTGAGCGAGCTGCACTTCGGCTACAGTGGCTCCGAGCCCCAGGGCGACCTGCCGCTCTCGACGCGCGATTTCGCGAGCCAGGGGCTGCTGTTCCGCGGCGACCGGCAGCGCATGGGGCAGATCGACGTCCCGGGAGTGCTGTCGGCCATCGGCTTCCGCGTCGACCCGTCGAAGTACCGGCAGCGCGCGTACAACGTCAAGGAAGGGTATTCGCTGATCCGCGGCAACCATTCGTACCGCCTGGGCGGTGAATGGACCTACTACCGTTACAACATTTCTTCCTGCTCGCGCGGCTGCAACGGCATCTACGAGTTTCGGGACATTGAAAACCTTCTCCTCGCCAACCCGCGGCGGTTCGAGGTGATGCTGCCGGGCGGCGACGACCCGGTCCGCGACCTTCGGCAGCATCTGTTCGGCGCGTACCTCCAGGACAACTGGCAGGCACGGCACGACATCACGATCAACATGGGCCTGCGGTACGAGTTCGCGTCGGTGCCGACGGAAGTCGACGGCAAGTCCTCGAACCTGATCAGTCTGACCGACCCGCAGGTGACAGTCGGCCCGCTGTTCAAGAACCCGACCGCGAAGTCGTTCAGCCCACGCATCGGCGCCGTGTGGGCCCCGCAGCAGGGCCGCATGTCGATTCGGGGCGGCTTCGGCATCTTCTACGAGCACCCGATGCTCTACAACATCCGGACAGCACTCCAGGAGCTGCCGCCCTTCACGCTCGTCGGACGGATCGATGGGAGTGGTATCAACTTCCCGAATGCGTTTGTGACGCAGCTCGGCCGTGCCGCAGCTCGGCCGAATATCCGGACGATGCAGTTCGACCTCGACCAGACGACGTACTACCGCTGGAGCCTCACTGTCCAGCGGCAGCTCGGGACCAACTGGGTGGTCTCGGCGGACTACACCGGCACGCGCGGCTATCACCTGTGGCAGCAGTCGCTGGCCAACATCAACCGCTGGGAAGGGTGGCCGGTGCAGCCGGCGGGCGAGAAGTACTTCCCGCCGAACAGCACGCTCATCAACCCGAACTTCGGCGAGATGCGCATCCAGTACTCGAACGCCGACCTCTGGTATCAGGGTGGCTCGCTCGCCGTGCAGCGCAGGCTGAGCGACGGCCTGCAGCTCGGCGCGTCGTTCACCTACTCGAAGGCGACTGACGAGGGGTCGGGCGTGACACAGAACGGGGACGAGCTGCCGCAGGGCCAGCGCGGCATGTACGCGTACGACATGCACCTGAGAAAGGGGCCAGCAGCGTACGATATCCCGAAGGTCTTTTCCGCCAACGTGTCGTACGAGCTGCCGTTCGGAAACAATCTCACGGGCGTGGCGCGGGCGCTCGCGAACGGGTGGCAGGTCAACAGCATCATCTCGCTGATGGACGGCTACCCGTTGTCGGTCGAGGAGCTGAGCGACGCCCAGATCCAGCGCTTCAGCGCCGACGAGAGCCTGCGCCCGGATCTGCGCGCCGGTGCCAACAGCAACCCAGTCACCGGCGATCCGGACCGATGGTTCGACATCTCGCAGTTTCAGCCGGCGCGCATCGGCTACTTCGGCACCCTCGGGCGCGGCACCGTGCGATCCCCGGGCCTGGCGACCGTCGACCTGTCGGTGTTCAAGAATGTCCAGATCGGGGCCGGGAGGCTCCAGTTCCGGATCGAAACGTTCAATCTGTTCAACCGGGCCAACTTCGGTACGCCGGAGATGGTGGCGTTCATCAACGGCCAGCCCAACCCGACCGCGGGACGGATTACTCGCACCCGGACGCCGGCGCGTCAGGCGCAGCTCGGCATTCGGTGGGTGTTCTGATCGAACCGCTATAATTGAACGTTCGGCGGTACGTAGGGTCCAGCTTCAGGGCCGACCCGTGACGTCCAGCGTACGTAGTGTCCGCTCAGCCGAACCCGCGACATCCAGCGTACGTAGTGTCCGGCTTTAGCCGGACCGTGCATCGCTATCGGGAGAGGTACCGAAGTGGTCGTAACGGGGGCGCCTCGAAAGCGTCTTGTCCCGTAAGGGGCACGTGGGTTCGAATCCCACCCTCTCCGCCATCCTCCTTCGCTCGCGTCAGAATTCAGCGCGAGCTTCGGCGGGATGGCTCCGGCGAGGGCGCCGAAGCGCGCAGCGCGAAGGCGGCCCACCCTCTCCGCCATTCGACGGCCGAGTCGAATGCCCTGACCCTTCGACATGCTCAGGGTCACCCGGAGCACAGTCTCGGGGTGAGCGATCCGCCGAAGTGAGCAAGTCGAAGGGCTCTTTTCACTTCCTCCCGGACGATGGCATCGTCGTCCACTCTGGTTCGTTTTACACGCCAAGTGCTACCGCCTGGCGGTGATGCGCGCTCTGGGATTAGGTTCCACTCCTCGTTGCTTCCACTATTGGCGTCGCCCCGTGGGCGACAAACCACCATTCACCGCCTCGGTTCATGAACACGTTCATGTACCTCCGGCGCGGCCCTTCGGACTTGTCAGCATTGATGGTGGTGCTGCGCCCCAGGTGAATGATGGTGTCGCCAAAACGTCGCACGGTGAAGTCGTCGTGCTTGTTGATCGTGCCTGTGGCCCTGCGGTTCGGGTTCTTCTGAAAATTTGCCCGCACGCCGGCCAGGAACTCGTCTTTCGTCTGTACGTGTCCGGTCGAGCTCACCCAGACGATATCGTCGGCAAAGAGACGGTCGCGAGTGACATTGTCGCTGTCGCCCGTTGCCGCCGCGTCGTTCTGCGCCGCGGAGAGCCGGAGGACTTCTTTCTGCACCTCTGGCTCCACGTCTGTGCCAAGGAAGATCCTGCTTGTCGGCGACGGTTTGGCCTGCGCCTGCGCCGCAAGCACTTCGGCCGAGTCGGGCTGCGGCGTGTAGTCGATCGGAATCGTCTCGCGGCCGATCACCCACCACTGGCCGCGCTGCTTCTGCAGGACGATCAGATATCGTCTCGCCTGCCCGCGAGAGCCGTCGGGATTCATCGTGGTGCTGCGCCCGTGTTGGACGATGACGTCTCCAAACCGTCTCAGGCCGAAGTCGTCGTGCGGGGCAGCATCCTTCTTCGTCCGCGTGGGGTTCTTCAGAAAATTGAATCGCGTCACCGCCAGAATCTGGGGCTTGGTGACGATGCGTCCGGTGGCGCCGACCCACAGCGTGTCGTCGGCAAGCATCCGATCGATCATCCCCTCGGAGTCGCCAATGGCATTGGCGTCGTTCTGCTCGAGGTCGAGCTGGATAATGTCTTTTCGCGTCTCCGGATCGACGTCAGTGCCAAGAATGCGGGCGCCGGTCCGGGCAGCGCCGGCCGTATCGTCGAGGCCGGCGGCGGCCGTAGATGTGGACGCGTCTTGCGTATGGCAGCCGGCCAACGCGCTCACCAACAGCATCGAGAGAAGAAGTCTGTGCATCACCGGTCACCTCCTGCGTGTGAAGACGATAGGAAGCATTAGCCAGGGGAAGTTTACCGAATTCCCGGTATAGGATCCCGACTCCCCGACGATCAAGTTGACCGGGCTGAACCTCGGCGTCCCCATGAACGGGAGCAATGTCCCACGGCTGACGACGAGCACGTAGACGCCCGGCCACGCCCGTGAGGATGGCGATCGCGCGCCAGATGACGATGAACAGAATCCCGACCAAGCCGGTTTTCCAGTCATTCGTCGTCGCCCGTCGGTGGCTCAGCGCCCAGGTAGGCCGCGTGATCCGCCGCTGATCCGGATGGTCTTCGCTGCCAAGGGCAAGGTCGCTCATGAGAGTGTCCAGGAAGTCTCGTCCCAGATCGCGAATCGAGAGCGGAGAGTTGCTTTCTCTCGGTCTCTCTACACTCCGGGATAGAAGGATGCGATGAAGGCCATCGTTGCGCAGCGCTATGGCGGGCCCGAGGTTCTCGCTCTCGCACAGCGGCCAGAGCCGAATGTCGGGCCGACGGATGTGCTGATCGTCGTGCACGCGGCGAGCCTCAATCCGCTCGACTACAAGATCCGAAACGGCAACGTGAAGCTCGTGCTTCCGCTTCGACCACCGATCGGACTCGGCTGTGATGTCGCGGGCGTGGTCGCTGGCGTAGGCGCACGCGTATCGCGGTTTACGCCGGGTAACGAGGTGTACGCACGGTTGGAGAAGATGCGCATGGGTGGGCTCGCGGAACGCGTCGTAGCGGACGAGAGCGTCGTCGCACTTAAGCCGGCGCGCGCGAGCTTCGCAGAAGCCGCCGGGGCGCCACTCGCGGCGCTGACTTCGCTGCAGGCGCTGCGCGAATCAGCGGCGCTGCAACCCGGGGAGCGCGTATTGATCCACGCTGGCGCCGGCGGCGTCGGCACGTTTGCGATCCAGATCGCGAAGATCCTCGGGTTGTGGGTCGCAACGACGACGAGCACGAAGAACATCGACTTCGTAACGAGCCTGGGCGCCGATGAGGTCATCGACTACACGAAGCAGCGCGTGCCCGATCGGGTGCGGGAACTCGACGCCGCGTTCGATACGCTCGGCGCGAGCGAGCTCGAATCGCTCTGCGTAGTCAAACGCGGTGGCGTGGTCGTTGGCATTGCCGGCCTGCCCGATGTCACGTTCGCCCGCAAGTCCTTGCCGTGGTGGGCGCCGGCTGCGCTGTGGCTCGCGACCACGAAACGCCGGCGAGTCGCTGCTCGCACGGGCGCGCGGTTCGTTTACCTATTCATGCGCCCCGATGGCCTGCAGCTCGCCGAAGTCGCGAGCTGGATTGACGCCGGCAAGCTCAAGCCGGTTATCCACCGCACCTATCCGCTCGAGCAGTTTCGCGACGCGTTCGCCGAGCTCGAGCGCGGCCGCGCGCGCGGCAAGATTGTCGTCACGATGTAGTGCGCGCTGACAGGCCGTGTTTCACTTTCACCGAGCTCTGTTAGGCCACGGTACGGCCACGTGCTCAATACGTGTCTCTACCCGGGCTTTCGTGCGGATCTGGCGGATCGTGAGGAAGCTGGAATCCGTTAAGTTCTTTGTTTTCAATACTCGGCAGTGGTGCGAATCCCATTCCACGCTCGACATCATGATCACCGACGTGCCGCCCAATGCCGCCGTCTCGTTGCCGGTGCCGCAAGACGTGGCGTCTCCGCCCGCCCGGCCAGCAGTGCTGACGGCAACGATTGAGAAGGTCAGCGACGGCCTCTGGTCGCTGAACGCAGCCGGCACCCGCAGCCTCGCTGTCGAGTTCGCCGATCACATCGTGATGCTCGAGGGACCCACGAGCGATGCGCGCTCAAAGGTCGTGAACGAGCTCGTCCGCAAGACCGTCCCGAACAAGCCAATCCGCTACGTGGTGAACACGCATGCCCATTACGACCACGCGGGCGGCCTGCGTCAGTACGTCGCCGAAGGCATCACCGTCATCACGCACGAGAACAACAAGTCGTTCTTCGAGCAGGCGTGGGCGCGCCCACGGACATCCGGCAGCGACATCCACCAAGCCGATGATCGAAACCGTCGGAGACAAGAAGGTCCTGAGCGACCGTACGCGAACGATCGAGCTGTATCACACGCCGAACCACGGACATCACACCGGACAGATAATCGCGTATCTGCCGCAGGAGCGGATCCTGATGTACTGCGACGGCTACAACCCGCCCGCCGGCGACGACCTTCGCGTGCCCGAGCGCGGGCCGGAATTTGCCGCGCAGATGGTACAGCGAATCAACGAACTGAAGCTGAATCCGGAGCGGATCGCGCCAGTGCATGGCCGGGTTGTGCCGTACCGGAACCTGCTGATGACCTTCAACCTCGAAGGGTCGCCCAGGGGGACGCAGTAAGAATAGTCAGGTTCGACATGTTCCGGGTCGTGGAGGCCGACCTTCGCGTCGGCTTCCCTCCGCATGCCGTCCCGTGGCTTGTGGTTCTCGAAAACTCAAGTCGGCAACGTAGTTATCTCGATGGCCGCGTTCGGTCGTCCTTTTCGGGTTACAGTACTGTGCTCCAGAAGAAGAGTGCCGGCCCGACAACAGGGCTCACGCGTGCGGCTTGAGGAGTAACGCGATGCATCGATTCTTCCGTGCGGTGACTGTCACGGCGCTGGCGGTCGGAGCCGCCGACCTGTTGCTGGCGACCGACCTGGCTGCTGCCCAGGCACCGACGGCCAGCGCAAACGCGTGGTCGCCGGCGCGTCTGCCGGATGGCCAGCCAGATATACAGGGTGAGGGATTCTGGTCTGCCGACATCGGAACGGATGAGGCCGATGACATCGAGAAAGGGTCCGACGTCCTTCACGCAAAGATGGCGGGGCGGCCGGTGGTGCCGTCGGACATGATTGTGGACCCGCCGGACCACAGGATTCCGTACACTCCCGCGGCCGCGGCGATCAAGAATCGGCGTTATGAGAACCGCCACCACCCGACGAACGCGAAGCTGCGCGACCCGATCGCGCGGTGTTTGTTGGCCGGTGTGCCACGGTTCGAGTTCCTCCAGCCATTTCGGATTATTCAGAATCCGGGATACGTCCTGTTCTTGTACCAGTACGAGCATGCCTTTCGCGTGATCCCGCTGGACGGGCGTCCGCACCTTGAGGAGAACATCAAGCTGTGGAGGGGGGACTCGCGCGGCCGCTGGGAGGGAAATACGCTGGTCGTGGACGTCACCAATCACGACGCGCGCACCTGGTTCGACCAGGCTGGCGCATACCACAGCGATGCGTTGCACGTAGTGGAACGCTTCACGTTTGTCGATGCCAACACGATCAACTACGAGGCGACGCTCGAGGACCCGAAGGCCTACACCAGACCCTGGAAGATCGCATTTACCCATAAACGTACCGCCCAACAAGGGTTTGAGCTGCTGGAAGACGCCTGTTATGAGGGTCTGCAGGCCGCCCCACACTGATTCCGCTGACAATACCGAGAAGCGCCGGCAATGATCGGCGAAGCCAGCGGGGGCCCTGCGGCTCCGTGAGAAGCGTGACCAAGTCCATCAGGAAATGAGAGCCGTTTTCGTCCTTGACGAGAGGGTGACAAGATGACAAATCCGCTCGTCCGTTCGGCCTTTGCCGCTGTGCGGCTGGTGATGGCTCTTCTCTGGTTCATGCCAGCGCCGGTGGCCGCCCAGGCTCCAGCGGCCGGAACGCAGGCCGGTCCGATCCCGCGGACGGCCGACGGAAGGCCCAACATATCGGGCATCTGGCAGGCGGTGAACACGGCCGCCTGGGACATTCAGGGTCACTCGGCGCAGAAGGACATTCCTGCAGGGCAGGGTGTCGTCGAGGGCAACGAAATCCCCTACCAGCCGTGGGCCGCGGAGAAAAAAAAGGAGAACTTCGCCAACCGCGCGACCGCGGACCCTGAAGCCCGGTGCTTGCTGCCCGGCGTGCCGCGACTCATGTACATGCCGTTTCCGTTTCAGATTTTCCAGACACCCACGTACCTCGCGTTCGTTCACGAATACGTTCACGCAGTTCGCCACATCTACGTGAATGGAACCCCACATCCGCGGGGTCCGATCGACTGGTGGTTGGGCGATTCGCGCGGTCGTTGGGAAGGCGATACGTTAGTGGTCGACGTCGTGCATTTCACGGACCAGACGTGGTTCGACCGGGCCGGGAATTTCCACAGCGAGGCCCTGCACCTGATCGAACGCTACACGCTCATCGGTCCCGACCACATCAACTATGAGGTGACCGTGGAGGATCCAAAGGTGTTCACGAGACCGTGGACGATGACGATGATCCTCTATCGTCGGAAGGAACCGAATGCGCAGCTTCTCGAGTATGAGTGCTACGCCTTCGACGAGGTCGCCGATCCTCTCTAAAGAACGGACATCGGCCACCTCCGTGGCTGATGGCTTTTGGTCATCCGCTCGACTGTTCTGCTTACGTTGCTCGTCCGTGTGTATCCCTGTGCGGCCACCGGGATCTTATAGGCTGCCCCGGCATCACGGTCGCTCCACTTATCGGGCGGGCGTTCCTGACCTCATTCAGAACGAACTTGACTGCCGCAATCACCAAGCGTTGAAGTTCGCGTGTGGTGAACGGCGCCAGCCTTGATGAACATCCGGATGATGAAGAACCGGCTGATCTCGCGATTCCGTCACCTCAGTTGTCCTCAGTAGTACGTTGTGGGATCGTCCTGCGCCCGGACTTCGCGCCCGATCGCGACGTTGACGTCAATCTTTCGGTGGCAACATGGTCAACTCGGTGATGAACCCCTCGGTCGTTTATTTGCGAGCGCCCACCGGACGTCGTGCGGGTTCTCATTGTTCTGCGGGAGGCCGGCCGTCGCGTAGAAATCGGTGGTCTTCGCAATCGCCAGACCGATCCCGCTCGATCCTCCTGTGACCATCGCTGTGGCGCCGTTCAGATTCATCGTGCGGTCTCCGGATAATTTCGCGTTGGCGGTTCGTCCCACGTCCGCTGCGGCCCCGGCCGCATGGACGATCGACCCGACACCGCGCGCTAGTCGGTCCTGTTACTTGTCTGTTGTCGCCACGCACCGAGTCGGCCCGCTTCCACCGTACCCAGCCGGCTCGTGCTCTTGAATCCCGCCTTCAATGCCTGATTCAGTGCTGCTCTCGGCGGAGGTATCAAGAGTGACGACGAACCTCGCGATTCGGCTTGCTCGACGTGCATGTGCCCGTAGTGGCCGGGAACGTTCCAGAGGACACGGTAGCCCGCTCGCCGCAACACCGCCGAAAGGTTCTCCGGATCCGACGAATGGAAATCGAGTGCCCGGCCTAGATAATGGGCTGACCTCCTGCTGTGGATATGGTCGTTCGCTGAGACGAGCCGAACCTCGTGACCCGTTCGTGCGGCCCAGATGTCAGCCAGGTCAAGAATCCGCAGTGCGTCACGCGACGTCAGATGCACCCGCACCCGAAGTCCGCGGATCACCGCGACTCGGTTAAAGGGGGCAATGTGTACCCCTGCGAAGCGAGCAGCGCGCGAACACCGTCGAGCGCCTTACCCTGTTGTTCAACCGCGTCGGCCAGCCGGGCGTTGGCGTCGAGCCGGGCTTGCGTCGTGCGGCGTTGCTCGGCAATGAGAAAAGCCACAACCGCCCCCGCGAGCAGCCAGGGCAGAATCGAGTTCTTGAACTCCTTCCAGATGTTCATCAGAACACTCCTCTGTGCCAGTTCACACCATGCCGCCTTATGGTCCAGGTTGAGCGGACATTCCCGAGGGTGCGCACTGCGAAATCCACGCCTGGCTGTTTGAGAGGGTGCCACCCTCTCTCGGACAACACTTTGCGGGTATGAACCGATGGTGCGGCGTTCCAGATCGTAACTGCACTGACGATATCTGTCGGGTCACCTTCATGATCCAGCTGCTCTGGACTACAGCAGCCACGATCGGCTGGCAGTTGGACTTCTGCTGCTCGTGCTGGGCCTGCGTTGGGGACGCTCGCGATGTTGATGCTCGATCGAAGTAGGTGGACAAAGGCGCTGACGAGCGAAAAGAGACACAGTTCCGGCCTTATGGGGCCGATCATGTGGTTCGTTCGACTTCGAGATTGACTGCCCGCACGACGGCATCCACATCCCGCCGGAGATGCGCGGCGAAAAGCCGATGCCCTCGAGTGCTGGATAACGGTCGGGCAGCGCGAGTTTCGCGACGAAACCGCGGAACTCAGAGAGGTTGGTCTCATTGCTAGGGCGCAACGCTGCATCGAGTAGATCCGAGTCGCGGCAACAAGCGCCGGCTGCTACCCCTCGAGGCTCCAAGCGCAACATACGCTGTTCTGCGCACGATGGCATCGTTTGACGCCGTGAGTGATGACTCAGCGAAGCGTTGTTCTACAATGTCTTGAAGTAGGCGACCGTAAGGTCGTTCACTCACTCCTCCCCTCAAAGCTTCATCCCCCCTGGCAGGACGCTTCATGTCGAAATCACGCGAACCTCGCTCCGCCATCGAAGCGGCTGAACAGGCTGCAGCGGCTGGCAACTACGCCCGCGCGGAAGGGCTTCTGCGCGAGGCGGCGCTGCTGCAAGAGGCAAGTCTCGGCCCGCTCCACCCGGACCTCGCCAACACGCTGAACAACCTCGGCATCGTGTGCGAGATGAATGGCAATCCAGACGAGGCGGAGCAGTGCTTTCGCCGAGCCGTTACCATCGCGACGGCGGCGCTGGAAGCAGACCATCCCTTTGTGCTCACGAGTCGAAAGAACCTTCATGATTTCTGTGAGGCCCGGGGGAAACCGGTGGAGTTGCCAACGTCGTCGCCGCTCGTGACGCCCACGCCGGAGGCGGAGGCAACGGCTTCAGTCAACCCGCCGGGTGAATCGCGGTTACTCGCAGAACCCCACGACCTGCAGCCGCCCGTGCGCGGGAGATCGGTTCGCCGATTCGCGCTCGGCGCCCTGGGCCCTATCGCGATGCTGATCATGATTCTCACCTCGGCCCGCCCGTGGCTCGCCTCGAGCGAGCGGGCCAATTCCCCATCAGCGATCGCGATGGACTCACCGCGGGAGATTTCCGCCCCGCCGGACGCGGCGGTGTCCGTCGAAAAACCTCCCTCACCCATTGAAACCACGAAGGCCGCCGGAAAATACGCCCCCGATGAAATGAGCGCCGGTCCAATCGCGGCGTCGACACACGAACGCCCAGCGGTGGTCAGGGCTCGGCTCTGCGCCGAGCTCGATGAATGGCGATGCGATCCTGCGGACCGTCCGGTTCCTCCAGGCCCGCTGTTCTTCTACACTCAGGTCAAGTCCGCGAGCCCCACCACCATCCAGCATCGTTGGTATCGCGACGATCGACTGCACCAGTCTGTAGACCTCCGCGTGCAGGCCAGTCCAAGTCTCGGTTTCCGCACGTATAGTCGCAACGTCATGAACGGCGACAGCGCGGGCAGCTGGAGGGTCGAGCTGAGGAGCGAGGCGGGCGCCCTACTGCACGAAGAGCGTTTTACTGTTCGCTAGTCGATGACGTTCACAGGGACGAGAGATCAGGGAGCGCCGATAATGTTCCCCCGATCTTCTGACTGGCTGGGCGCTTGGGACGAAGTTGCAAGTGCTATGGGCGGCGCGACTGAGGGTCCCGTTGGAATAGGTCATGCCCTGCGCTCTTTAAGGGGACTGCATTCCAGATCGTAATTGCACTGACGATATCTGTCTGCTGCAACCCGACACCGCTTGGAGTTCTGGTCAGCCTGATCACGAGCACCCCGCCGTCCGACAGGACACGTGGATGCAGCGACGCGGGCGTCCGGCCGATACAGAAGACGCATTCCTCCCGCTGCTTCGTCGCGAAGTGCATGAAGATTCTTTATATTGCGAACGAACGTAGCGACGCACGCCTTGTTGCAAAGGCCCTCCGCAGTATCTCTCCGGACTTTAAGGTTCTGTGGGCTTCGAACTTCGAACGCGCCGCCTTCTGGATTTTCGAGTACTCAGACGTCGCGGCGTTGATTTTGGAAGTGCGGTCAGACAGCGCCGGTTGTTTGTATCTCAAGCGAGCGCGCGAGCTTGGGCTGAAAGCCCCCGTCGTTATTATTCTGCCCGACGGTGCGGGTTCTCCGGCCGAATCGCTCAAGGCAGGGGTCGACAGCTACATTACGAAGAACCAGTCGTTTTCCCGCGAACTGCCAGTCGTTGTCACGCGCGCGATCGAGCGCGCACAGACGTCGGGCGTGGTACGCCGGGATCATCTGCCTTCCGGGACCGTAGGGGAATCCGCAGCCGGAGTGCCCGCAGACCGCCAATCGCACGGAAGCGTGAGCAAAGCGCAACAGCCTCTGAATGCGCCCGCTGTGGCCCACCGACCTCCCCAATCCAAGGCCGAGGTCGACGATGGTTTCGTGAGTGCGGCTGGGAGCAAGTCCATGCTCGAGCACCGCATAAGCGAACTTGAAACCATGTTTCACCAGCGAGAGCAGAGCTGGATGGCCGAACAGGCGGCAGCAGCCGAACGCCAGGAAACGCTCGAGAAGTTCCTCCATCAGGAACGGTCGATGCGCACCGGCTTCGAGCAGAACCTTGCGGACGCCAAAGCTGTGCTCGAGGATGCGGAGCACCGTCACTCGGCAGCCACTACGGCCGCGTCCGAAGCGCTGACTGAGCGTCACATACAGTACGAAGTCGGCATGGCGCGGGTCGCTTCGACGTGGGACACGGTTGACGAGCAGTTGCGTCAGTGGGCGCCTGAGGTCGAACGGGCCCGTCAGAGTCTGGCCTCCTCCGCGGTTACCGAAGTCGCGCGACTCACAGAGCGCGAAGCCGAGCTGACCGCGCAGCTCGCGGAAGCCGCGGCGACGCGGCGCAGCCTCGAGGGTCAACTGGTCGACGTAAGGACGGCGATGACGGAGGCCGACGAGCGCGCTGCCCGAGACCGGCTGGCGGCCGCCGAGCGCGAGGCGGAGCTCGAGGGGCTGATCCGGCAGGAACGCGCGACGCGGGCCGGCGTCGAAGAGCAGCTGGCGCAGGTCGAGGCGGTGCGGCGTGAGGCGGAACGGCAGCACGCGTCGGCCATGACGACCGCGGCGACCGCGCTGGCTGAACGCCAGGCGCAGTTCGAGGTCGAATTGTCGCAGACGGCCGCGGCGCGTGATGACTTCAAACGACAGGTGAACGTCGCCGAGACCGCCCTGGCCGCGGCTCGGCACGACCAGGCGGCAGCCGCGACCGAGGTCGAGCGACTGGCGCGACACGAGGCCGAGCGACTGGCGCGACACGAGGCCGAGCTGACCTCGCAGCTCGCGGAGGCCGTCGCGACGCGGCGCAGCCTCGAAGGTCGACTTGCTGACGCTGAAAGTGCTCTTCGGACCGCCAACGAGCGTGCATCGCATGACCGACGTGCCGCCGCTGAACAGGCCGCCGAGCGGCAGGTGGAGTTTCAGGCGCAGCTCGAACGGGAAGTCGAGACGCGCCGGCGCCTCGAAGACGATCTGGCCCGCGCACGGATAGCCCGCGACGGCGCGGAGAAACAACACCAGTCGGCGGTGACGGCCCCTGCTGCGCTCCGGGCAGAATTCGACGCGGAGTGGGCCAAGGCCGCCGAGGCCCGCAAGATCCTTGGTCGCGAGGCCCGTGACTTGGAGGCGGCGCTCAATGAGGCCAGGCAAACCCTCAAGTCCAATGCCGCCACCCTCGAGCGACTCACGCGACGCGAAGCCGAGCTGGCCTCGCAGCTTGCGGAGGCCGCGGCGACGCGGGCCGATGTCGAGCAGCAGCTGGCGTGCCTCGAGGCGGCGCAGCGTGAGGCGGAACGGCAGCACGCGTCGGCCAGGACGACCGCGGCGACCACGCTGGCTGAATGCCAGGCACAGTTCGAGGTCGAATTGTCGCAGACGGCCGCGGCGCGTGATGACTTCAAACGACAGGTGAACGTCGCCGAGACGGCCCTGGCCAAAGCCCGGCACGACCACGCAACGGCCGCGACCGAGGTCGAGCGACTGGCGCAGCGCGAAGCCGAGCTCGCCTCGCAGCTCGCAGAGGCCGCGGCGACGCGGGCCGATGTCGAGCAGCAGCTGGCGCAGGTCGAGGCGGCGCGGGGTGAGGCGGAACGGCAGCACGCGTCGGCCAGGACGACCGCGGCGACCACGCTGGCTGAATGCCAGGCACAGTTCGAG
>JBOGIR010000239.1:0-10245 GCA_050742335.1 Vicinamibacterales bacterium | reverse complement strand
CCTTGACGATCGCCTCGGCCTGCGCCACGGCGGCGCCGTCGCCCGCACGATAGACCGAGTTGGCCTCGATCAACTCTTTCTGGCTGGCCGGAGTCGACTCGGGGCTGTCGTAAATGGCGGCAACCGGACACGCCGGGACGCAGGCTCCGCAGTCGATGCACTCCTCGGGATGGATATAGAGCATGGCCGTCTGCGCGAATTCCGGTTCGTCCTTGCGTGGGTGAATGCAGTCGACCGGGCAAACGTCTACGCACGCGGAGTCCTTGGTGCCGATGCACGGATCTGTGATGACGAAGGCCATTCCGTTGAGCTTACACAAAAACCGCCCGGTTTGGGAATGGGACTACTTGATGAAGCGGATCAGGTGGTGGGAGGATCCCATCATGTAGAAGCGCGCCCACTCGCCGGCAACCTTGTCGGTACCCGACCCTGATTCGACGCCGAGCACCTGCGGGTACCACTTACCGCCATTCAAAATCTTCACGGGCGCCGACCACCGGGCGGGACTGTCCAGGGACGAGGTGTAGGAGATGTAGATGCCCTCGGTACGGTAGTTGCCGTTATTGGCGCGGCTCAGGAGCATCACGTACCTGGACAGGTGCGTGTTCCAGTGCACCGACGGTCCCCAAAACGCATCCACCGCATTGTCGTCGTCGTGCCACGATTCGGCAGCCGGAAAAATCGGCGTGGCGGCCGGATAGATCCAGCGTGGCTGATCGCTGCTGCCGACGGAGGTGGCGGGGATCCACGCGCCGTTGCGCCAGATCATGATCTTGCCGTTGGGCGCGTCCCGGTCGGCCCATGCGAGGCGTGCCACGCCCACACCTTGGGTGGACGGCGATCGCAGGTACAAGGAGTAGAAGAAATACAGGTCCTGGGATTCGGGGTCGAGCTGCACGCTGAAGTCGCCGACGCCTCCCACGAAGTACTGATTTTCCGTGGTGCAGTCGTACGTGCGCGGGGGCGCCTCGAGAATGACGCCGAGCTGCTCCCAGGTTGCGCCGCGATCGCGCGACCGCGCCGCGCCGATGCGGGGGAGCACCTTGGTTGTGGCGCGGCACATCGCCGCGGGGACTTCATTGTGGTAGTAGCCGTACCATGTGCCGTCGGTGTCCTGCAGCACGGCCTCCATCCAGATGCCGCCATCCGGCACCGGGTCCATCGACACCTGACGCGCGGCGCCGAACATCGTCAGATCGCGTCCCCAGGCCCGCTTCGTCTGACCCGACATCGACGTCATGACGAACAGCAGGTTCCGCCCGCCGACGCGATCCCAGAGGGCCGGACTGTTGCTGTCCACCTGCCCGGGGAGCTCGATGAGCGGCGCCGACCGCAACTCCACTCGCGGTGTGGCGGTTCCGTTCTGCGCATTCAGCGCGATCGTCACATCCAGCACCGCAACGCCGGCAAACAACGTGGGTAGAATGCGTGCGCAGAGCCGCCAGGCAAGAGTTGGGCCCAAGGCGGTGGGCGGCGCCCGGAAGTTGTGACTTTCAAGGGCGGAGTTCTTGGCTGGTTTGTGCACGAGGCGAGCTACCCTTCATACGACACTGGCAGACGGATGGTTTCAGTACCTCTTACACTCGCCGTATTTTTTGCGTCGGGCTTTGCTGCGCTGCTCTACCAGGTCATCTGGCAGCGGATGCTCGGGATATTTTCCGGCGCGGATGTCTACTCGGCCACGATCATCGTGGCGGCCTTCATGGCCGGACTCGGCGTCGGGCACCTCGCGGGCGGACACGCCGCCGACAGAGTGTCGCGGCGCGCGAACCTTGTGCTGTTTGGCGTCGCGGAACTGACGATTGCCGCCTTCGCCGTGTTCAGCACCAGCCTGTACTACGGCGTGCTGTACCGGCGCTTCGGTGAGCTCCAGCTCGCACCCGAGACGATGGCGGTCGTGTTGTTCGGCAGTCTGCTGTGGCCGACGTTTTTCATGGGGGCGTCGCTGCCGCTGCTCGCGCGCGCCGTGACCGATCGCGTCGACCGGGCCGCACAAACGGTGGGCGCGCTCTACGGCTTCAATACGCTCGGCGCGGCCACCGGCGCGGCGGTGGCGACGTGGGTGCTGCTGCCGCGTCTTGGATTGGACGGCAGCCTGCACGTCGGTGCCGTCCTGAACGTCGCCTGCGCCGCGGTGCTGGTTCCCTTTGCGCTTCGGCTCGGACCCGGCATCGACCGTGCGCCGGCGGCCGAACCGGTGCAAGCCATCGGCTCCAACTCCAGCGGCGCCGGACTCTCATTCTGGTTCTGGGCGCTCACGTACGGATTCGCAGGGCTGGTCGCGCTGTCGTACGAAATCGTCTGGTTCCGGCTCCTCGGCGTCATGATGAAGTCGACGGCGTTCACCTTCGGGACCCTCCTGACGCTGTACCTCGGTGGCCTTGGGCTCGGCGCCCTGATTGGCAGCGTCCTGGCGCCACGGGCCGTCCGGCCGGGCGTCGCCTTCTTCGCGTGCCAGGCCGCCGCCGGACTGTCGGCGGCGCTGCTGCTGGCGATCTTTGTCGGCATCGCCGACGATGTGCGCGCCTTCAGCAGCTACTTCGCCAGCTACGAACCGTTGAGCGTCCGTGACAGCGTTCATGCGCTTCGCACACTGACCCTCGATGTGCTCCACGGGTCGAGCTCGCCGGTCGTCGCGCCGGCAAACTTTCTGCGGCTCTACGTGATGGTGCCGCTGCTGCTCGTGGTGCCGCCGACGTTGTTGATGGGGTGCGCGTTCCCGTTTCTGCAGCGGGTCGTCCACACCGACGTGCACCGCATCGGTCGCCGTGTGGGGGGCCTGCTCCTGGCGAATGTGCTGGGCAGCATTCTGGGAACGGTGTTGACCGGCTGGCTGTCGCTGGCGGTGCTGGGGACGGCCGCCACGCTGAAAGCGCTGGCAGCCATGAGTGGGCTCTTCGCCGTCGGCGCTGTGGCGCTCGCGAGGCCCCTCAACCCGCTGTGGACTCCCGCCGCCATCGGCCTGACCGTCGTCGTGTTGACCGTCTGGATGCCCGACGCCGGCCTGTTGTGGGCCCGTCTCCACGGCACGACGGCCGACCGCATCATCTTTGCCGAAGACAACTCCGGCCTGTCGGTGATCAAGGCCGAGCACGCCAGTTTCACCGGGCCAAAGATCGTCTTCGTCAACGGCATGGGGCAGAGTGTCCTGCCGTACGGCGAGGTGCACACCGTACTCGGCGCGCTGCCGGCGCTCGTGCATCAGCATCCGCGCGACATCGCCATCGTCGGGCTTGGATCCGGGGACACCGTGTACGCCGCGGCCAGCCGGCCGGAAACCGAACGCGTTGTGTGCGTCGAGATCATCAGGCCTCAGCTCGCCACGCTGCACGCGCTCGCACAGCGCGATTCCTACGGTGGCCTGCGCGCCCTTCTACGCGACCCGCGCGTCGAGCATGCGTTCGGCGACGGCCGCGCGTATCTGATGCGGACGAGCCAGAAGTTCGACATCATCGAAGCCGACGCCCTTCGCCCCACCAGCGCGTTCTCTGGGAATCTGTACTCCGAGGCGTACTTCACGCTCGTCAGGAGTCGTTTGAAGCGACATGGCCTGGCTGCGACATGGGTGCCCACCGTCCGGATCCACGATACGTTCGTCAAAGTGTTCCCCTATGTCGTGCACGTTCCGGGCATCCTTCTCGGCAGCAACGAGCCGTTCGAGGTCGATCGCGACGCAGTGGCGGCGCGTCTGGCAGACCCGCGCGTGCGCGAGCACTACGATCGCGCCCGGATCGATATCGCCGCCCTGATGGCGACATATCTTGGCGCCGAGCCCGCGCGGATCGGGCCGGATTTCGATCGCTCCACGCTCGGCGATGTGAATACGGATCTTTTTCCGAAGGACGAATACGACCTCACGCCGCCTTGACGGCACCCGCGGCCCCTTGAAAAACTCTGTGTCTCTGCGTCTCTGTGGCGCCTTGGACCGCTATACGGCCCCGAACGCGAATTCTGTACTCGTTGTGGACCGTATAGCGGCCCTAGGCGCGCGGAGCGCGCCAAGCCAACACTGTCAACCAGTCGCGGGCTCTGAGGGATATCAAGGGCGGAGCCCGTGACTGGTCACTCTTGCTACGGCTTGCTCTGGAGTGCTTCGACGAATCCCGGAATGGGCGTTATCATCTCACCCATGAAACGTGTCATCGCGGCGCTCATCGTCGTGCACCGGTATATCGGCCTCGTCTTCTGTCTCATCTTCCTGAGCTGGTTCGCATCAGGCCTCGTCATGGTGTTCAAGCGGATGCCGGAGTTCTCGGCTGAGGAGCGCCTCCTCCGATTGCCGCCGCTCGATCCAGCTGCCATCCAGTTGACTCCAGCGAAGGCGTTCGAGGCTGCTGGGGTGCAGGGGGCGCCGCAGCGCGTCCTGTTGACGTCGGTCCAGTCCAGGCCCGCCTATCGCTTCGCGTTCGGCGCGGGCTCACTCACCGTGTTCGCCGATGACGGCAGCTACGTCGAGAACGTCGAACCGGACGATGCAGTGGCGAGTGTGGCAGCGCTGTTTCCCGAGAGCCGCGACACCGTGCGGTATCTGGACTCGAAGACGGAGCCCGACCAGTGGACGATCACCAACCGCTTCAACGCCACCGGCGCGCTTCATCGCATCGCGCTCGGCGACGCGGCGGGCACGGAGATCTATGTGGCCGAGGCGACCGGCGAGGTCACGATGAAGACCGATCGCTCCAGCCGCTTCTGGGGGTATGCCGGTCCCGTGATGCACTGGTTCTACTTCACGCCGCTGCGCTGGACTCGTGCGCCGCTCTGGAACGACTTGATCGTCTACGGCTCGGTCGTCGGATGCGTGCTGTGCGTGCTCGGGCTCGTCATCGGCCTCTATCGCTTCTCGATATCGCGGCGCTTCATGCGAGGCACCTCCGCGACGCCCTATGTGGGCTGGCTGCGCTGGCATCACTATGCAGGCCTGCTGTTCGGCGTCATCACGTTCACCTGGACGTTCAGCGGCCTGCTGACGATGACCCCGTGGAATCTGTTTCCGAGCGAAGGGCCGACGCGCGATCAGGTGAGCGCGATTCGAGGCAACGGGCTCGAGATTGATCGGTTCAGACTGTCGCCGGTCGATGCCGTGACGGCGTTGCAGACGCGATTTCAGCCCAAGGAGCTCGAGCTGCTGCAGTTCATGGGGTCGCCCTTCTACGCCGCGTATGAACGGCCGGACATCTCTGCCCGTCCGCACCAGGATGCGGCTCGCTACGCCTCGCGCGACGAGCGCCCCGTCCGCGTGTTCGTGTCGGCCGACGGCGGCCCGCCCGGCATCCGGGAAGGGTTCACGCGCGACGAGCTGCTGACGGCCGCGCGCGCCGCCATGGCGGGCATGGAGCCCACCGACGTGACGTGGCTCACGGGATACGACGCCTATTACTACGACCGCACCGGTGGCCGCCATCTTCCTGCGCTCCGCGCCAAGTTCGACGATCCCGACAGGACGTGGCTGTATCTCGATTCAACCGACGGTTCGATCGCGCTGGCCGAAGTCCAAGGCAGTCGCGCAGAGCGCTGGCTGTATCAGGGTCTGCACAGCCTCGATTTTCCTGGGGTGTATCAGACCGCTTGGGTCTGGTATCCGCTCATCATCGGCCTGAGCCTGGGCGGCGTGGCGCTCAGCCTGACATCGCTGGTGATCGCCTGGCGGTTCCTGCGCGGGAAAGTGCGGCCGATGGAGCCGGCGCGTGTCAGCGTCCGGCAATCAGCGTGACTGACTGACCGTCGCCGGGGATGACGAGATCGGTCAGCCCCGCGCTGCTGGGTTTTTCGTTTCCCGTATAGGCGAAGTCAACGGTCGCCGTCTGACCGGCCTTGACGTCAACCGTGCGCGTCAGCCGTCCGTACTGCTCGTGCCAGGTCTGGATGGTGTGGCGCCCGGCCGGCACGCGCGCCATCGTGAAGGCGCCGTCCAAGGCGCTGACCGCGAAGTACGGATGTGTGACCACGCCCACGTAGGCGATCATCCACGAATGGATGTCGCACCTGATACGCATGACGACATCCTCGGACTTCAGCGGAAACGTGTTCACCATCCCCTTGACCGGCTGGCTGACGTTGAACACGTGGCGCGTCGACAGGCTGTGGACGTTGTGGCCGGTGGGATCGCTGTTGGTGATCTGCAGCGTCTGACCGACGCGCGCCCCGACCATGCGGGGCACGAAGAGGCATCCCTGCTGATCGATCGCCACGGGCTGCGCCGGCGCCGGCGCAGACGGAAACGACCCCTGCAGGTTCACGAATGTGTTGGCCAGGCCGCCATCCGCGCTTCGAACCACGATCTCCTGCGTGAGCCGCTTTCCGGCCAACGCCCGGCCGCACCGGGGGTCACCGCCCATCCGAATGATTGGATTGGCCGGCGCAAGGCCCGTGAGGCGGACATGCCCCACAATCGTCCCCGTGCCTGCCTGCGCTTCGATTGTGGCGACAGACCCGCGGGACGCCAGAAGCAGTGCCGCCGCGCAGCCGGCCGCAGAAAACAGAAGATCGCGGCTGATGCTCTTCACCGTCACGGCGCCGGGGGCGCGTCCGGATACCAGAATTCCATGTGACAGCTTTCGCAGACCTGGTCGATCTTTTCCCCGATTCCGAACAGGCCCTGCACGTCCTTGGCGTTGACGATGGTCATCGTCTCTTTGCCGACGTTCTGCAGCTCGGTGACGTACTTGAGCCACACGTCCCTGTTGGCGTCGATCCTGACCTGAATCTGCCTCGGGGTTAACTCATCCGGCCCGGCGGCGGTGTCGATGTCCTTGGGGCTGGAGATGGGCCGCCCGGGCGTCAGCAGCAGATTCGACGATTCCGAGAGCGCCAGCGCCGCGTGCAGCACCTCGTCCCATTCCTCGTCCGTGCGCGGCTGTTTCTCGGTGGTGCCTTCCTGGGTAATCGTGACCGCCACGGAGTTGAATATCTTGAACGCGTTGTATTCGACGATGCCGTGCATGATCTCTCTGAGCGTTCCGACTGGAGCCGGCCCCTGCGCTGCGGGCGCTGCTTGCTGGTTGCGGCAACTGGCCGCACACGCGACCACGAGGGCGATGGTGCTGGTCAGAAACAGCCAACGGAAAGCGCGCATCTGCGTTCCCTTCATGACTTGACAAGCCTGTCGTTCACGCTGCTCACTTCTCGCTTCTCGTAGCCCTAGATTCACTTCACCTGATGATCACGACACACCGAGGCAATGAGGCACCGAGGCGAATCATTAGAGTTTCTCGGTGTCTCGGTGTGCCGTATTCACGATCAACCCAATTGAACTCTGGGATTAGGGCCGTGTCCCGGCGTCCGTACTACTAGGCCAACCCTGTCCTCTCCATCTGAATGTTCTGTCAGCAACGGCCGGCCCGTCTCGGCAGTCGGCAGCGGATGTTTCCACGGCCGCTCGATGCGGCAGCGGGGACGTCGGACCGCATCCTACTTGATCGGCGCAATCCTGACCGGCTGGCCCTTTCGGAATTCGCGGGACTCGGAGTAGAACCCCGCCGACGACAACGTGATCGTGACGTTGCGATCGCTCTTGTTCTCCCACCACCAGCCATGAATGCCCGAAAACGGCGCGTTGTACACGCCGTTGGAGCGGTCGCCGCCACTGGTGTCGAAGAATTCGGCGTACCCGCGCGGCGCGCCGTCCGGCTCGCTGTGCAGCTCCCAGTACAGCTCACTGCTCGCCGTCCACGCGTAGAGCATGCTGGAGCCTTTCTCGAGGCGGTACTTGTATTCCATGCCTTCCTTCGGCCCCAGCGTGAACGTCACCGTCTCCTGCTTGAAGGGCGCGGTCTGCAGCGAAATGGACCAGGGCCACTTGGCGAGCGTTTCCTGCTGCGAAGGGCTCTTCACCGGCTCCTGCGTGTAGGCGACCGACGTACTCAGGACGAGGCCGACCACCGTGATCAGGCGTGTCATAGGCTCAATCTCTCTCCTATTGGGCCACGATTTCATCGCAGGAGGGGCCGTCGTGGCAAGGGCAAAGGTGGGTTGACACGAAATCTGACGGACAATTCAGAAAACGCTTCAGTTTCGCCGGGGCCAGCCGGTTCTTCGACTCACAAGCCATGCGTATCCGGACCTGCCGCGATCCGCCGTCGCCGGTGTGCGCTTTGAAATTGGCCGGCGATGACGGGCTCGAGATTCGTGCAATCAGCACCATGGCTTCCGCTATAGTGGACCGCTCATTCGCTGGATTGCGTGCTGATGGACATCTCGCTGCTGCTGCTCGAGGCGAACGACGGGGCCCGGATGGCCTACACCGAGGCGTTGCGCGGTGCGGGCTGCAGGGTGACGACTGCGGCCGATTCGGCCCAGGCATATGCGGCGGCGGTCGCCGATGTGCCTGATGTGATCGTCGTGGCGTTCGATGCCGCCGTTCGCGACGACCGCTTCGGCCTGTGCCAACGGCTGGGCGCCGACGCCCGCACGCGGCATGTTCCTGTGCTCTTGACCTCGGCTGCGATGAGCCAGCACGACCTGGAACGCGCCACGAGCACCGGCGTGCTTGCACTCGTGCTGGAGTCGCGTGACGCGGCGAAGCTGGTGAGCGCCGTACGCGGCGTGGTCGCAGCGCGGCTCAGGCCGCCGGCGCTGCGCGCGTCGCTGGAGTCCCCGGTGAGCGACGAGGTGCCGCGCGGGAACAAGCGCGCCTAGCCCGCCGCGTGCGCGAACGGCTCGCGCTCGACGTTAGACCGTTATGCGGCCCCGAACGAGAATTTCATACCCGCTGTTGATACGCATAACGGTCTATGGCGCACGAAGTGCGCCAAGCAAACAAATGTACTAGCCAAGGGCGTCCGTCAAGCGGGATATCAAGGGCGAAGCCCTTGGCTAGTACCAATCGCGCTGGGCGCCGGGCCAGGTGCCGCGCGCCCACACACCCTTCTGCACTTCACGGACGAGACCGGACGAGGCGAGCCGATTGAGGATGCGCTCGGCCGCATCCATGGGGATGTTCAGCCATTGCTGGAGCGTGTCCACCGTCAGGGTGACGCTCGGATTCTGCACGACCCCGTTGATCACGCGTTGGACGACGGCTGCACGTGCGGTGATGTTTCGGCGCTCGCCTTGCCGCAGTGTTTCCACCCTGAGCCTCTATGCCGATCGGAGGCAAGGCAAGTGCCGTCATTCGCTCGCGTGAGCTCCGCGGTAATCGCCCGGCATGAGCTGCTGGCGTCAGCGGCACGCCGGATGTTGACAGTCGCAGCGCAGCTCGATCCGGTCTCCCGCCTGTTTGCAGTGGTCGCTGCAGTACTTCCCATGAGGCCCGTTTGGTGGCACTATGCACGCACATGAGGGATGCGCGCATTTCATCCCTTCAGCAGCCATAACGCACCTCCGCCGGAGGACTCTACGCCTGTGGTTCGTCCTTCACAAGTCCGAAAGCATCTCGGCTGGCTCATCTGCACCGCGCTGACCGGTGCCGTGGCGGTGACGCCACGTGCTGCCGGCACGGAGTCGTCTGCGGATCTTGCCGACCTTCTGCGGAATGTGGGGCGCAGCGTCGAGGCGTGGTACGGCCGCGCGCAGAACGTGGTGTCGACCGAGATGGTGTGGATTCAGCCGCTTCGTGCGGACATGACGCCTGACGCGTTCCCCCGGCGTCTCGCCTTCGAGCTGCGCGTCGAGTGGGATCCGGACAACCTCGGGCCGCTCGGTGTGCCGGAAGCCAACGTGCTGCGCGAAGTCGCGGCCGTCAACGGAAGAGCCCCGCAGCGGGATCGCGATCCGGGCTGCATGGATCCCAAGCCCGTGTCGCCGGAGCCGCTGGGGATGCTGCGGCCGGCGCGGCTCTCGGAATCGGCGTTTTCGGCCGCCGGCACCGCGCGCGTCAACGGCCGGGCGGCGGTGATGATTGACTATCGGGGCGTGGTGACCCGCCCGCCCGCCATCGTCTGGACGAAGGAGTGCGTGACGGTGTCGCTGGACGGACGGTCGCGGGGCCGCATCTGGGTGGACGCGGCGACCTACGACGTGTTGCGGATCGACGATCGGCTGGCCACGCGTTTCGAGTTCGACGTCCCGCGCGAACACGTCCGGCGCGGCGCGGCGCCCTCGATGGTCATCGAGCGCGCGGAGTCGTCTATCCGGTACGCGCGAGTGGAGTTCGAGGATCCGCGCGAGTCGATGCTGCTGCCGGTGTCGATCGACAGCCTGACGGTGATCAGCGGCGGCAGCACGCAGCGCACGCGCATCAGCCAGCGCCTGTCGAACCACCGGCGGTTCCTCACCCGTGGCCGCCTCCTGGATTGACCAACCGCGCTT
>JBOGIR010000238.1:0-4430 GCA_050742335.1 Vicinamibacterales bacterium | reverse complement strand
CGTTCATGGCGCCGACCGAGATTCTCGCGGCGCAGCACTACGGCACGATCGCGCGGCTCCTCTCCCAGTCGCGGTTCCGCGTGGACCTGCTGACCGGCGGCACGCCGGGTCTGAAGAAGCACGCGCTTCACAATCACATCGAGCGTGGCACGACCAACCTGATTGTGGGCACGCACGCGCTCGTGCAGGAGAGCACGCGATTTTACAGGCTGGGGCTGGTCGTCATCGACGAACAGCACCGCTTCGGCGTGGAACAGCGCGCCGCGCTGCGCGCCAAAGGGCTGCGACCCGACGTGCTGCTGATGACGGCGACACCCATTCCGCGCACGCTGGCGCTCACCGATTACAGCGAGCTCGACGTGTCGAAGATCACCGATCTTCCGCCCGGGCGCACGCCGGTGCGCACGTGGGTGAAGCCGGAGTCGCGGCGGGACGAGATCTACCAGCTCCTCCGCGACGAGCTCGATCGGGGACGTCAGGCGTACGTGATCTATCCGCTCGTCGAGGGATCGGAAAAAATCGACCTCAAGTCGGCCACGGAGATGGCCGATCACCTGCAGGCGGAGATTTTTCCCGCGTACCGCATCGCGCTTCTGCACGGCCGGATGAAGTCCGGCGCGAAAGAGCGGGTCATGCAGGCGTTTGCTGCCGGCCAGATTCACATTCTGGTGTCGACCACCGTGGTCGAGGTGGGTGTGGACGTGCCGAACGCGTCGGTCATGGTCGTGGAGCATGCGGAGCGGTTCGGGCTGTCGCAGCTTCATCAACTGCGCGGTCGCGTGGGTCGCGGGCCGTGGGAATCGCACTGCATTCTCCTCTACCAGGCGCCGTGGACTGACGACGCGCGGGAGCGGCTCAGGGCGCTGGCGGCCAGCAACGACGGGTTTGCGATTGCGGAGAAGGATCTCGAGCTGCGCGGACCGGGAGACTTCTTCGGCACCCGGCAGTCGGGTCTGCCCCGGCTGCGCACCGGCGACCTGCTTCGCGACCGCGACATCATGGAGGAGGCGCACCGCGAGGCGCGACGGCTCGTGGCCGAAGGGGGGCTCACCGGCGATCTGCTGCAGTTCGTGCAGGAGCAATGGGCGCAGCAATTCGGGTTGATCGAGGTGGGGTGACGCCGTGCGCGTGATTGCCGGAGCGTTCAAGGGTCGTCGTCTCGAGACTCCGTCGTGGGAAGGGATGCGGCCCACGTCCGACAAGCTGCGCGAAACGTTGTTCAACATTCTTGCGCCGCGCATCAGCGGCGCGCGAGTGCTCGACGGATTCGCCGGTACAGGCGCGGTCGGTATCGAAGCGCTGAGTCGCGGCGCGGCGCACGTCACCTTCGTCGAGCGACACCGGCGCGCAGCGCGGCTGATCACGGCGAACCTCGCGCGCTGCGGTGTAGAGCAGGACTATACTATCGAGTGCGGCGACGTCGCCACCGTGCTGCGACGTCTGCCTCGGGACAGAGAATTCGATCTGATCCTGCTGGATCCTCCGTACGACGTCGATCCCGCCACGGTGACGCACGCGTTGGAAGAGGCGGCCGATCTGTTGACCGCCGGCGGCCTCCTGGTGCTCGAACGAGCCAGCCGGCGCGACCCCGACGCGCCGGCGGCGCTGCTGCGCGTTCGCGACGTCGTCTCCGGGGACAGCGCGCTGACCTTCATGAAGGTGCGACGATGACGCCTGCCGGATTGCCCAACGGCCGCCTCGCGGTTTTTCCCGGCTCGTTCGATCCGCTGACGAACGGTCACGTCGACATCATCCTGCGGAGCGCGCACCTGTTCGAACGGATCCTCGTCGCCGTGCTCGTCAACGCCGACAAGCAGCCGCTCTTTACGGCCGCCGAGCGCGTGGCGATTGTCCGCGAAGTGTTTCGGGAGTACCCCAACGTGGAGGTCGACACCTTCGACGGGCTGCTCGTCGAGTACGCGCGCGCGCGGCGGGCAAGCGCGATTGTCCGTGGGCTGCGCGCCGTCTCGGACTTCGAGTACGAGTTTCAGATGGCGCTCATGAACCGGCACCTCGAACCGGCGCTCGAAACCGTGTTCATGATGCCGGCGGAGCAGTACACGTATCTCAGCTCGCGGCTCATCAAGGAAGTGTTTCAGCTGGGCGGCGAGGTGCACGGGTTGGTGCCACCCGCAGTCGAGCGGTGGCTGCGGGAGAAGCAGGCGGAAGGGGTCAGGGGTTAGGGGCAGTAGGCAGTAGGCGGTGGGCGGTAGGTGAAGCCTAAAGCCTAGAGCCTAAAGCCTAAAAACTAGAGACCAAAGACCAGAGACCAAAGACGGGATCCGAGATCCGGGATCAGGAGCAAGCATGTTCGCACAGCGTCTTGCGCACGTGTCGGGGTCGGCCACGCTCAAGGCGGCCGCCGAAGCAGAGCGGCTTCGTCGCGCCGGGTTCAACGTCGTCGACTTCACGGCCGGCGAGCCGGATTTTCCGACGCCGGAGCACGCCAAGGCGGCGGGGAAGGCGGCCATCGACGCCAACTTCACGCGCTACACGGCGGCGGCGGGCATTCCCGAGTTGCGTGAAGCGATCTGCGGCCGCTACAAGCGACAGTACGGCGTCGACGTCACGTCGGCAGAAGTCTTGTTGACCGCCGGCGGCAAGCAGGCGCTCTTCAACGCGGCGCTGGCGCTGTACGACGCCGGTGATGAAGTGATCACACACGCTCCCTATTGGCCGACGATTCCGGAGCAGGTGAAGCTGGTGGGGGCCGTACCCGTCATCGTGCACACGCGGGCGGACGACGGTTTCGCCGTGCACGCGGAGGCGGTGATCGCCGCCATCACGCCGCGGACCAAGGCGATCATCATCAACTCCCCGTGCAACCCCACGGGCGGACTCGTCGATGAGGCGACGCTGGTTCCAATCGTCGACGCCGCGGCGAGACACGGCATCTGGATCGTCGTCGACCTGTGTTACGAGCAGCTGATCTACGAGCAGGTGCCGCACAACCTGCCGAAGGTCCTGTTCGACAGGCATCGCGATCGCACAGTGATCGCCGGATCGGCCTCGAAGTCGTACGCGATGACCGGGTGGCGCTGCGGGTGGACGATTGCGCCGAAGGCGCTCACCTCCGCCTTCAACACGATTCAGGGTCAGACGACGTCGAACATCACGTCGATTACGCAGATGGCGGCGCTCGCGGCGGTATCGGGGTCGCAGGACGGGGTCACGGTCATGCTCAACGAGTACCGCAGGCGGTGCGACAGCATCCACGGCTGGCTCACCGCACACCCGGCGATTCGGTGCGTCAAGCCGAAGGGCGCGTTCTATCTCTTTCCGGACGTCTCGGGTCTTCTGTCGGCGGATGGTCTGAGGTCGTCTGCCGACTTTGCGCAGGCCCTCCTCGAGAAGGAGCACGTCGCGGTGACGGCCGGCGAGGGGTTCGATGCGCCAGGCTATCTGCGGATCTCGTATGCGACGTCGATGGAGCAATTGCGCGAGGGCGCAACGCGAATCCTGCGTTTCGCCGAGTCGCTGCAGCCGGCCAGGGCGGGCGTGTCGCGCTGACCCGTTTGTCAATTCGACAGGCCACGGAGACACAGAGACACGGAGTTCGAAATAGAGGGAGTTTCCTCTGTGTCTCCGTGTCTGTGGCACGTGAAGGTGAGAAGATACGCCATCTGTGGCCTTCGTGGTCTTTGTCCCTTCGTGGTTCCCGAAAGACCCTTCGCGTGGATGAAAGAGTTGCTCGTGCACTGATCGATGTTGTCGGCGCGGAGTACGTCCGCACCGACACCGCGTCGCTCAAGCTGTACGGCGAGGACGCGCTGGGCATCGGCCACCCGCCCGACCTCGTGGTCATTCCAGCCGATGCCCGGGAGATCGCCAGGATTGCGCGGCTCTGCGATGAGCACCGTGTACCGCTGGTGGTCCGCGGGGCGGGTACCGGCTATACCGGTGGCGCCGTTCCCACGCATGGGGGCGTGGTCGTCTCGATGGAACGGCTGGACCGGATCCTCGAGATCGATGACATCAACCTGCTGGCCGTCGTGGAGCCGGGCGTCATCACGGCCCAGTTGCAGCAGGCGGTGGAGGCGGTCGGCCTCTTCTATCCTCCTGATCCTGCCAGCCTGGCAGCCTCGTCGATCGGTGGGAACGTGGCCGAGTGTGCCGGAGGGCCACGCGGCTTCAAGTACGGCACCACCCGGCGGTACGTCCTGGGGCTCGAGGCCGTGCTGCCCGACGGCCACATCATCGAGACCGGCTCGAAAGCCGTGAAAAACGTCGTCGGCTACGACCTGACGCAGTTGCTGGTCGGTTCGGAGGGCACGCTGGCGATCATCACGAAGATCACGCTGCGGCTCATCCCCAAGCCTCTCGCGCGGGCAACGGTGATGGCGCTTTTTGGCCACATTCAGGCTGCCGTCGACGCCGTGACGGCGCTGATCCGGCGGCGAGTGGTACCAGCCACGCTCGAGCTCGTCGAC
>JBOGIR010000237.1:0-14616 GCA_050742335.1 Vicinamibacterales bacterium | reverse complement strand
CTGCTGATCCTGGGGCATTCCACGGGCGGGGAGCTTCAGTTTCTGCTGAAAGAATCCTCCCTCAGAAACCGACTGAACGACCGTTCGATTGGGTGGGGGACGGGCGGACCGGCGCAGATTACCAAGGACATCGACGAAGAATTCGGCGAGCGAGCCGATCGCGTCGTTCAGTACGGACGCTATCCGCGCGTCGATCGCCTGCGTTCGCGCGACCCGGCCGGGTACGTCGCTTCGAAGTACGTCGGTCCTCTCAATCCGATGCCGGGCACGTCGCCGCTGGCGGTTGCGCAGGCGTGGTTCGCCGCCGAAAGCCGCCGCCGCCCGCAGTTCAAACAGGTGCTCCAGGACATGGAGCACCAGGGCATGGTCGAGCATGGCGCGCGGCTGGAAAAAGAGATCCGGGACACGCTGCGCGGCACGCGTGGCGTCGAAGCGAACGATGTGATCCGAGACCTCTTCTCGACGATGTCGCCGCCGCTGAAGGGGTACCGCCGAATGGCCTGGGTCGTCGGCAAGCTCGATGACGGTCACTGGGACGGGCGGCCAGAGATGGCGCGCGAGTCGAAGATCGCGCAGCGCTTCCGGAAGGAGAATCCCACCGCCGCGATCCGCGTGCTGCTCGTCGACGCGCCCGTCACGCATTACGCGCACATCGAGCGGCCGAAGCAGCTGGCTGCGGTCCTGCTCGACGCGGTCAGATGGGTCAGCGCGAAGTCCAACGAAGGCCCCTGATGCCTGCCCCGCCTGGCGCCTCGCGCGAAGGCGGGCATCTCATGGCCATGTCGGAGTGACGGTATCTGCCGCGGCACCTTCACTGCAGCGCGTGCTGGCGTGTGTGCCAATTGGTGGCTTGCTCGTAGGCATGGGCAAGCCGCAAGACCACCGCGTCTTCTCCCGTCGGACCGGAGATCTGGAGTCCTATCGGCAGACCCGATCGCGAGAACCCGCAGGGAATCGAGATGGTGGGCCAACCGTAGACGTTGAAGGGGGAAGTGTTGCGAATCGTGGGATTGTTGAGCGCCAGCGATGCGCTGATACTGCTGGTGACGTCGGACAGCACAGGAGGCATGACAGGAGTCGTTGGTGTCACGATCGCGTCGACGGTCTGAAAGACCTTGTCGCCTGTCCGACGGGTGAGGTCGACATCCCGCCTGCCTTGGATATATGCCGTTGTCTTGATGTCGGCACCGGTCCGCAGCCGCATCAGCGTCTCGGGTTGGTAGAGTTCCGGCGTCCTTTCGACATATTCCGCATGGTACGTATAGGCCTCCGCGGCTCTTACGGCGGCTCTCAATTGCTCCTGCGTGCTGGCCGGAAACGTGACGTTCTGCAAGCCAGCCGTGAGTTTCTGCAACACTCGCAACGCCTCGTTCACAGCGGCTTCAATCTCCGGATCCAGACCCGCAAAGAAGAACTCCCTCGCGACCCCGATTCGCATTGATGACACGCGGGTCCGGAGGGTCTCGGTGTAATCCGGAATGCGCATCTCACGGCTTGCTGCGTCGCCGGGATCGTAGCCTGCGATTGCCTGAAGCATGATGGCCGCATCGGCGACGGTGCGCGTCATCGGGCCGACGTGATCGAACGTCCACGACAACGGAATTACGCCGCGCGTGCTCACGAGCCCGTATGTCGGTTTCAGCCCGACGATGCCGCAGAACGCCGCTGGCTGCCTGATGGAAGCCGCGGTGTCCGACCCGAGAGCGCCGTAGCACAACCCCGCGGCCACGGCGGCGCCCGATCCACCCGACGAGCCGCCCGCAATGTGGCCAATCTCCCACGGATTGTGAACCGCGCCGAAATAGGTCACGGCAGACGTGCCGCCGTACGCGAACTCGTGCATGTTGGTCTTGCCCAGGAGCACAGCGCCTGCCGCTTTGAGCCTGCGCACGACATCTGCATCTTCCGATGGGATACGGTCCTTGTACACACCGCTGGCGGCAGTCGTTCGCACACCTGCCGTGTCGAACAGATCCTTCAACGCGACTGGGATGCCGTGGAGCGGCCCGCGCCACTGGCCGCGCTGAAGTTGTGATTCCGCCTCTCGCGCCTGCGCCAGCGCGGAGTCGGCGGTCACCGTAATGAACGCGTTGAGCACGGGGTTGAGCCGATCAATTCGAGCAAGGCAGGCCTTCGTCAACTCAACGGGCGAGACACGTCGCCTCCGCAGTTGTTCCGCAGCGTCTCGGATGCTCACACTGGTGAGATCGCTGCCGAGACGTTGCAGTGCTGCGGTGGGAGACGGGAGCGCCAGAGAGCCGGCAGCACTTGCGAGCGCCGTCGAGAGGAACGTTCTCCGCGTCAATCGGGCGGATGTTAACACGTGACGGTCCACAAAGGACTCAGCGACGTCGAACATTGCGGCGATGCTGCCTCGAGTGCGGCTACTGTTTGTAGAAGAGATCGAGGATCTGCACCCCCGACTCCGCCAGAGGCCTGGCGCCGAGCTTCAGGAGCAGGTCGGACGTGCTCGTGCGGACGACGCGTGCGCTCTGATAGTACGCGTCCTTGCTCCCGACGGTGATGACGGCGTTGGCGATGCTCAACGGAGTCTGCCCGTACTCGTCGAAGACGTCCATCTGTGCGCCGCGTTCGACGAGAAACCGGACCACCGCATCGACGCCTTTGTACGCCGCTCCGTGAAGCGCGGTCCATCCGTGCTCTCCGGCCGCATTGACATCGGCTCCCAGTTCCACCAGCAACCTGGTGACGTCGAACAGGCTCTTCTTTTCGTCCTCCGTCCAGTCTCTGAAGTACGGGTCGCCTCCCCATGTGGCCACATGCAGCGGAGCGGTCCCTTCATCGGTCGCGACGGCCGGATCGGCGCCACCGGCGACCAGCGCGCGCACCGTGTCGACATGTCCGCGCGAAGCGGCCAGGAACAGCGGCGTCGCGCCTTTCAGGCTGACACCTGACGTCGTGTTCGCGCGTGTATCCCCCGTCGTCCGGGCATTCGGGTTCGCCCCGCGATCGAGCAGCGCCTTCACCAGCGCTGCCCTCCTCGAGTTCAGCGCCGCATAGTGCAAAGCCGTGTAGCCGCTCTGATCGACCAGACCGGGATTGGCGCCCTTGTCCATCAGCAGCACTGAAAATTCGGGGTGACCACTGGCGGCCGCCAGCATGAGGGCCGTCATGCGATCCGTCTTCCTGCCGTCATTCACATCCGCACCCGCCTGCAGCAGTGTGCCGCCGGACTCCACGTCTCCCTGTTGGGCCGCGAACAGCAGGGCCGTGAAATCACCGTTCGAGCGGACGCGCACATCTGCGCCATGTTCGACCAGCAGCGTCACGATTGCCGGGTGCTTGCCGGCCACCGCCCACATCAGGGCCGTTTGACCGCCTCTGGATTCCTTCGCGTTCACGTCGGCCCCGCGATCGACGAGCGCGCGGACCACGTCGATGTGGCCTTTGTCGACGGCGGCCATGAGCGGCGTCTCACCCGAGACGAGGGCGGCGTTCGGATTCGCGTTCGCACCGAGCAGGCGCGTCACGAAGGCCGCATTGCCGTTCGCGGACGCGACGAACAGCGCCGTGGCGCCGTATTCGTTCGCCGCGTTGACGTTGGCCCTGGCCTGGAGCAGCAGATTCGCCACCTCGAGGTCATTGCGGTCGGCCGCCAGCATCAGCGCCGTGGACCCGTCCGGCTGCGTCGCGTCGACGTCCACACGATTCCGCAGCAACTGCTGCACGGCCCTCCGGTCGCCCTTCAGGACCGCATCGAACAGCGGCACCTCCGCGAGGGCGCCCATCTCCGCTGCCATCGAGGGAACCACGAAAGCCGCGAAGAACACGAAGAGCGTGCCCTTCGTGGTTGAAATTCTCACAATCCCTCTAGCCGCCCCGTGCTGTCGCCGAAGCTCTCCATGTGAATGCCCACCTTCTCCAGCAGCGTCATGTAGAGGTTCGCGATCGGCGTGTTCTCCGGATACCGGACGTGACGGCCACCCTGAATACCGGCACCACCGCCGCCCACCAGGAGAACGGGGAGATCTTTGTAGAGATGCATGTTCCCGTCGCTCAGCGCGCTGCCGTACACGAGCAGCGAGTGATCGAGCAGCGTCCCGTCGCCGTCAGGCACCGACTGCATCCTCTCCAGGAAATACCGGTACACGCTCGCGTGAAAGATGTTGATCTGCAGGCACTTCGCAATCTTGGCGGCGTCGCCCTGGTGGTGTGTCAGTGAGTGATGCTGGTCGCCGAACCCCAGCTCAGGATAGGCGCGGCCCCCCATCTCGTGGCCGAGCATGAATGTGCCCACCCGGGTCATATCGCCCTGAAAGGCCAGCACCTGCAGATCCAGCATCAGTCTGGCGTAGTCCGAAAACTTCTCCGGTATGCCGATGGGCTTCGGCAGGTCGGGCAGCTCCCTCGACGATTGCTGCTCCGCCACGCCGATCTGCCGTTCGACGCTGCGCACCGCCTCCGAATACTGATCGAGCTTCAGGCGATCGCCTTCTCCCACCGATCGCATGAGCCGTTTCAGATCCTGCGCGACCAGGTCCAGGATGCTGCGATTCTCTTTCATTCGGGTGGCGCGCTCGACGGGGTCGGTGCTGTCGCCGACCAGACGTTCGAACACCGCGCGTGGCCGGTTCTCCATCGGCAGGGGTGTCGTGGGACTCTTCCAGACGATGGTGTTGTAGTAGACGCAGCTGTAGGCAGACTCGCACGCGCCCGCCATCGGGATCTCCAGCCCCATCTCCAGGGATGGAAGCTGCGTCTGCTTCCCGAGCTCCCCGGCCGCGATCTGATCGACCGAGACGCCGCACTGAATGTCCGCGCCCGACGTCATTCGCGGGTGGGTGGCGGTGAGATAGGCGCTGCATGCGCGCGGGTGATCGCCGGCGATTTCGAATTCGAGCTTGCGGGCTTCGTTGTTCGCCAGACCGCTCAGCACCACGATGCGATCTTTGAAGGGGGCCAGCGGCTCCAGGACGGGCGTGAGCTCGTAGCTCCCACCCACCGCCGCCGGGGTCCACTTGTCCATGATGATCCCGTTGGGGACCGTGAAAAACGACAGGCGTGTGGGCTTGCTGGATGCGGTTTGCACCGCGGACGCGAACGCTGGAAACATGGCGTCCAGCAGCGGCAGCGCCAGTGCGGTACCGGTGCCCCGCAGGAAGGTGCGCCGCGGGACCGATCTCCTGAAGACCATCATGGTCAACGGGATCTCCTCATTTGAAACGGCACGCTCTTGACGACACCCATGATGAGCGATGACCAGCGGTACTCGTCGACCGAGGCGTCCCGGACAATCCTGCGGAGAGCCGGCCTGTCAAACGCTTCGACCCCCCTCCCCAGCGCATACGTCAGCAGCCGCTCGGTCGCCGTCGTCACGAACTCGTCCTTCCTGGTGAGGAGCACGTTCCTCAGTCCCACGGGCCCATCGATCTTTGTCCCGTCCGGAAGCACCCCTGAAGAATCGACGCCGCTCCGCCACCTGCCCAGCCCGTCGAAACGTTCGAGCGCAAAGCCCAGCGGATCCATGCGTGCATGGCAGCTCGAACAGACGGGACTCGCCTGGTGCAGTGCCAGGCGCTCTCGCATCGTCAGGAGACCGAGATCCTTGCCTTCCTTGAGCGAAGGGACGTCGGGCGGGGGCGGAGGAGGCGGGGATCCGAGAAGATTCTCCAGCACCCACTTGCCGCGCAGCGTCGGCGACGTCCTATTCGGGTATGACGTGACCGTGAGGACGCTACCCTTGCCGAGCAGTCCCTTCCGCTCCTCGGCCGTCAACGTCACACGACGGAACTCGCTGCCGTACACCCCCGAAATCCCATAATGCCGCGCCAGCCGCTCGTTCAGAAACGTGTAGTCGGCACGCAGCACATCGAGCAGGCTGCGGTTCTCGCGGAGGATGCTTTCGAAGAAGAGATCGGTTTCCCTGGCGAGCGCGGCACGGAGGTTCTCGTTGAAATCCGGAAACGCCGCCGGGTCCGGCAGCACCGCCTCCATATTGCGCAGGTACAACCATTGCCCCACGAAATTGGATACCAGGGTGCCGGCGCGGGCATCCGCCAGCATTCGCCTGACCTGCTGTTCAAGTACGGCGGAGTTTTTCAGCCTGCCGCGTTCGGCGAGGCCGAGAAGCTCCTCATCGGGACCACTGCTCCAGAGAAAGAACGACAGTCGCGACGCGAGCTCAACGTCGCTGATCCGGTAGGCAGAGCCTGCAGGCGCCTTTGGAGGATCGACTTCCACGCGGAACAGGAAATCGGGCGACACGAGAATTCTCTGCAGCGCCAGCCTGATCCCGTCGTCAAAGCTCCCCTGATCCCTGGCCGACTTGTAGGGAATCAACAATCCGGGCATCTCATCCTTGTTGATGGGACGGCGATACGCACGTCGCGCCAGGGTCGTGATGATCTTCGTGGCGCACGCCTCTTCATCGCGTAGTCCCCGTGGGCGGCATACGAAGATGCTCCGTCGGCTCGGAGTGTCGCCCGGACCTGTCCCGGCGTACGGACCGGCAATGGACACGCTGCCGACACCCTCGAAGAACGCCTGATCGCCCGCAGTATCCAGCACGCCTTCCGGCTTGACGGTGTCTTTCACGAATGTCGAGGCCACCAGGTGAGGTCCTGCCGTCACTGGCACTCGAACTTCCAGCCCCTCGTCAATCTCGCCCCGGGCTTCGACGCTGCGCTGCCCGCCCACGGTGAACAACCTGATCCTCGCGCCATCCAGACGAATATCCAGCTGGCGCTCCTGGGACGTCCCCAGAACCGTCGTGGCATCCTTGCCTCGCTGCAGGCGCACCGTGATGACGTATTCGGCGTCCAACGGAAACTGATGGCGGACGGCAATCCCGCCGCGCGAGCCGAGGGGCAGATCGCGGCTCTCACGTTCGGTCTGCACTGTGGACGGCGGGACCTGGTACTCAGCCGAGGTCGGGCTGAGAGACGGATCGCCGACGGCCTGGCGGCTGATCTTCGCGGCTGCGGAGAGGTATCGCTCCAGCAGCAGTGGCGACACCGTGAGCACATCACCGATGTTGTCGAAGCCGTATCCGGAATCGTCTGCGGGCAGCAGTGATGGGGCGTCGATGTCAAGGCCGATGAGATCGCGGATGGCATTGGCGTACTGGAACCGATTGAGGCGATACACGGCCGGCCGGCCGGGGTTGGGCTTCGCCTCGGCGGCCCGATCGAGCGCAGCCTCCAGGTGGTTCGCGAGAGAGTCGTACGTGGCCGTGTCGGGATGCGGGACGCCCGCGGGCGGCATTTCCCGCGTGCGCAGTTTGTGCAACACCTTTTCCCACACCGCCGCGTTTCCTGCAGGATGGTCGACGTCGGCCACATCGAGCTGAAGGCCTGCGGTCCGAAGCCTCGTGTTGTGGCAGCTCACGCAGAACCGATCGAGCGCCGCACGCCGAGGGGAGAGGGTTGGAGATGGAAATGGAGATGGAGTTTGCGTCCCGGCCGCTGTGATGGAGGCGCTTCCAGAGGGCAACACAGAGCCGCCAACGGAGAGCAGCACCACCATGCAACCCAGGATTGTCCCCCGCATACCCCGTATCCTACGTCCAGCTCTTCTCGTTGGCCGCCTCCTTCCCCGCAATGTAGCCCTGCGTGATCGCCCGGCCCTGGCCGTGCTGACTGCAGCCGCCGGCTGACTCGCCGCCGCAGTACAACCCCTGGATGACCTGCCCGTTGAAATTCAGCACCTGGCACTTCATGTTGATGCGCAGCCCGGCGTATGTATCGTGCACCACCGGGGTGGCCCACGCGGCGTAGAACGGCGGCGTCCGGATCTTGTACTTGGGATTCGGCCGCTCGAAGTCGGGATCGTAGCCAAAATCGACGATCGAGTTGTACCTGGCCACGGTCGCTTCGAGGTTCCCGGCCGGCATGTCGAGCTTCTGATACGGGTTGTTTCGAAGCCGGGACGCCAACTCCGTCAGTGAACCGGCACTGAAGAAGAAGCGCGGATCGGTCGCGGGCGGCGACAGATTCCACTTCTCACGTGTCACGGCGTCGGCGTCGAAGATCGCCCATATTGGTCCGGCGCTGAAATCCGGCGGCTGCGATCCCTCGTTTGGCGCCAGCGCGGCGTCGAGGAAGTTCTGGGGCCTGTATGTGATCCGCCGTGCGTTGCGCCAGTCGCCCTGGACGTATGGGTCGAGGAATCCGTGGTGTGTGCCGTAGGGCCAGCCTTCCGCTTCCTCGTCATAAAAGCGCTTGCCGACTTGATTCACCAGGATGAGGTCTTCCCAGTCGTCGACGTGAATGCCGGTCGCCCTGACCAGCGGAAAGACGGGACTATCCGGCGTCCACTCAGGATAGATGTGCTGCGCGCCGATGACCGGCCGTTTTCGGAGCGCGCCGTTTCGCTCCAGCGTCTGGTTCGCCGTTCCCCAGAGCGACGCGCCGATCGCCATGCCGGCCAGTTCGCCGCTGGCATCCTGCGAAGAATAGGGCTCGCCGGCAACTTGGTACTCCTCCGTAAGTCTGGAGTCGAACATCCTGCGGAAATTCACGTTGCTGCTGCTGCCGCCCGTAGCGACGATGACGGCCTTTCTGGCCCTCACGGTCACAGCCGTCGCAGTCATGGCGATCACGCCGTCGGATCGAAACGGCCTCATCGGCATAGTACTGCCCGGCAGGTACTTGGGCGTGTAGCTGGCCTTGATGCCGAGCACGCGGCCTGACGAGGGGGTCTCCCTCAAGATGGCGTCCATGTGATAGTTCAGCAGGAACCTGACGCCCTTCTTCTTGGCGCTGTTTTCGAGCGCGCGGTAGACGACGGTTCCGCCGCCGCCCCGCGGGCTTTCAAGACTCTGTCCCTTCTCCCACACGGCATAGTTCTCTCGCGGCGCCGAGATGCCGATCGCGTGCCCGCCCTGCACGCCCGGCGGGCCCTCCTTGAATGTCACCCCGTTCTCGAGCAGGAACTCGTAGGCCGCCGCTTCGTGGTCGGCAAGGGCGCGCTGGACGCCGCGATCGTTGTATCGATATTCGGGCATCCCATTGGTCTCGACGACCGACCAGTCGGTGAGATCCTTGAACAGGATGTCGGGCGAATCGACGATGCCGTGCTTCTTCTGGGCACTGGTCCCGCCGCCGAGCGGAACCTGGCCGCCGTTGATGATCCCGTGGCCCCCGATGTCGTAATTGGCCTCCACGACGATGACCGACGCGCCCTGGTCGGCGGCCCGGATTGCGGCGGGCAGCCCGCAGGCACCGGCGCCGAGCACCACGACGTCCGCTTCGAGGTCCCACCTTGCGGGAATCGCTGACGCGGCGGTCCGCTGCGCTTGCACCTCGAGGCCCGAGAACGCAGCCGCGCCGGTAAAGGCCGCGGCGCCGATCCCTGCCCGTTCGACGAAGTCGCGGCGGCTGATCGTCTTCCTGCTCTTTTTTTGATCATCCATAAACGGCTTCCTGGTTCGACGTTATGCGGCTTCAAACGAGACCGTCGTACCCGTTGTCCGTTATCCGGCTGAGCCGCATAACGGTCTAGGCGCGCGGAGCGCGCCAAAAAGATACTGCCAACCAGCCAAGGGCATTCTCACCGGGATATCAAGGGCAGTCCCTTGGCTGGTCAGTCCAACGGCTGAATCCGAACCATGTACCCGTTGTGATCGACGTACCAGACGGTCACCGGGTTCGTGGAGTTGTCGATCCACGTCCGTCGATTGTGGGAGTACGGCTCGGGCAGCATGTAGTCGATCCAGCGCTCGGTTCGAGGATTGAATCGCAGGAACCGGCCGCTGTGCATGGCCGCCGCCCAGATTTCGCCGTTCTTGTCGGGCAGCACCTCGTAGAACGCGACGTACGGGAACGGCGGATAGTACTCCGTGATCCGGCGGGTGCGGGGATCCAGCTTGATCAACATGCCGCCGCGTCCTCCGAACCAGGCGTTCCCCTGCAGGTCGAATCCCCCGCGAGCCGGGCTGGAGACCGGCGTCCGCGTGTCCAGCTCCCACATCTCGCCGGTCTTCGTATCGAGCAGCCCGACGATGCCGGTCCCGGTCTGTCCGCCTGACCAGTAGCGGCCATCGGCGCTCAGGATGTTGTCGTACGTGCTGTTGAGTCGCGTGAACGGGAAGTGCTGTACGGTTCTGCCGGTCCGGCTGTCGATCTTGACCACCCCGCGATTGATCGTCTCGTACACATAGCCGCCGGCGTCCATGTGGAAGTTGCTGAACCCCGGGGAATTGAGCGGATCGTCCGTCTCGACGGGGAACTGCTTGAACTGTTCGGTCTTCGGATCGAATCGGGTCAGGTTATGCGCCCAGTTCTCCGAGAGCCACACGATGTCGTTCTTGTCCACCCAGACGCGATGGGTGCCCGGCAACGCGCCCGGTGTATTGGGCACCCGGTATTCCTTCACTGCACCCGTATGGGGATCCAGTCTGCCGATATACGGACTCCGATGCGGCGTGTACCAGATGTTGCCGCTGGAATCGCCATGCACGTCGTGCGGCGCGAGGAGCTGCCGCGGCAGCTCGTACTCGGTCACCACGACGCGAGTCGAGGCACCGCGCGCCGGCGGCAGATAGTGCAGGGGTGGATCGGGGGACTGCGGGCCGCGCACGCGCGCAAGCCATCCGGCGACGATCGCTTCTTCCTCGGGCAGATGGCGTCCCGCGCGACCGGTCGTCTGAGGCCCGGGCTCCCTGATGTTGATCAGCGGCGACCCGGCGCCTCGCAGCATCCGCTGGACGATGGTGCGCCAGCCCGCTTCGTCGTAGCGCGTGCGGAAGATCTGCTGGTACGAGTGGCATCCGAAGCCGCACGTCAGTGTGAACGTCCGCTTCTCTTCACCGGTGCCGGGCAGATTCAGCATCCATTCGGCGCCGGTGAGCTGCGCCGCAATCTCGGGCGTCGGAGGCAGTACCTCCTTGTCGGTGATGCGCTGGAGCACGATCTCGTCGAGCCGTGTGGCACCGTCGATCCGGACGGACGACCTGACATACGGGGCAAACTCCAGCGGGCGCGCGATCCGCAGCGTGTAATCGCCTGGCTGCAGGACCGGAAACTCGTAGCGCCCATCTGCGTTGGTAGGAACCGTGGTCCGGATGGCGTTCTTCATGGAGACGAGCTGCACCATGATCCCTTCGAGCGGTTCGCCCTTCGCCGTACGCACGGTGCCGCGAGCGCCGCCCGACAGACCGGGGCGCACCGCCGCGCCCGCCGCGTCCGCGGCGGCGGCGCGATAGCGCGGATTCGGTGGAGGTTCATCCCCTTCGAAACAGCACGTCGGACTCTTGAAGTAGCTCAGGAGATCGGCGAGATCGGCCTCTGCCAAGATGTGCCGGTACGCCGGCATGATCGGACCACCCTGGCGAATCTTCTCCGCGACGTCCCGATCGCTCCTCGGCTGTCCGGACGGCAGCACACGTGTGAACAGGCCCTTCAGCGGAGGCCCCGTCTTCGCGTGCTGGTTATGGCAGTACCAGCACTTGTAGTAATAGATCTCTTCGCCGCGTTGCGGACCACTCTGCGCGCTGGTCCGCATCCCGTAGATCTCTGCCGACCGCTGGTAGTCGTCTTTCGTCGCGGCGGTTTGGCCGGCGAGGTTCTGTCCGGGCAGCACTGCCGCCAGTGCAACGGCTAGCACGATTGCCGAGGCCTTGATCAGCCTTGTCATGGACGTGCCTCCGAGCACGGTTCTACCGTCGGTACCATTCGTAGAGCTTGTCGTCCGGCGGCACCTTGCGCGTGATGTCGACGATGATCGTGTCGCCTTCCCAGCGCTTGACGAGCTGCTGCTTGCGAAGGTTGCCGAAGAGGAACTCCTCGACGAACTCGATGCAGCGGTACTCGAGGAGCTCCATGTTCGGCTCCAGCCGGCGATAGAGCGGCATCGAGATCGTCCAGGGCCGCGTAAAAACCTTCGGATCCTCGATCGTCACCTCGTAGCGGATGGCATCGCGCGACAGCGGCGTGAAGCGCTCGACCAGATGCAGGGCCTCGCTATGAAAGTTGCCGGCCCGGTCGAACCAGTTCTTGCCGTTGAAATTCGTCACGTCCACCACGAGCGTATCGCCCTCCCAGCGGCCGGCCGAATGCCCCATGTACGTATCATCCGGTGGTCCCTCGACCTTATCGAGGTGGATCGTGCGAGCCGTGCTCGTAAACGCGTAGGCCATGTTGACCTTGTTCGTGCCCTGGACGATCTGAAACGGGTAGGGCATGTACATCGCGCGTGGAATGCCGGGCAGGTAGCACTTCAGCTCGGGATCGCGATCGATCCAGCGCTCGCCATTCTCCTTCTTGATCGCGGCGGCTTCCGGCGTGTACGGGATCTCGCCGTCTCCCTCCACGACGCCGAGCGATGCCGGCACGCCGCCGGCCGCGCCGAGCGCCAGCACGGGCGCCGCGGGCACTCGGGCGTACTCATAGGGATAGACTCCCTGCTGAGTCACGGCCCCGGAACGCGCTTCGTGCGCCTGCAGATCCCAGTTGGCTTCGTTATTGGCTTGCCAGATCCCGCTGAAGTCGGGCCGGCCGTCGGCCGTGCGGGTTGTCGCCGACTCCGTCTGGCCGGCGGTTGGCGCGACCGATACGGAGATGACCGCACTCACAGCCGCCGCGGCGACGGCCACAGCAAGCATGGAGGTCGTGGACCAGCGTCGCATGAGGATGTCTCCTTCTCAGTCTTTCTCCGTGTCTCCGTGGCCTGTGTGTGTCCCTGTGGCCCGTCTATCTCGTCAACGGATTACTGTCTTCTCCCTCATCGCCGAATCCGGCGGCAAATCCGCCGCATCCGGCGGTGCACTTCGTCGCGGGATCGGGGCCTCGCCGCTCCGCGAAGGCCCGCTCCTCGGTTCGCGCCCCGGCCAGCAATCCGACCATCCCATAGTTCCCCTCGTGACAGCGGGGCTCCTTGTAATGCCGATTCGCGAAGTCGTTCTGCTTGTTGTATTCCTGCTTGACGGTCCACGGTCTCGTCCACGTCGTCGGATCCTCGATCGTGACGGCGTATTCGATCGTGGTCGGGTCGAGGCGTGTCCAGCGTTCCACCAGATGCAGGTTCTCGTAGGAGCCCTGGAAGTACGTCTTCGGGCTGAAATTCGTCACGTCGACGACCAGGGTGTTGCCCTCCCAGCGGCCTCGCGAATTGCCCCACCACTGCCGCACCTGCGAGGGCAGATGTGGATTGGCCGTCATGGGAATGACGCGCTGCCACCCCTGTCCCTGGCCGGTATCGTAGAAAATCGAGACCGTTCCGGGCGACTGGACGATCTGCAGGAAGAAACCGGTGTTCCCGCCGAAATCCGGCAGCACGGCGGCCATGCAGCGCTCGCCGAGGCTGCGGTCCTCCGGATTGTGTGAGCGATTGATCGCGCCACCTCCGCCCCCTGGACCCCCGGCCCCCGCAACCGTCAGGTAATGGGGAGGCATCTCCTCTCGTCTGGGGGACAGCGGTCCGTACTTCCCGCCGGTGCATCCCGGCAGATTGTTCTTGCACACATCTGTCGCTTGAAGCATCGCGAGCTGGAACGCCCGGATCTCGGCCCTCTTCTTCTGCGCCTCCGGTGTGAGAGGAGGAATTTTCCCGTCCGGTGGATCGACGATGAGCGATGTGCGCCGGCCGACAGGTTTGTGTGTGGTGAAGATCGCGGCGTTGTAGGCGCCGCCAACGTCCTGTTCGCTGCCCCGCGTGTAGCGGCGATCGCTTTCGCCGAGGATCTCCGCCCGCTCCTTGTCGAGTGCGGCGCGTTCCTCGTCGGTAAAGAACTCTCTGGTGCCATACCGGGCGGGGCGCTGCAGCGGCACCTCGAGGTCGTAACTCCACAGGCCTTGCAGGTCCGGGTCGCCCCAAGGCGTCTGCCCTGCCCCTGCGACATCTGTGCGTGCCGATCTCACGAACACCACCACGACCGCGAGGACGAGAGCCACCCCGATGACGGCGAAAAGTCGGGTACGCATCGGATTCACCTCTGTCGTCAGGCGCACGCTGAAGCGTGCGCTCTACAATCACGAATCACGCGCCAATCACGCGCATGCTGAAGCATGCGCGCTACACGGCATTACCACGCGCACGCTAAAGCGTGCGCTACACGGCACCACATGCGCACGCTAAAGCGTGCGCGCTACTTCGATGGGCTGCCGGGACGCAGTTCGTACGGCGCGCCGGTGCCCGACGATCCGAGGAACAGCTTGCGCCCGTCGGCGAAGGTCAGGTCGCGGCCGTTGGCGCGCCGCGTGCCGTCCTTCGCGCGATAGCCGTCGACCGCGATCTCGGTGCCCGCCGTCAGCGATTGCTTCGTGAAGCCGCGCCGGAACAGCACGTTGGGCGTGCCCCCTTCGATCGCCCACGGTTCGGCCGTCCCGTCCGGGCGTTTCACCTCGACGTGAATCCAGACATGGGGATTGACCCATTCCACCTTCGTGACGGTGGCCTTGAAGCTGACCGGCTTGTTCGAGTCGAATTCCGCGGCAAACGCGTGATGGGCGGAAACAGGCGCGGCGGTCCCTGCCAGAAGAAGACTCAGCCCTCCGACTACGACGGCGAGTTGTGTGCGCATCGAATTCACCTCATGTGACGCGCATGCTGAAGCATGCGCTCTACCAATCACGCGCACGCTGAAGCGTGCGCTCTACAAGTTATTTCCGGAACCACTCATAGAATTTGTCACCGGGCGGCACCTTCCGGGTGATGTCG
>JBOGIR010000236.1:0-1693 GCA_050742335.1 Vicinamibacterales bacterium | reverse complement strand
TCCCGCGCCCGCACCGCAGCCGGCGCCAGTGTGGACATATCTCCTTCGTCCGGTCGTGCTCGCCGGCGCCCTGGTCGGGATGATCGGCGCGTGGCTTCAGCGGCCCCATCCGATGCGATGGCTGCTGCGAAGGAGCAGGAAGATCACGCGGAGAACGACGAAGCGTGTCGGCCGGACGACGCGGCTCACCGTGCATCGTGGAGCCAAACAGGCCAAGCAGTGGCGCGAGTTCGTTCTGCGACCGCTCCGCGCCCGCCGATGAACATGCTGCAACGCATCGCGGCTGCCTTCGGTGGAGGGTCCGTGCCTGAGCGCCTGGCGACACTCGAGAGGGTTGTTCGAAAACTTGGCGAGACCGACCGCCATGGGCTGGCCGCCCTCGACAGGAGGTTGACCGATCTTGTGCGCGCGGTCGACGAACAGCCGACGGCAAAGGACCTGCGAGAGCTGCGCCAGGCGGTGCGCGGCGCGACGATCCGGCAGCCTGTCCAGTGGCTGTTCGAGGCGATCGATCAGATCGTGTCGGCTGGACGCCCGATTCTGATTGGCCCCTGGACCGGCGAAGTCGGGTTCGAACTGCTGTACTGGATCCCCTACATCCGATGGGTGCGCGCGCACTGGAACCTGCCGCCCGAACGCGAGGTGATCGTCTCACGCGGCGGTGTGGCGTCGTGGTATGGCCAGGACGCACCTGCATACACCGACATCCTCGCGTTGTGCACTCCCGAAGAGTTTCGCTGTGCAGTCGCCGAAGAGAAGCGCAAACATCGCAAGCCCGGTGCATTCGACGATCGCATCGTCGAAGCGGTGGTTCGGCGTCGCGACGGTGCGCCGGTCGACGTGCTGCATCCGGGCCTGATGCACCGGCTGTTCGCGCCGTACTGGAGTGATGAAGCCGGCTACGCGCTGATCGATCAGTTCACCCGCCATCAGCTCATCGAGCCTCCCGGCGGTCTGCGGCCGCCCGACTTGCCCGCCGACTATGTCGCGGTCCGCTTCTACTTCAACGAGTGTTTTCCCGCTACTCCCGAGAACCAGGCGTTCGCACGCAGCGTGGTCTCGTCACTGGCCGAGCGGACCGCTGTCGTCATCCTGAATCCCGGCTTCAGCGTCGATGACCATAGCGATTGGCTGCCGGACGGCCCAAGTCGGATGATCACGATTGCCGACATCGCGACGCCCCAGAACAATCTGGCCCTTCAAGGCACCGTGATCGCTGGCGCCCGCGCTTTTGTCGGTACATACGGCGGCTATTCATATCTCGCGCCGCTCTACCGGGTGCCTGCGCTGGCGTTCTATTCCAAGCCCTCATTCAAGCTGCATCACCTGTATGCGGCGCAACGCGCCTTCGGCCAGATCGGCGCCGGCGCACTGATGCCTGTCGATGTGGCGCAGGCCGGTGTCGTCCAGCTCGCGTTGGGGGCGCTGGTGCCTGCATGAGAGTGATTCTGCTGACCAGCACCTTCCGCCGCCACGTGTTCGTCGCGAACACGGCGGCGGCCAGGTGCGAGCTTGTTGGCGTGTGGCAGGAGGAAAAGACGTTTCGACCCGAGCGATACGCTCGCAGTGCAGCGGACGAAGCGATTATCCATCGTCATTTTGCCGACCGTGACGGGTCGGAGGAGCGGTACTTTTCGTCGGCCGCCGATCTCAGGATCGATCGGGGTGCACTTCACCGGATTGTTCCCGCGGG
>JBOGIR010000235.1:0-4727 GCA_050742335.1 Vicinamibacterales bacterium | reverse complement strand
CCCGTCCACCATCAGGCGATGGTCGAATATCAGGGGAAGATTTACATGTTCGGCGGCTTCGTGTTTCCAAGTACTGGGGGTGGGTGGGAGCCGGTCGACAACGCCTGGGAATACGACCCGGCTGCCGATGCATGGCGAGCCCTGGCGCCCCTGCCGATGAAACGCGGGTCGGCCGTCGTCGCCGAAGTCGGCGGGAAGATGTACCTCATAGGCGGCGCGACCACGGTTGAGGGGTCGAAAGAGGTGGCCATCAACGGCGGTGGACCGGCGCGCGTTCTGACGGCGAACGATGTGTACGATCCGGCCACGAACTCGTGGCAGAGCCGCGCGCCGATGGCCCTCGGCCGCAACCACGCCTTTGCTGGTGCCGTCAACGGCAAGATCTACGTGATTGGCGGCCGCGTCGCACACGCGTTCGTCACCGTGTCCTCCAACACGGACATCGTCGAAGAGTACGACCCGGCAACCAATATGTGGTCGGGCCTGAAGGCGAAGATGCCCACCGCGCGCAGCGGCGGCGGCTGGGGGACGTACGGCGGGAAGATCTACGTCGCGGGCGGCGAGGTGTCGACTCCCGAGCTTGCCGGCGCGTTCCGCGCCGTGGAGGTGTACGAGCCGGCGGCCAATACGTGGACGAAGCTGCCGCCGATGCCGATGCCGCGGCACGGCGTGGCGGGAGCCGTGCTCGGAAACCGGTTCCATCTTGTGAGCGGCATGATCACGACCGCGGCAGCGGGGGCCGGACAGGATCCGAAGATGGAGGTCCACACGTCGCTGCACGACGTGATCGAGCTCGGGCCAGCGCGCGGATCGAATTAGGCAATGTGAATTTACGGATTTATGGATTTACGGATTTACGCATTTCAATGCCGCAATCAAATCCGTCAATTCGTCAATTCGTAAATTCGTCAATTCACGATCGCGATCAGTAGTCAAAAAGCCGCGTGTACTTGACGATGAACGAGCGTCCCAGCAGCTCGTCCGGCGTGAAGGGTGACGTGTCGCGCCGGTCGTTGTAGACGAGGAAGAACCCCGTGCCGCTGCGGTTCAGCAGCGCCAGGCGAATGTTCGATGAGAACGTCGACGCCTGCTTGTTGTACTGGATGAGCCCCTGCAGGCTCGCCAGGCTCGTAAACGCATAGCTCACCTTCATCGGCAGGAGGTCGTTCCGGAAGCGGCCGCCGGGAAGGCCGATGTCATCACGCGTCCATTCGAGCTCCGAGAGGAGCCTCGCCCCTGCCCGCAGCCCGACCGTCAACCGCCACCCGTGGTAGTCGCCGTCGTAATATCTGCCGATTTTGTGAACGAGCGCGGCGCTGATCGGCGCGCTGCGATTCGTGTTGCCCTCGAACTCGCCCCAGGTCCACGCGTACTCGCCCGCGGGAACGACGACCCGCCGCCCCGTGCCGTCCTGATAAATGGTGAACGGACGGCGCGGCCGATCCTGTCCGGTGATGATGACGTAGCCGAACCGCGCGCCGGGCAGCGTATGGATGTCGAAGAAGTGCCAGTGGCCCTGTGAGGTGTCGAGCCGGTTCTGGAGATCGGTGTAGGCGGTGAAGTTCGTGTGGGGCGAAATGCGGCGGATCCACGGCCACTGCTTGGGTTGGTAGCTGAGGTTGTAGCGGCCCTCGAACGACCGATACGCCCGCCGCCGCAGAAACCCGACCTCAGGATTGAACCGCTCACCGACCTGGGTGTACCCGCCGCCCGCGCCCCACAGCTGGTTGACGTAGGCGTACGCCGCGCGGCCGGCGTAATCGGAGGACCCCTTGCTCCGGGGCGAATCGGTCCGCGCCAGGAAGGCGGACACGCGCCCGTTGGTGGTTGCCTGCCAGCCGAGATCGAGGCCGTACGCCCGATTGTAGTCGTCGGCCTGCGCGCGGCTCCCGACACCCTGGCGGCCGACGAACATCGCGCCGAAATTCGATCGCCCGACTTCCCGCTGAATCCGCAGGACGGTGAAGTTGTTGGCGGGCGCCAGCGTCTCTCCCGAGCGTTCGTTCACCGCGGCGTCGGTCTGCATGTTCACGAGTCCCACGTTGTACCCGCCCAATTTGCCGCTCAGTCGTCCGCCCGCCACAATGTCGATCGGCTCGCCGCTCGCCGACAGACCGATCCGCCGCGAGAAGAACAGATCGACGGCCTGGGGCTGTCCTAACTGAAAGGTCTGCGCGTTCTCGAGGAAGAACGCGCGCTTTTCGGGAAAGAACAGCGCGAAGCGCGTCAGGTTCACCTGCTGCTCGTCGGCCTCGACCTGCGCGAAGTCGGTGTTGACGGTGAGATCGAGCGTGAGATCGGCGCGCACGCCCCACTTGACGTCGAGGCCCACATCGCCGGAGCGGCGGACCGTGTCGGTCTGCAGCATCTGGTCGTCATTGATCGAACCGGAGAGATACGGCAGCAGGCGCAGGTCGCGGCGCACCGGCAGGCTCAAGCCCTGGAGCTTGCCGGCCACCGACACGCGGTTGAGGTTGTAGCCGCGCGGCACCGGCGACAGGAACACCTGCTCGTTCTTGCGCCTGATGTTGCGCACGGCATTGATCCCCCAGGTACGCTCCTGCCCGGGGTTGTACCGCAGCGTCTTGAGCGGAATGGCAAACTCCGCCTCCCAGCCGCGCTCGGTCCTCTGCGTGCGCACCGTCCAGTCGGCGTCCCAGTTCACGTTGAAGCCCCCCCGGCCCCCACCCCCCTGCCCGGTCTGTCCTTCCGCCATCACCTGCCCGTCGTACTCGATGCCGAACGGATTGGTGCCGAAGACGAACGCGTTCTGCCCGTCGTTGAACGTATCGAGCAGGATCTGAATCGAGTCGGTCTCGTCGAGGTCGGCGTCGCGGCGGCTCTCGGTGACGACGAGATTGCCGGGCTCGGAGTCGAAGTTGATGACCCCAACGTAAAGATTTTGGCGATCGAGGAGAAACCGGATCTCGGTGCGCTCGGTTGCGGGCTGGCCTTCGTCCGGCTCCTGCTGAACGAACGCGCTGAACGGCTCGGCGTTCGACCAGCTCGGCTCCTCGACGCGGCCGTCGATCACCGGCCCCTCGCTTTCGGCGAGCCGACCGACGCTCAGTTGGGGCACTGGTGGGGCGTCCTGCGCCGCCGCGAGCGACGCTCCTGCGACACCGAACACGCCGACCGCAAGGACAATCTGGAACCAGCGGTCCACCGCGCCCGTCACCGCTGTGGCGGCCTCGCGCCGGGACACCATGTGAAGCCGAACTCCTGGGCCACATCACACTCCTCTATGAACCAGCCAAGGGCAAATCTTCACCGGGATATCAAGGGCAGGCCCTTGGCTTGTTGACCTGCACGGACGATTCTAGTCTTTGCCCGGTTCCTGTCACGTGCGTGCGACGGCCGGCCTGAAGAGAGGCCCGCAGAAAGACGTGACATTTCCCGCACCAAGCTGGTAATAATGTCGCGGGAGGCGACATGAGGAAGTACGCCGGTCTGATGATCCTCGCACTGCTCTCGATTTCCATCGCAGCGGCCGTGGTCGACGGCCAGGTTCCGGCGCCACCCCCGTGGGCATACGGATTCACGTCGGGCGGACCGGAGCCCGCGGCGCCACCGTGCGCGACAGACGCCAAGCCGCTCGACTGCGCGCGGCTGGGGGCGCCACGACCGAAGGATGTGACCCACAAGCTCCCGGATACCGATCGCACCTTCACGGAGTACGCCATCCACTACGACTTCGGTCCCTCCGATTGGTACCCGGGCGACCATCCGCTCATGCCCGACATCGTTGCGCGCGGCCGCGAGAGCGACAAGCTGCGCGCGTGCGGCCTCTGTCACTACCCGAACGGGCAGGGCAAGCCCGAAAACGCCCCGGTAGCCGGCCTACCTGCCGAGTACATCCTCCAGCAATTGCAGGCGTTCAAGAACGGCACGCGGCGGAGCGCCGACCCCAGGAAGGCCAATACGAACGAAATGATTCAGATCGCGCGGCACATGACCGACGCGGAGATGAAGACGGTCGCCGAATACTTCTCGGCGATCAGGTGGCGGCCGTGGGTGCGCGTGGTCGAAACGGACACGGTCCCCAAGGCGCGCCCGGGCATGAACGGACTGTTCCTGCCACAGCCAGGCAACGAGACGGAGCCGCTCGGCAAGCGCATTCTGGAAGTCCCCGACAACCCTGATTTCACCGAGCGCGCGCGCGCCCCGCGATCCGGCATGGTCGCCTACGTGCCGGTGGGCAGCATCAAGCGCGGCGAGGAGATCGTCACGACGGGCGGCGGGAAGACCGTGGCGTGCACGATCTGTCACGGCCCCGACCTGCAGGGCCTCGGTCCCGTTCCGCCCATTGCCGATCGCCAGGTCAGCTACACCGCCAGACAGCTGTACGACTTTCAGGCGGGCACACGCGAGAGTGCGATGATGACGCCGGTGGTCGCCAAGCTGACCGAGGACGACATCATCGCCATTACGGCGTATCTCGGGTCGAAGTAACGGTCCGGTCCGGCTGCCCGCCTTCGCGCGTTGCGCTACGGCGGGTCCGCCGAAGCCAAAAAGCGTAGGCGGAAAGCCGGACACTACGTACGGATTGGCACGAGACGAGTTGTAGCCATGAAAAAGACACTTGCGATCACACTGACCCTGACAGCCACACTGGCCGTCACGGGCCACGGCCAGGACAGCAAGGCGGCGCTCGACGCCGCCGCCAGGGCGCTCGGCGCCGCGAATCTTCGCACGCTGGAATTCTCCGGCTGGGGGTATGACTACGT
>JBOGIR010000234.1:0-33329 GCA_050742335.1 Vicinamibacterales bacterium | reverse complement strand
CCCCCTAACAGGTGTCCGACAGCGAGTCCCGCGGCAACGAAGACGGCCATCGCCAGGACCGTGCCGTCCCCGATGAGCGCCACGATCGCGGGTAGGTTGGCGGCAAGGATCGCGAGCGCGCCAGCCGACAGCAATGTCGTGGCGACCAGCGTCACGGGTCTGGCGATGCCCTGCGCAACCGACGGCAGAGCCGCCCGACACGCCATTCCGGCCACGAGCGGCAGGAGCACGGACGTCAGGGCAATCCTCGCGACAGCAGTGGGTGCCGTCCCGAATGACCGCGAGGTGTATCGTCCCAGGAGCTCGACGGCGAGCGGCACGAGCACAATCGACAGCAGGGAGACGACGGCCATGAGCCCCAGCCCATAGGACGCGGTCCCCCCGGCTTGGCTTTCTCTCTTCAGCAGGAGCGGTGGAACCGGAGATAGCGCCAGCGCCACCAGTGCAATCTCGACGGACGGCCGGAACTCGAACGCCTGCACGAGCGCGACGGCGGCCAGCGGCATGACGAGGAACATGGCCACCAGCGAGCGCGCCAGGCACGCCGGCGCGCGCACCACATACAGCACGTCCCCGGTGGTGGCCTGCAATCCGAACCCGAACACCGTGAGCAGAATGCTCGCCTGTACGGCGAGCATGACGAGTTGTTGAATCTCCATGGTCCGTCACTTGGTGGCGAAGGCGATCCGCATCAAAGATCGAATCGATGTCCGCCTGGGTTCAAGTGACGTGCCAGGCACTGCTGAGCTCAAGTCAGTTCACAGGACCTTCCACCCCATGCAGGAGTGAAGCGGACACCTAATCGTGGCGGACGCGGACGTACCCGTACAGCAAGACGTACGTAGCCAGGACCAAATGAAAGAAGGCGGGCAGCGGGCTGGCAAACCAGCGCACGTGGCCGAGCACGGTGGCCCCGAGCAGCAGGCGCAGGAACATCACGGCGAAATACACGCCGCCGAAGACCAGCGCAGTTCGGCCAATCCGACGACTCGGGGCGACCTCGCCTGCCCCGAATCGCCGGGCCGTTCTTGCCAGCCAGCCCAGGATGAACAGTTGCGTCAGAAGGAGCAGCGGATAGGGCAGAACGCCCCCGTGCCACGAGTCGAACGGCGGCAGAACGCCCGCATCGAGGACCAATGCGGCGGGTTGCGCCACGACCCGAAGCGCGAACAAGCCGGTGAGCAGCCAGAGCCACGGAGCGTACGTGCGCGCAAGCTTCACGAGCCGACGCTCAGTTCTTCACCGCGTAGGTCTTCGTGAAGCCGGTTCGGCCGTTCGTCATCGTGAAACTGCCGTCGGATCGCGCCGACAACAGCAGCCAGTGTCCCGTATCGACATCCTCGCCGACGTTCGCGATGAACTCTCCGGACACGTTCAGCCGGTTTCCGAGCAGCGAGTAGTGGAGCTGCCATACGTCCTGGATGTCTGGAGACGTGCGCAGGGTCTGGACGATGGGTTGGATGGCCGCTTTCTTCGGCCCGTTGTTGATGACGGCCACCTTCGGCCGAATCGCGTGCACGAAGGTCGCCGATCCCGCCTCATCGTCGCCGTGCTGCGAGGCCAGCAGGACGTCCACCGTTCCGATTCGATTGGTCGGGCAGACGAGCCCGAACTCCTGGTTCCAGGACAGGTCGCCGAGATTGATGAGCCGGAACCGGCCGTAGGTGACGAGCGTGCCCACCGAGTGCGCGTCGTCGCTCGTTTCGTCCTTCATCGGGAGGAACGTGGCGCAGAGCGGGTTGGGGATGCCGCCGCCCTCGAGCGGCACGCTCAACAGTCCACCACCCGAACTGAGCACGCGCACGTTCAGCCCCTCGACGGGAATCTGGTCGCCAGGCTGCACTTCGATATGAGCCCCCTTGCTGCGTACCTTGACATACGTGTTGTACAAGGCCGCGCCCGCGCCCTGCTCCGAAGTAGGCCCGTGATCGACGAAGTTGCGAATCGGGAATCGCTCGGCCAGCGCCGTCACACCACCCACATGATCGCCGTGATAGTGAGTGGTCACGAGGTAGTCGATCTGCTTGACGCTGGCGCGAGTGGCCGCGGCGATGATTCGGTTGGCGTCGCGGCCTTCGAAACCTGGATAGCCGGTGTCCACGAGCATCGATTGGCCTGAAGGGGACACGTACAGAGTGGCATGCCCCCCTTCGACGTCGATGAAATAGACATCCAACGTCTTGTCGGCCGGGGCCTGGGCAGCCAGCCAGGCCGACAGCAAGAACAGCGGCACCAGCAGCATTGCGATCGTGCGAAGGGTCAGGTGAAGTATCGATTTCATCTTGTCGGCACCGCGCGGTCAGGAGTATAAGCTCGTTGGATATGGAGTTCCACAGCACGATCAACGATCAGCGGAGGTGCTCATGAAACCCGCCGGTGTGGGGGTGCTGTTGTTGCTCCTGCTCACGCCCGTCCAGGTGTCCAGCCAGCAGTCCGTATCGACGAAGCTGCCGTTGGCCATTACGGAGAAGGAAGCTGTCGAAGAATGGAGTCGGACCCTGTGGGACGGCCCGCTCGATCCCAAGCTGCCGAGCGACACCGAATTCCTCCTGTCTCTCAGCGAGCCGGAACTGCTCGGCCGCTTCCGCTTCAAACAGCGGTGCGCGCTGTGCCACGCAGCGCAGACCAATCTGTCCATGGTGACGTGGGGACCGCTGCTGACGCAGCGGAACGTCACCGGGCGCGAGGCGGCCGTGCGCGAACGGATTCTGGAGGGATCGCCCCGGATGCCGGCGTTCAAGTACTCCCTCGACACGGCGACCATCGACGCCATCATCGGGTACCTGAAGAAGGTGGAACGGCTCCCGTAGCTGACTGTGCTGAAACTCACCAAAGCGCCACGGAGACACAGAGACACAGAGCCTTTTCCAAAGGTTTTCTCTGTGCCTCTGTGCCTCTGTGGCCTGGTCGGGACTTTTGCCACGGGCTGGTAGGGGATCGCGCTGGGAAGACAACCGGAGACGACATCATGCTGACGTCGCGCAAGACAGTTCTCGTCATAGTTGCGGCACTGGGCGCAATATGGCTGACCTCGGTGTCTGGCACAACGGGCTACGCCGCAGGCGAAACCGTGCTCACCGGCCGAATCACCGCGGCCGCGGGGCAGCCGATGGAGGGAGTAATCGTATCGGCCCGCCGGTTTGGCAGCACCTTCACGACGAGTGTCTATACCGACGCCGCGGGCGAGTACTACTTCCCCCGCATGGACGAAGGCAAATACAACATCTGGGCGCAGGCCGTTGGCTACGACGCCGGCATCGTGGAAGGCGTGACGCTGAGCCCGGCCGTGCACCGGCAGAACTTCGCCCTCGCGTCGCTCGAGAATTTCGAGCTCCAGTTGAGAGGCGACGAGTGGGTCGCCTCGTTGCCGGACGCGACGCCTCACGATCGAAAGATGAAGGAAGTGTTTCGCCTGAATTGTTTCGGCGGCTGCCACTCGCCCTCGCACGCGCTCAAGGACCGCTACGACGAGCAGGGCTGGAAGATTCTCATCGACAAGATGAGTCGAATCGCGACGCCGGGCACCTACACGCTGGACGAAGACCGGAACGTCGCCCCCCTCATGCACTACTACAAGGACGAGCTCGCCGCGTACCTGGCACGGGTGCGGGGACCGGTCCCGAACAGGCTGGCGCTCAAACCGCGCCCGCGCCCGCAGGGCGAGGAGACGCTGGCGGTGTTTCGTGAATACGACAGCTCCCCTCCCGGCTTCGGCGTGCCGCTGTACAACGACGGCAGTCTCTGGCAGCTCGGTCCGGCCAACAAGACGGATCTCAAGAACATGGGTCCGCTGCGCGCCACCGTGGACCTGGACGGCAATCCGTGGTTCACGGGACGGGGCCGCGGCTATTGGACCATTGCGAAGATCGACTGGAAGACCGGCAAGATAACCGGCTACAAGGTGACCAACGCGAACGGAGCGGTTGTGGACGGCGGTGAGATGATCACCGACCGGCAGGGCGTCGTGTGGACCCAGGCCGCCGGCAAGCTCGTGAGGATCGACAGAGCGGGCCGGATGGAGCTGATGACCGTTCCAGAGCCGGAGGAAATCCGACGCAGCCAGGGCGCTACTGTTCCGGCCGCCAGCAGGGGGAAGGAGCGGATCTGGTGGGAGGATGGGCCCCGCCCGGCGATCTGCTCGAACGGCCTGTGCGAGAACCCGCCCACCGTGTTCTATATGTACGAACCCTCCACCGGGCGGTGGGCCGTGTACGAAAACCCGCCTGCCCCGAAGGACATGAAGGCCTTCAACGACGTCTACAACGTGACTAGCATGGGCGACGCGGACGGCAATGGCTGGTGGGCGCAGTTTGCCACCGACGTCATGGTGAAGGCCGATGGCAGCGCGCCCGGCAAAGTGGTCACCATCAAGATCCCGGAGCGAAAGAACTCCGGGTGGAACCTCTTCACCGGGGACGACCGCAGGATCTTCGAGATGATGGGCGGCTCGGAACCGCACACACGGGGCGTGCCGTACCAGCACTCGATGCGGATGGTCGGCGCAGGCCCGGGACCGACTGATTCGGTATGGGGCGTCGGGTGGTTCAGCAGCGATCTGATTCGGGTGAACATCCGCACGAACAAGCTCACGGTATACGACGCGCCCGCGCCGGACTGCGGGTCGTACCAGACGTGGACGGATCCACATGGAGACGTCTGGACCGTCTGTCAGAGCTCCGCTCACATCAGACGGTTCTCTCCGAAGACGGAACAGTGGATGATCTACGACCTCCCCACGTTGAACATCGAGGCGCACGCCATGGGTATGGCGCCGGGGCTGGTCGATGGTCGAGTCCGCATGGTCGTCCCCTCCTGGACCAACAGCAAGACCATCATGATGGACGTGCGAACGCCTGCCGACATCGCGGCGCTGAAGGCCGAGGTGCAGCGGTTGCGGTAGGGGGGAAGGGATTAGGGGGAAGGGGGAAGGGATCAGGGGAAGGGGGGAAGCTGGAGGCGATGGGTTCCGAGTTACGATGCCGACGACCAGCAAGGCTGGTGGCGGCCGCCTCGGTTGCGCTGGGGCTTGCGCACTGGATGGGCGCGCCCGGGGACGCGGCACAAGCACCACAGCCTCCGCCCTCGGTAGCGGCGCAGGCGGTGCAGTTCACGTCGGGCACGGCCACCATCGAGGCCTACGTGGCGAGACCGAAGAGTGCCTCGAAAGGTCCCGGCGTCATCGTCCTGCACGACGATCTCGGGTTGAACAACAGGTTTCGTGAGCTGGTCCATCAGTTCGCGGACGCGGGGTTCGTGGCGCTGGCGCCGCACCTGCCGTCCCGGTCGAAGACGCCCGCATCCGAGCCGAGCCAGGGCCGGCCGCCGCGCACGGCAGTCGCGGGTCTGCCCTGGTCCCAGACCGTCGACGACCTCCGTTCGGCGTTTGCGTTCCTGCAGGCCGATCCCGGTGTCGATGCCATGAGGATTTCAGCCGTCGGGGTCGGCTGGGGCGAATACCGAGTATGGAAGCTCGCGGAGGCGACGCCGACGTTGTACCGCGCGTCCGTCTTTTACGGGGTGACGCCTACAGACGATGACCGGCTCCGTACGATCAAGACGCGGGTGCTGGGCCACTACGCGGAGCGCGATTACCTGATCACCGCACGAGTGCTCAAGACGAAGCAGTTGCTGGGCGACCGGTTCACGTACTACATCTACCCCACGGTGCCCGGGTTCTTCGGAGGGGGAACGGGGTTGATTCAGCCGGCCACCGGAGGATCGGTGATCTCGCTGCCAAGCGGATTGCAGCCGGCACCGGCGGCGGCCGCCGCCACGCTGGCCTGGACGAGGACGCTGGAGTTCCTGCGATAAGCCGAGTCACACCGCAAGATCGTCAGTGGTGCAGTTCAGGTGTAGTTCTGGCGTGGATGTACGAGCATCACATCGAGTGGGAGAGCCCGGTGGTCCTCAACGGGAGAGCCGCGTAACGCGCTCTTACGGCTGCCCCATGATGGCCTTCAGTCTTGTATACGCTTCGCGATGTCGAAGATCGAGTCGAAGCAATTCCAGCGATACTTGCGTTTGGCCCGCCCCGGCATCGACGTCATCGGTCCTGTATTTCACATCGAGTATGCTCGTGACCCTCCCGGCGCCACGAGCTGAGTCGCTCATCGCGCGAGCCCGTTCCAGCTCCAGGTAGCTTGCCCTGGCCGTCGCTGCGACCTTTGCTTTGGTCAGCTCGAGTGCGGTTCGCGCCACTTGCAGCTGAGCGCTGCGTGCTCTCATGGTGTGTTCCCGCTTGCCGAAATCGAAGAGGTTGTACGAACCCACCACGCCGATATAGGAGAAGTCCCTTGGCAACGCGGGTATGACATCATCCTGAAAGACATAGCCTCCGGTCACCGCGACATCGGGAACGTAGTCCAGCTTCGAGAGCCTCGAAGCGGCTGCCGCTTTTTCGACGTTCTGCTCTGCTTCGATCACGTCTGCATTGACTTGGAGGGCGCTGCCGACTGCCTCGTCCAGAGAGAGCATTTCGCCGAGCGGGGCGGGCGTCTCGAGTTCGAGAGGCGTGTCCTTCGGCCATCCGAGCAGCTCATTGAGGGAAGCCGTCAGTTCCCTTACTTTGCCGGCTGACTCCTGCAACGCCTGCTGGGCGTCTTTCGCTTCGACTCCTGATTCTGCGCTCACCGGCACGAGGGCGGTGCCTCCAAGCACCCGTCCAGCCCGCGCGTTCCGGACCGTCGCTTCGGCGAGCGCCATCTCCTTCTGCGCGACGAGCAGGTCGAAATAATTCTTCTCCACGGCACGTGCTCTCGTGGCAACGGCCATCCCCGCCTTCGCCCGTGCGATGTTCTCGTCAGCGCGCGCGAGAGCGACCGCCTCGCGAACCTTGAACAAAGGCGTGATTGGCTGTGTGGCCGTTACCGCGATCCACGTCTGGTCCTGGCCTATGAGTGGAATACCGACAGTGACCGGACCCCCTCTGAGTGGCCGGTTCAGCGTGAATTCCTCGCCCATGAATTTGTTGAAATGAATACTGGCAAATGCGGTTCCGAGCTTTGGAAAGTAGTCGGCGGTGGCTGCGAGTCGAAGTTCTCTGGCCATTTCGACGTCGAGCTGTCCAAGCCTCGCCGCGAGAGAATCCACCTGGGCCGCCACTTGCTGCGCGTGCGCCAGCGTGATGTGACGCACATCACGCGGCGGGACGACCAGCCTGTCGTGCGAAGGGGTAGGGCCGAGATCCTGCGCGCCCAACAGCGCTCCACACATGAGCGACCCTGTCGATACCGCCGCGAGCCTTGACCGGATGCTCAGACACCTTCCCTGCCTTGTTCTCAGCTTCAGCATGTCGTGCTCCCCCTCAGATGGATTCCCCCCAGCTTCGATGCCAGGAGACTTCGGTACAGAACGATCCTTCGGTATAGAACGGCCACGGTCACGACATGCCGTGGGCGATGAGGCCACCCTGTCTCCGCTTTCCGGCGCGATTCACGTCAACTCACGAGTGTCTGCGGGGGCAAGATGCTTCCAAGCGACCTGCGCCTCGTCACGTCGTGAGCGACGTGGGGCAATCCGCGTTCCAGCGTTCCGCATGCGTTGTGGCGATTCCTCTGCTGCGTTACGCGGTGGGCGGGAGCGATCGGTGACAGACCGGTGGTATCGCGCTCGAGATAGCCGAGGCGATCATCGGAGAGGCTCGTGACGGAGAAATCGCTCGCGTGGATGTGCGAGCATCACATCGAGCGGGAGAGCCCGGTGGCTCTCAACGGGAGGGCCGCGTAACTAATCCCGAAGATCACTTCACTTGATGATCACGAAACACCGAGGCACAGAGGCACGAGGCCAATCATCGCGCGATGCTGGCCGTTCGCTCACGACTGCCTTCCCACCGTGCGAGCCGCGATCACCGCGTCCGCCTTGCCCAGCTCCAACGTCCAACCCATGACCGCTCGCTCGGTCCACTCGTCGTTGTGCATGGCGTCGAACGTCAGCGTCATGCGCACCCCGTTCGCGGTCGGCTGCAGTTCCACGACCGTCGCCACATCGTACGGCTCGACACCAGGGATGAAGTCGGTCAGGTGGATGTACGCCAGCCTGCGCAATGGAACGATCTCGGTGAAGGTGATGCGACACTCCTGGGTGAGCGGCATCCCCGCCTTCTTCATGAAGGCGATCTGGGGCGGGTCGATCGCCCTCATGGCGTAGAGGAGCTCGCCTCCCGGGCGGAGGTCCAGCTTGCGCACGTCAACGGCGAATCCGCCGGGTCCCCACCACGATTCGATACCGTCCTTCGTCGTCCAGAGGTCCCACACGTCCTGGACATCGGTCTGGTAGACGCGTTCGAGGGTGATGCGCTTGCGTGGCACGGGCGCACCCGCGCCAGCCTTCGGGCTCTTGCTCATGACGTCCTCCGTGTGCGCCGCGAGCGCCGCCGCGCTCGTTGTGTGCGCGCGAGCGCGGCGCCGAACGCGTCGAGGCGCGCAACCCACAGGGCGCGATACTGGGTGACCCAGGCGTCCAGTTCCCGAAACGGCTCTGGTCGCAGCGAATAGAGGCGCCGTGGGCCGTCGGGCCTCATATGGACGAAGCCGGCCTCCTCGAGGATGCGGAGGTGGCGAGAGACGCCTGACTGGTGGATGTCCATCTGCGCCACCAGATCGTTGACCGCGCGCTCGCCGGTCAGCAGCGCCTCGACGATCTGCAGGCGGCTGGGATCGCCGAGCGTTTGAAAGACCTCAACCTGCATTTACACGTATATGTATCATGGTGCATACGATGTGTCAAGCGGCAGGCCGCCACGATGGGATCGGCAGCAGGGCGTCCGTCAGACGACCGCAACTTTGACGTTGTGGATCGGAGGGAGCGAATCGAACAGGCAGTCCCACTTCTCACCGCCCTCCCTTCCGATCCAGAGCTGACCGGTGGTCGTTCCGAAGTAGAGTGCGGGCACTGTGAGCCGGTCGACGTCCATCGCGTCGCGCAGGACGGTGAAATAACTCTGTCTCTTCGGGAGACCACGCGTAAGCCGACTCCAGGAGTCGCCGCCGTTCTCGCTGCGCCATACTGCGGGCACGCCGCCAGGACAGGAGCGCGTCGACGGCTCGAGAGGCATCACGTACACCGTGTCGGCGTCGTCGGGGTGGACAACGATGGGGAATCCGAAATCCGACGGCAGACCTCTGGCGATCGAGCGCCACGAGTGGCCAAAGTCATCGCTGCGCAGCACGCCGATATCCGGCCGCGGCCCTCCGGGTCCGGTCCAATCTGCCCATCCACCGTGGTTCTGCATGTAGAGGCGGCCGGGCGCGGCGTCATGACGTGCGATCTTGTGCACGCACTGCCCGAACTCGGGATACGGATCGGGCGCGAAGCCGGCGCCGACGCCTTGATTCGACGCCCTGAACGTGTCTCCACCGTCCTCGCTCACATAGTGACCCCCTGTCGAGATGCCGAGGTGCACGCGACTGCCGTCCCGAATGATCGTGTGCATGCAGAGCCCGCCGTTGCCGGGCTGCCACTTGCGCGCGTGCTCGTGGTTGCTGATGCCCGGCACCATCTCCCACGAATCGCCGCGGTCAGGGCTCCTGAACAAGGACGCTGGCTCGACGCCGCACCAGAGCTCCTTCCTGCCGCCGCCGGCTTCCAGCGACCAGATGTTGGCGAGCGCGCGTCCGTCATCCTTGGGAAATGCCGGCGCCGACTTGGTCTCCTTGAAGCTCTTCCCCAGGTTCGCCGAACGCAACACCTTCATGCCAAAGAAGGGACTGCAGCTGGAGGCATACAGCTGCGGTGTGCCGCGCGTGTCGATCAGCGTCGAGTACACGGGGACGCCTGGACCGAACGGTCCGCGCAGCGCGAAGCTGCGCCTCGGTTTGGCAGCCTCGGCGACGAACACGCCTTTCTTGGTGCCGATGGTGAGAATGATTCGGTCTGCCATCTTCAGCCTCCTGAGACCGCCGGCAGGATCGTGACCACGTCCCCCGACGTCAGCGTCGTGTCGATCCCGTTGAGGTCGCGCACATTGTCGGCATTCACGAACACGTTCAGATGCCGGCGCACGCTGCCCGTTTCGTCACAGACATTGCGGTACAAGGCGACCTGGCTCCGTTCGAGGTGCTCCAGTGCCGCGCGCACAGTGCCTGCCGGGAACGAGAGCTGCGCTGCGCCCGCACAGTACATGCGCAGTGGACCCGGAACGTGAATCGTGATGGTCGGCGTTCGCTCCACAGTGCTCACTGAGCTTATCGCTGCGGTTCGTACGATGCAAACCGGCTAAGAGCCTTCTCACCTTGAAAAACTCCGTGTCTCTGCGTCTCTGTGGCGCCTTAGTCCGTTATACGGCTCGAAACGTGAATTATGTACTCGCTGCGTCGGCAGCCGCATAACGGACTAGGGCGCGCGAAGCGCGCCAAGCAGACACAGCCCGAACCAGCCGAGGGGCGCTGCGGGATATCAAGGGGCAGAGCCCCTTGGCTGGTTCACTTTCACCACGGCCTGCTGAGGTCGGCAGCCCCCGATTGCGACTCACGTCGGCTGGGTTTACAGTGGAGGGCACTGTCAATCGACCAGACGTCTTGAAAGGCCAGAAGTCGTGGGGAGCAGCACGTGATCGACCGAACCGGCTGCCGTCAATCTGTATCGCGATGGTGGGGCCGGGGACTCTGGCTCCTCTGTGTGTTGGTGTTCGCGCCAAGCGCGAGTGCGCAGAGCACGATCGCCACTCCTCCGCCTGACAGCCAACGAACGCTTCCCCCCGAGACCGGCGAGCCGTCCGGACGCTGGATCCCTCTGGGCCCGGCCCCCGCCGATCAGGCGGGAACCGGGGGTCGCGGCTACGTGCTCCCCATGGAAGATGGCCACGTGACGGCGGCGCGCTCGAATCAGCTCTCGGTGCACGCGGTGGCCGCGAACTACTTCTATCGCGAGCACACCAGCGATTTTCTGGTGAGCCAGCGCTACGAGACTCATACCCTCGCGCTCGGCTATCGGCATGGATTCAAGGTTCCGCGTGTCGCTCGCTTCGAGATCGGCGGCCATCTTCAGCTTCACCAGAGCGACAGCGGCATGCTCAACGGATTCATTGAGGGTTTCGAAGGTCTCTGGGCGTCGTTGACCGGTAGCAGATCGGCGAAAAACCAGCTGCGCACGCTCGCGGCGGCGCGTCCGCCGCAGGGCACGCTGATCGCCAGAGGCGGCTCGCCCATTTATCGGGACGCCGGCACCGGCTCAGGCCTCGGCGACGTCTACCTGCTCGCTAAGATCGCGCTGCGCGATGCCGATCCGTCTTCTCGTGCCGCCCGCCTCTCTGCGCGAGCCGGGATCAACGTGGCGGGCAGTTCTCGCTTCAGTGAAGGGAATTTCGTCGGCGCTGGCTTGAGCATCGACAAGAAAGTGCTCGAGTGGGTGGCCTTTCATGGCGATGTCCGTGCCACGCGAGCGTTGGACAGCATGAGCGCCTGGAATCTGCCCCTCAGGCGCTGGACCTACGGTTTCTCGGCGGGCTCTGAACTGAAGCTGTCCGTGAACAGCTCGTTCATCCTGCAGATCGGCGGAAGCTCCACCCCATACCTGCCCACCGGGACGGCTGCGTTCGACAAGGGTTATGGCGACATCACGTTCGGCCTGGCCCACCGATTCACAGCTGGTTCTCGCTATGTGACGACGAAGCTCTACGCGCGAGAAAACCTGAACCTGCCGTTTCGAGTCCGCTGGAACACCGACCCCGACTTGTCAGTTGGGCTCACAGCCACGATTCACTAGGTTGTCGACCGACTAAGACCACGAAGGCCACGAAGCTCGCGAAGGTCTTCGTGGTCTACGTCTTAGACCTCAGCCGCGAGTCTCTCCGATCACCGGCCCTCACCGACAGAATCTCTCTCTGACTCGAACCGGTTTCATAACCCGATGCGCAAGCCGACTTGCGCCACGTCCGAAGCAAACCGTGCTCTGCGGGGTCAGTTCCCGGTTTGCGGAGCGACGTGGCGAAGTCGGCCAACATGGTTTATGAAACCGGTTCTCGATACTCAGCCGTACGGCGTCGGATTCCACGCGATGCGCGAGCGCGCCTCGACCATTCGGAGGCCGAACTCTTGCACCCGGCAGGCGGGTTTCCGCATGTGCTGGAGGGAGGGCATTCGATGGCAAGCGCTGCCGTTACGACACCCGATGCGCGACGTTCGGTACGCCTGATGGGGCTCGTCTTCTGCCTGGCCATGACATGGGCGCGCGCGAGCTCCGGTCAAGACATGACGAGCAGCCAGTGGTTCACGCGCGTCGGGTTCACTCCCGCCGTCGTGCTTGGGGACAACCCCTTCGTGTCGAGCGAGACTCCGGCAGATGAATACACCCATTGGACTCCCAGCATGACGGTCGAGATCGGGAGACAGACGGATGGAAGCCGCGACTGGCATCATGTGTACGGCCTGCCATCCTATGGCTTCGGCTTCTCGGTCGCATCGTTCGGCGATAGCGTCGAGACCGGCCGGCCGCTGGACGCCTACACATTCTTCTCCTGGCCGTTCGCCCGCCTGAGCAGACGCGTCCACCTGACGACCGATATCGGAATGGGGGTCTCGTGGAACTGGAAGGAATTCAACCCGGAGACAAATGCCTATCGGACGGTGCTGGGCTCGAACATGAACGCGCATATCGATTGGGGCTTCTATCTGCGCCACCTGACGACGCCGCAGATGAGCCTGTACGCGGGCATTGATTTCACGCACCGGTCCAACGGGGGCATGCGGCAGCCAAACGGAGGGATCAACATGATTGGCCCGAGCGTGGCGCTCCGGTACGACTTCGTTCCCGAACGGACGGTGCAGGTCAGAGCCGCGCCCCCGTTTCGACCGGCGTGGGAACTGGTCATCGGCAGCGCCGTGGGCCGCAAGAATGTCGTCGAGAAGACCAATCCGGCCATCCGGCGCGACCACGGCGCCTTCGAGGCCACCGCCGGATTACAGCGGCACTTCTATCGATACGGCAAGGTCGCTGCGGGGACCGACCTCACCTACGACGGGGCCACTGGGGCGCGAGTCGACGTCATCGACGGAGACGCGGTGCAGTGGCGCCCTGGGCGCGGGCAACGGTTGGCGATCGGACTCTACGGCGGCTACGAGCACGTCATCGCCCGGTTCGGCGCCCTCGTGCAGGCTGGATACAATGTCGCGCGCGGTTTCGACGATCCGAGCTGCGCGCGGTTTTACGTGCGATACGGCTGGCGATACTACCTCAACGACCGCGTCTGGGGGCTCTTCGCCATTCGCTCGATTGAGGGCCGCAGAGCCGACTTCCTCGAGTTCGGGGCCGGCTACAGAATGCGGTGGCCGTAAGCGTCTCGTCGTCATGATGCAGCTGCGCGAGGCCTGCTCGGGCTTCCACGCGCGACCCAGAATCCGAGCGCCAACGCGAGCAGCGCGCTGCACCAGACCCAGTAGCCAGGATAGAGCCTGACCACACCGACGCGTGCGCCAGCCATCGAAAGTAAAACGGCGCAGGCGGCGCCCAGTGTCAGTGATATCCGACCGAAGCGGGCAAGCGCAGGCCACCAGCGCACGAGCGGCGCCAGCACGGCAGTCAGATTGCCGACGGCGATGACCAACCACAGCGGCGTCGCGAAGGGCAACGCGAGCGGCGCTACGAATGCGCCGAGGAAGCACTGATACCCTCGCACTTCGAAGCCGCGCAGCAGCTCGCCGCCCATCTTCGAATCGATGGCGACCATGGGGAGCGACAGAAGGAAGGTCGCCCATCCGAGGAGCACCGGAACGAACCTCAGCAGATTCCAGTCGCCACCTGTCGACCCGGGAGTTCAGCCGCTGTCACTGCGTTCGCGTGGTGGAAGCATCCGGGAATACCGCTTTGATCGCGGCTTGCGCGCATTCGTCATCCTGGTTGCCGACGCCTCCGCCGGCGCCGATCGCACCCACGATCTCGTTGCCGACAAAGATGGGAAACCCACCCGGCTGGGCAAAATCGCCCATCCATTCAGGGGCGCGGTTGACCTGCGTGTTCACGCGTTCCCACAGTTCGATCGTCGGGCGCCGCCAATGCGCCGCCGTCGTGGCCTTCAATTCGGCAGTCTCGAGCGCCGTGTCGCTTGCGCCTTCCGTCCCCTGGAACGACAAGAGGGTTCCATCGGGATCTACCACCGCGATGCCGAGTCCGGTGTACTTCTTCTGAGCGGCGTAGGCGACGCACGCATCGACGAGCGAGCGCGCGGCGGCGGTTGTGATGACCTTGCGGGTGGCGAGCAGCGGCTGCGGGCCGGCCGGCGGCAACGTCTTGCCGTCGCCAAATACGGACTTGATGGCGTTTTGGGCGCAATCCTCATCCCTGCCGCCCGATAAACCGGCGGCTCCTGCGCCGATGGCGCCTACCACTTCGCCCTGAACGACGACGGGAAAGCCACCAGGGATCGGGAAATAGCCCATCCACTCGGGTGCGCGATTGACCTGCTTGTTCACGCGTTCGTACAGCTCACCCGTCGCGCGCCGAAACTTGGCGGCGGTCTTCGCCTTCAACTGTGCGGTCACACCCGTGTTGCCTGTCGCCCCATCCGTCGATTGATACGACACCAGGTAGCCGGCGGAATCGACGACGGCCAGCGCGATCGGGTAACGGTCGCGCGCGGCCTGCGCCAGGCATGCCTCGATCATCTGTCGCGCGGCAAAGCCCGTGATGTCCTTCTTGTCGGATAGCAGCGATTGGGCATGTGCCCTCGTGGCGGTCAGAAGACAAATGCACACGAACGACAGGGTGGCGAGCGAGCGATTCGGCATCGGCATTTTCCTTTGGACCGCTATACGGTCTCAAACGTGAATTTCGTACTCGTCGTGAATCCGTATAGCGGTCCTCGGCGCGCGGAGCGCGCCCAGCAGACGCTGCCAACCAGCCAAGGGCATCGGCATCGGGATATCACCCCTCGACTCCGCTCGGGGTGTCCTGAGCAATAGTCGAAGGACAAGGGCAGGCCCTTGGCTGGTGCATCATAGCGTTGTCACCGCGAAAAAACGACAGGGGAGGCCTCCCCAAGGCGTAGCTCACCTGAAACCACGAGGGCTATTACTCCTACTCCAGATTTGCGATTCAATTCGATGCTCTGGTTGTGCTAGATTGTCAGCCCCCAACACGGCAAGATTGATCTTCCAAGGAAAAATGCGTGCGCGTAAAAGAACTCAAGACGCACCCCGAGCCTTACGTGACCATCGCGGAGCTGGCGGCCTATTGGCTTGTCGGCCGCAAACAGATCTACAAGCAGATTGACGCCGGAACACTGCGAGCGATTCGGCTCGGCCCGCGTCTGTTGCGGATCCGAACGGCCGACGCCATCGAATTCGAACGCCGCGCGAACATGCACCGGCCATCTCAGCGCGTGTTGGAACCCGCCGACCAGCCACTCAAACAGCGCGCACGACTTGGTCGGCGCTGACTGAGACGCGGCGCTTTCTACTTTCCCACCACACTCGTAGCAGCCCGTGGCAAAAGTCCCGGCCGGGCCACAGGGGCACAGAGGCACAGAGAAAACATCAGGAAAAGGCTCCGTGTCTCTGTGTCTCCGTGGCCCGTTGGTGCGTTTCACCACAGCCTGCTAGGCCACATTGGTCGAGCCCGCCGGTGGGAGGTGCTGTTTCTCACTCAGCGCCGGACAAGCCGCCTCCCGGCGGCGTTCCACCATCCAATCATTCGAACCCGCTAGACGTCTTGAAGGGCTAGAATCCGCACCAAATGAGTCAAGTTTTTTCGCCGGCCCTTCAAGACGTCTCGCCCGCACGGAGTGCGGGCAAGCAGACACTGCGCTAGCGAGGCGGCGCCACATGCTCGGTGGTCTGAGGCGCAGCCTCGCTAGAGATGGCTCTACGGCTGAGACGCCGTGGGAAGGGCCCGGGGGCCAATCTGCACGATGCGACCGGTGTCGTAGCCGGGCATTTGCCGTGCGCGCTCGAGGTCTTGTTCCGCAGGCGCGCGCTCGGCATAGGGCCCGAGCACTACGGCGATGGCAGGTGCACCGTCGCGCAGAGCGACGTTGACACTGTAGGCGCGATAGCCGGCGTCGCGGAATTCTTGGAGCGATTGCTCCGCTTGTGTGGCGGTGCGAAAGGTCGCCATTTGCAGCACGAACCGCGCTGCCCTGGGCTGGCCGGCCGCGGGGGCCTTGGACCCGGCAGGCCCGCCCTGCGCCGGCGACGGGGCGTCAGCGGATGCCCCAAGGGCGGCAGCGATCGGCTCGGCCTGATTAGACACTGAGTTCTGGGACCGGCCAGGCTCGCCCTCGCGCGCCGCCGACACCAGGTCGGCGGGCGCGGCAGGCAAGGCTTGCGGCTCGGGCGGAACGATCGGCAGCGCAGGACGGCTCAGCGCATCCGGCCCTTGCGATGACGCCGCCGGCATCCAATACCGATACCCGACCGCGGCTGTCGCCACCGCCACCAGTGCGATGACGAGCGCGAGCCATCTTGTCCGAGGCTTGTGAGCGACTGCGGCGAAAGCCTCCTCGAAAGCTGCGTCCGCGTCCGGAGCCTCCAGAACACGGCCCCCACGGGGTTCCCCAAGCTGGCTGCCGAGCAGCGTACGCCGGCCTTCGCCTTGCAGTTGCGGCTGAGGCCGTCGCTGTCCATGCTCTGCCGGCGCTTCCCGCCATGCCTGGTCCAAAGATTCCAGGTTTGGCCCAGGCGTCTCCGAATCCCGGGCGCTCGAGCTCAGGGCGACTGGCAACTCGACGTCATCACGCTCTCCAAGACTATGTTCGGCGTCCACCGTCATCGTGCCGGCGCGGGCCGCACGCAGGTCCGGCCTGAGCCTATCTCCCTGCGCGCGCAATGTTCGGGCGACTGGCAACTCGACGTCATCACGCTCTCCAGGAATATGTTCGGCGTCCACCGTCATCGTGCCGGCGCGGGCCGCACGCAGGTCCGGCCCGAGTCTATCTCCCTGCGCGCGCAATGTTCGGGCGACGGGCAACTTGAGATCGTCGACCGCTCCAAGAATATGTTCGGCGTCCACCGTCGTCGTGCCGGCGCCGGCCGCGCGAAGGAGTGCTCGATCGCACACGAGGTTGATGACGCGGGGAATCCCGTTCGAGGCCTCATAGACGAGATCAATCGCGGCGTCGGTGAACTGGAGTGTGCCGCTGCTGCCTGCGATCGCCAGCCGGTGCGAGACGTACGGTCTCACGTCCTGCCGAGCGAGCGACGGGAGGTCGCACCGCACCGAGAGGCGTTGGGTGAGCTGGCGCATCTCGGGCGTGCCAAGGCGCGATTCCAGCTCGGGCTGTCCAACGAGAAGGAACTGAAGCAGCTTCTGCCCGTTTTCCAGGTCGGACAAGATACGGATCTCGTCGAGCAGCTTGGTCGGCAGGTTCTGGGCCTCATCGATCATGACGACCGCGAACAAATGAAGTGGCTGAAGCCACGTGAAGAACTCGTAGAGCGTGTAACTGAGATCCGCCCGGCTGGCGCGTCGGAGTCGGCCGTTCCGGATGTCATCCACCGACACGGCCCCGAAGTCGACCAGCAAGGTCTTCAACAGATCTTCACGCGAGAGAAACGGATCCGGCACGAACGCCGCGAAGGTCTTCCGATCCAGCGACTGGAGCACAGCCCGGCACACGGTGGTCTTGCCGGTGCCCACCTCGCCGGTCAGCGCCAGGATGCCTTCCCGGCGGCGGATGCCGGCGACCAGCGCGTCGAATGTTGCGCCGATTGATGCATTGCCGAAGAAGAACCGTGGATCGGGAGAAAGGCTGAAGGGCTTCTCCCGCAGTCCGAAGTACGGTTCGTAGGTGAGCGAACCAGGATCCTGGGAAGGGGCAGCAGAGGCAGCGATCACCGGTCCCTCATTCGAGGCGTATCTTATCGCCCCGGGCCTCACGAATGCCACTGCTACCACACCGTTTACATTACTTAACAAGTCCGCGCTTCTGCATCGAGCGTCAGGATGATGTACGATCCGGGCCAAGCCCAACCAGCCACGGGCCTGCCCTTGATATCCCGGACGCCGATGCCCTTGGCTGGTTGACAGTGTCTGCTTGGCGCGCTCCGCGCGCCGTAGTCCGTTATGCGGCTCGCGACGCAACGAGTACAAAATTCGCGTTTCGAGCCGCATAACGGACTAACCCCGGGAGAAGCCCCATGAGGCACGTCGTGTCAGCATCGTTGTTCGCGCTCGCCTGCGCGCTGGCGCAGCCGGCGTCCGCTCAGCTCGAGGACAAGCCGGTGCCCATGGACAAGGCGCCGTTCCACATCCCGGTCTTCTCCAACGACTACCTCATTCTCTTGAACGTCAACATTCCGCCCGGGCGCAACACCGGATACCACATCCACTATGCCGACTCCGTGTCTGTGAACCTGACTCCGGCCTCGCAGACCAATCAGAATTACGGCTCGGCGGACGTGGGCGCGCCGGGTACGGGCGGGGACGGCGAACCTGGCCGTGCGACGTTTACGGATGTGACCACGAATGGCCCGCGCACGCACAAGGCGACCAATGTCGGGCCGACGCCGTTCCACAACATCTCCTTCATCCTGAAAAGTCGCGCACCGGCCGGAACCACGGTGTCGGACCGCTCGGGTGTGAAGGGCTACACCCAGATCATGGACAACGCGCGGCTGAGGGCCTGGCGCGTCGCTCTGAAACCGGGAGAGGCGACGGGACCGATCACCCAAACAGCCCCGGGTCTCAGAGTCTACGTCCACGGCGGCGTACTGGCCGAGATGGTGCCCGGATCGGCCGACCGCGGCATGGCTCCATACCCGGGCGATTTCATCTGGCAGGATGCAGGGCAGACGAGAGCCGTGAAGAACACCGGCACGACCTTCATCGAATTCGTCGAATTCGAGTTGAAGTAAGGCCCGCCTTGAATTGCACTCCTACTCCGCTTTTCACTTCCACGTAGCCGCGGAGGCACGGAGACTCGGAGGAATCATGATGAATCTATCTCCGTGTCTCTGTGTCTCTGTGGCCGTCGATGTGAAAAACGCATTAGCGTTCCGGCGCGGAGGCGCTGGGAAGGTTGTACTTCCGCGAGCGCGCGTTGAGCTCTTCGACTTGCTCGACTTTGTCCGAGATCTCCTCACTGAGAGCGCCCTTTTGCGCTTCCGTCATCCGTCCTGTGGTTTTTAGTTCGGTCAAGGCTTTGTCGACGGCGCCCAACGCGATGTTCACCATGCTCGCGGACTGTCCCACGGTGATTCGGGCTGCCTTCATGGCGGTTACAGTTGCCGGCAAGTTCGCGTTGCCGATCACCGCCATGAGCGGTTTTTTGATTATGTCGGCCGCCTTGACGTAGTCCTGCGCGGTCCGCAATCCGATCCACACGGCGTCGGCACCGGCTTCGGCGTAGGCGGTCGCCCGATCCAGCATCTCCGCGTACGAACCGTTCGGAGTCGGAGCCAGGCAGCGCGCGATGAGAACCATGTCCGTACGCGCGTCGGCTGCGGCGTGGATATTGTCGATCATCCGGGCCTTGGACACGACACCCGGAACGGCATAGGCAGTGGCGCGGTTGAGCGGCATCCGGTCATCGAAGGCCGCGCAGCCGATGCCGGCTCGCTCAGCCTGTTTCGCGAAGCGGTAGACGTTCAGGGGCGTGGCGCCAAAATCGTCCACATCCGCGAGGATGGGAATATCCACGTTCGCGGCGATGACGCTGTCGTACTCGATGATCTCGGACACGGTGACGACCGCCTGGTCTGGCAGCGCGACCAATTCCTGATTGGGGGCGCTGCTGCCGACAAACGCGGCTGTGAACCCGTGAACTTGGATCAGACGAGCGGTAAGCACATCGTACGCGCCGGGGCATATCAGCGGGTCCGGCGCATTCATCAATGCGCGAAAGCGCGCACCCATGGTCCTCGCTGCCGGGCGCGTCTGCGGCGCAGGTGCAGCCGCGGCCAGCGGCTGGGCAGCCGCCATCAATCCGGACGCCGCCGCCAGTCCAGCGACCTGGACAAACTCGCGTCTATTCGTTTTTCCAGCCATGATCGCTCCTCGAAGATTTGTGGTGATCCCAACGAGTTCTACTTCGTCGCCTCCCCGGTGCGCAAGTCGGCGTGCCGCGTTGTCCGCGGTGGAGGCGCAATCGCCCCGCATGTCTACAAGCAAGGGGGGGTTCACCTTACGTTGCGATCGGCCACGGCGCCGTGTAGCGAAACCCCTTGATGAACGGCGCGAGCCGCTTGAAATCGCCATCGTTCGTGATGAGTGTCATGCCCTGCTCGCGGCACGATGCCGCAATCAGTGCGTCGTTGAGCAGCGAAGGATTCTCGTCGACGAGCTGCCATCCTTCGCGCGTCGCCACAGCGGCGAGCGCGCGACCGCTCTCGACGAAAGCGGCGGCTGACGGCGCGAAGACACGTCGGCGGCGTTGGAACGGCTCGAATACTCCCTGCTGCACCTCGCGAGCCGCATCCGTTGTCCTCGCTCCAGCAGCGAGTTCCTGTATGACGACGGCGCTCAAGTATGTGAAGGGAAGCGCTCGCTTGAGAAAGGACATCACCTCGGCCTGAGTGTCCTCGGTACGAAAACCGTCGATGAAAATGTTCGTGTCGAGCGTGTACTTCACGGTCTCCGCCGGCTTTCGAGCACATCGTCGATGCCACCGCTTCTGCGAACAGCCGCGAACCCCTTCGCGAGCTCCTCGCTGAATGCCACGAAGTCGAGCGCCTGGTCGATGGCCTCCGTCTCGGTATCGACACCCAAGGCGCGGCGAGCCACATCAAGCTTTCGCTGATCCATGACAACGTTCTTCCTGACCCAGCCGGCGCGTCGGCCAGACGCAGGCCGCCGGGCTCCAGTCGTCGAGCGTCTTGCTGCAATCGCCTTCGCCATCCTGGTCTCCGTCTGTATGAACGATAGCACATGTCTGTATGAGCGCGGCGCCACGCCGGGCTCTTGAACCGCGCGCTCGCCGCATGTCGAGACCCGGACACCGATGCGTCAGATTGCCGTCTTCAGAAGGAGCTCGCTGACGACATCCGGCAACTCCACGTGACAGTCGTGGCCGGTCGGCAGCTCGTGGTACTCCCACCGTTCTCGTTGAGCGCCTTTGGCGAACTGTTCGAATACTACCCTCGCTGGACGGCCCTCACGGACGCACGAGATGTACGTGCACTACGCATCGTTGACCACGTCCGGAACCCTGATGTATATTCAATGTAGATACATGGCGACCAATACGCAAATCGCGAAATGGGGCAACAGTCTGGGTCTTCGCCTGCCCAAGTCGGTCGCACTCGAAGCGCAGGTCGATGAGGGAGATACCGTTGACGTCTCGGTGAAGAACGGTGCGATCGTGATTCGCCCGAGTCGCCCGAGCTACTCCCTGACGCAGCTCGTCGCGAAGATTACGCCTCGGAATCGCCACGGTGAGAGCGACTGGGGCGCCCCGGCCGGCGACGAAGTGTGGTAGCTCGCGCGTACGTGCCAGACGCTGGCGATCTGGTGTGGTTGACCTTCGATCCGCAAGCTGGCCACGAACAGCGCGGTCGGCGCCCGGCGTTGATCCTCTCGCCGAGAGCCTACAACTCGAGAGCCCGTCTCGCCATCGCGTGCCCGATTACCAGTCACGTCAAAGGCTATCCGTTCGAGGTTCCGCTGCCGGCCCAAGAAAAGATCTCGGGGGTTGTCCTCGCGGATCACGTCAAGAACCTCGATTGGCACGCGCGGCGAGTCGTGTTCGAGGCGAAGGCTCCGGCGGACGTGGTGATCGATGTCCGCGAGCGACTCCGCGTGCTCCTCGGGTTGTAGGACGCGGGTCTTGGGGCTCGGGTATCTCGAGAACGTCCTGCAGTTCTGACGCCGGCCCGACAATCCCTTGACAGGCCGGTGACTCCGGGGCCATCATCCGCGTGCTCGCGCCAAGGCAGGAGGTATCGCGTGGCGAATCGATGTGTTGGACCGCTATACGGCTCCAAACGAGAATTTTGTACCATCCGCATTATCTCCATCGCAGGGATAGCAAGGGCGGAGTCCTTGGCTGGTTCGGCCAGACGTCTTGAAGGGCCAGAATTCGCACCAGATGAGTCAAGTTTTTTCGCCGGCCCTTCAAGACGTCTCGCCCGCACGGAGTGCGGGCCAGCAGACACTGCCCTAGCGAGGCGGCGCCACATGCTCGGTGGTCCGAGGCGCGGCCTCGCTAGGATGTGGGCGACCGCTGTCGCCGTTCTGTCGCTGTCCGCCTCCGCAGCCGCGCAGACGTCGCAGGCCGTGGGAGGCACCACGCACGCAGTGGCTGCGGAACGGACGTGGGTTCCGCCGCGTACGCCGGACGGTCAACCGGACATCCAGGGCGTCTGGAATCGCCGTGTGCCCGACATGGCGGGCTACGCTGTGGAGGAGAGCGGCCACAACGACGACCACCTGCTGCTCTCGGCCGGATGCGCGCAGGGCATCGTCGGGTGCGAGCGTTCCACCGAGGAGATCGAGGCGGAGGTGGCGCGGCGACGGGGCCAGCGCGGCACCATCATCGTGGACCCGCCCGACGGCAAGGTGCCGTATCAGCCCTGGGCAGCCGCGAAGCGGCAGGACATTACGGCCAACCATACCAACCCGCGCGGTCCCGGAGATATCGATCCGCAGTCCCGCTGCTTTCTGGGTGGTGTGCCGCGCGTGACCTATCAGGAGGTTACCGGCATGCAGATCGATCAGGTTCCGGGGAACGTCATCCTGACCTACGAGTTCAACCACGCCTATCGTATCATTCCGCTCGACGGACGTCCGCATGTCGGAGGGGCCATCACGCTCTGGATGGGTGATTCGCGGGGCCGCTGGGAAGGCAACACGCTCGTCGTGGACGTGACCAATCAGACCGACCGGACGTGGTTCGACGTCGTCGGGACCTTCCACAGCGATGCGCTGCACGTCGTCGAACGCTACACGTTCGTCGACTCGGCCACGATCCACTACGAGGCGACGATCACCGATCCCACCGTGTTTACGCGGCCGTGGACGATCGCCTTCCCCCTCATTCGGAACACGCAGCGGGGATTCGAGCATCTCGAGATGGCGTGCCACGAAGGAGAACGCAGCTTCGGCCTCATGCTGCGCGGTCAGTGACACGGTCAGGGGACATTGCGAGACCAAGAGGACTGCGTTCCTTAGAGCAAGCGCCGCTGTTGCGACCAGAGTCGCGACCGACCACCACGCCCGGAGATGAGCGATAATTCCCGAGTCTTGACCCCGGCGTCGAGCGTGAAGCCGCCGGCTCAGGAACGCTGACGACTTTCGTTCTGTTCGAACTCACGAGGAGCTGCCATGCCCACGCCGCGAATCCTGCTCTCCACGTTCGGCGCCTGCGCCGTCTTTCTTCTGACGGCTTCGATCAACTCGGGCAATAGCGCGAACACGTTATTGGCGCAGAGCGCCATGAAGATGGGGAATCCCATTACCGGCGAGGGGCTGCCGAACCCGGCACCGAAGGTGATCCGCAATTGGGGTCAGCTTCCGGCGGGCCGGACGTGGGGCACGTCGGCCGGTGTCGACATCGATCCGAAGGACGGACACATCTGGGCATACGAGCGCTGCGGCGCGGGTGCGGCTGGCGGAGCCGGGGGCGGCGGCGTTACGTGCGAGACCAACCTCGTCGATCCGATCTTCAAGTTCAATCGCAACACCGGCGCGGTGCTCGCGAACTTCGGCAAGGGCGTGATGGTGACGCCGCATGGCATCCACGTGGACGCGCAGGGCAACGTGTGGATTGCAGACTTCGCGGGCAACGAGGCCGGGACCAAGGGGCACCAGGTCCACAAGTTCAGCCCGAAGGGCGAGAAGCTTTTGAGCCTCGGCATTGCGGGCAAGCCGGGCAATGCCGATGGCCAGTTCAACCAGCCCAACGACGTTGTCGTCGGGCCGGACGGCAGCATCTACGTCTCTGACGGCCACGACGGCCAGGGGATGACCACCAACGCAGCCATCGCCGAGGGCCTCAAACGCGGCGCTACGGCGCGAATCAGCAAGTTCTCGCCTCAAGGGAAGTTCATCAAGTCCTGGGGCAGGATCGGCGTGCGACACGGGGAATTCCGGACACCGCACGCCATGGTGTTCGATGCGAAGGGTCGTCTCTGGGTGGCGGATCGCGGCAACCATCGGCTCGAGATTTTCGACCAGGAGGGCAAGTACCTCGAGTCGCGCTACATGTACGGCCGCATCAGCGGGATCTTCATCAAGGACAACATGGTCTACGCGATCGACTCGGAGTCGGGTCCGTTGAACCACGGGAACTGGCGCAACGGTGTGCGCATCGGTCCCCTCGACGAGGATCGCATCACCGCGTTCATTCCGCCGTTCGAGCGCGAAGACCGCGTGTACCAGGGGGCGGCTGGCGAAGGCGTCTCCGTCGACGCGGACGGTAATGTCTACGCAGCGGAAGGGCCGAACTCGCTGAACCAGGCGGGAGGCGCGTTCACCAAGTATTCCGTGAAGTGAACGGCGCGATTACGGCGGTGACGCTGACCCGCGGCGTCGAGCGGTGCACAATGACCACCGGCGCGACCCGTATAATGCGCTTATGAGAATGTCGCGATCGTCGGGCGGACGTGCATGAGGCCTTCGAGCATGGCCGGCCTCGAGCGTTCTCCGACGGCTTCATCCGTTGTGGGCCATCAGTTAGCGAGGTACCCAGTAGCCATGACACAGAACACAAGCATCACTAGGACCGTGTCCGCCCCGGGCCGCACCTCCGTTCCAAAGGCCGCGCTGCGCGCGTGCCACCCCTTGGCGCAGGCGTGCGCCGCGGCGGCCTTGGCCTGGGCTACCGCGATCGCACCGATCGTCACGGTTTCACTACTCGCGGCCTCTGGATTCGACTCGCTCGGTCTCGTGGTCACGGGTCTCGCCCAGACCCAGCAACCATTGAACCCGGCGGGCGGGCAGCCAGGAGGCCCGCCGATCGCGCCGAAGCCCGGCGGTCCGCTGACCCCATCCGACGCGACGTACAAGGTCGACGCCATCGAGTTCTTGCTCAAGCCGGACCAGTTTGTCGAGTACAAGTTCAATCTGAAGACGGGCGCGATAATGGTGTTCAACTGGAAAGCCACGGCGCCGGTTGATGTGGACTTCCACACCGTACCCGACGGCAAGCCGATCTCTGCATCCGAGACGTTCATGAGAGGAACGGCAAGCAACGGCCAGGGCACCTATCGCGCGCCTTACCCCGGCCTTCACGGCTGGTACTGGAAGAACACCGGCAAGGGGGAAGTGAAGATCATCCTCAACGCGTCAGGGCTCTTCACGGAAGCGCGAATGTTCAGCGGAGATCCCGTCGGCGAACCGATGGAAGTGCGGGACCCGCCACCGCCGGAGTTCTGAGGTCTGACGGGAGGCGATCAGCCGTAGAAGGTGATCAGCCGGCCGGTGATGGTCACACCCATCCAGAGCGCGAGCGAAACGGCGCCGACTGCTCTCGGCACCCACGACGGCAGGCGTCCCTCGTCGGCGAGCGCCACCCGGCGGCGCACCGTCGCCGTGAACACCACCGTCGCCGCGAGAAGGCACATCTTGAAAACGAACACCGGAGACCTGGAGTAGCTCAGCGCATTCGTCGTGAACTGCGGGATGCCGGTCGCCAGCACGGCCAGGCCGGCCCAGAGCAGAATCCGCTGCGCGCTCCACGCGATGTCCGCGCGCGACTGGCGGACGGGACCCCACCCGAGCAGGCGCAGGTCGACGATCAGGATCGCGCCGATGAACGTCGTGACGGAGACGAGGTGCAGAGACTGCGTCAGCGTGAACAGCCAGAGCGATTCGCGGTATGCCTGGCTCATCGCCAGGCCTTCGCACCATTCGAGGAACGGCAGCAGGAACAATCGGCGCCTTCAGTCGAATCAGTTAAAGGCGATGAGCCGCCCCGAGACGATGATCGCGGACCAGAGCAGCAGCGAGACGGCGCCGGCCAGCCGCGCCATCGCGGTGACTTGCGGATCCTCTTCCCACCGCCTGGCCTTCTGATAGGTCCGCACGTGAAAGGCCAGCGCGTTGACCGCCGCCAGCGCGAGCAGCACGAGCTTGACGCGAAAGAACACGTTTCCGTAATAGCGCAGCGGATCCACGCAGCAGAGGAGGAGTCCGGTGGCAGTGCTCGGGACGAGGCCGGCCATCTGCCACGGGAAGAGCCGCCGCTGGATCTGCGTCAGCGGCGCGTCCGTGAACGCCAGGCCCACGAGCCGCAGATCCATCATGAACACGAGACCGGCGAAGGCGGCCATGCTGGCGACGTGCGCCGTCTCGATGATCGGGTAACCCCAGGCGGACTCGCGGATCGCCGTCGTCCAGGCGAGCCCTTCGAGCCACTCGAGGGCGGGGAGGATCGAGGGCATCGCGAGGCCGGTGTCCGGTGCCTCAGCGATCGGCGCCGTCGTTCGGCCCGCCGACCGCGCCGATGTAGAAGCTGCGTCCGTCGGCCAGCACCAGCGTCCGGCCGTTGGCGAGCGCCGGATCCTTCCTGCTCTGATACCCCTTTATCACGAGGGACATGCCGTCGACCGTGTCGGTCTTTTTCAGCCCGCGGCGGTTCATCTGGCCCGGACCCGAGGTCTCGACCGTCCACTGCTTGACGGTGCCGTCCGGCTGCTTGACGTCTATGTAGATCCAGCCGTGCGGGTTCACCCACTCCATTCTGGACAGGATCCCCGTCAGCGTCACCGGCTTGTTGACATCGTACTCTGCCGCGAACGGATGATGCGCTAGTGCCGGCTGGACGGCGCAGAGTGCTCCAGCGGCGAGCAAAGCGAGAACAATCCCCGTCTTCATCAATGCCTCCGGTCAAGATCACATGCCGATGCGTCAGCGAGCCGATGCCACGGGGTTCGGAAACCAGAACACCTGATGGCAATTCTCGCACGTCGTGTCGATCTGCTCCCCGGCGGCGAACAGCGCCTGCGGATCCTTCGCATCGATCGCGGCCAGCGCCGGCTTCAACGAGTCCTGGAGCTGTTGCACGTAAAAGTTCCAGCCGTCGCGATTCTTGTCGATCAGCGAGCGAATCTCCTCGGGCGCCAACTCGACGCCCGGCGCCAAGGACGGGGCGCCCGGCGGCGCGACCTGGCGATTGTGCATCAACAGGAGGTTGGCCGCTTCACTGACGATCAGCGCGTGGCGGCGCACCTCGGCCCAGTCTTCGTCGGCGGCAGGGGCGTGATCGGTCATGCGTCCGTCGTCAATGACGGTCTTCACCGAGTTCCACACCACGTCTACGGAGGGATCGATCACGCTGTTCATGACCTCCCGGATCGACGCGACGGGACGGTAGGGGGGGTCCGCAGGCGGCGGCTGCTCGGGAGCCGGCGCCGCGCAGCCGGCGAGCAGAGACGCGGCGACCAGCACGACGGCGGCGGCCGCATGGCGATGACGAAAATACTGCATAAAAGGGACGATAACTGGAAACGTCAACCTCGGTCAATCCAGGCGTGACGCCACCACACGAACAGGCACCGCGCCGGCGCCCCGCTGCAGGCGCGAGCCGGCGCGACTACCAGGTGGCGCGAACGAGCTGGCCGGCGAGATACGCCGGGTGTGCACCGGGGCGGGCCGGAACTGCGGCCGTCCGCTGATGACCTCGGCAATGGAGAGGGTGCTGTCGTGATCGACGCTCATCCCGTGACGTTTCACATCGCGCCGGGCCAGTGGCCCTAGCCGCCCACGAGTACGGCGCCAGCACTCGCCAGTCCTTCACCACTCTCCGGCGGCAGGTCCCTCCGCAGTTCTCTACGCGCCGGCGAGCTCGAGTACCCGTTTCACGGCTGGTCGGCGTCGCCCAATCACTTAGATTCTGTAAGTTACAGATTCCACAGTGCCAGGGATGCCGAGAATGCCAGCGTTGCCGTGGCACCTTGCCCGCCATTGCCCGCACGGCTGAGGTTCGCGTTCGACCAACCCCGCGGATGATCGCCGAAGCCAGAGGATGTCAACTTGCTGTAATGACCATTTATAGTCATAATATGGTCATGAAGCAAGTGCGCATTGCTGAACTCAAAGCGCGACTGAGCGAGTACCTACGGACAGTACGCCAGGGTGAGACCATCGCCGTGCTCGATCGCGACACGCCCGTCGCCCAGATCGTCCCATTCCGCGAGCGACCAGCCCTGCGTGTCCGAAAGCCTGGACCAGCGGCCCCGCCCCTCAATCGTGTTCGCCGGCCGAAGCCGCTGAAGCTGCACGTGGATGTCGTCCAGCTCCTGCTCGAGGAGCGCCAAGGACATCGGTGATCGCGTACGTGGATGCATCGGCGCTGCTCCGCGTGGCTCTCGGGCAGCCGGACGCACTGCCGGAGTGGTCGCGGATCGAACGGGGCGTGTCAAGCGCGCTGATTACGACCGAGAGCCTGCGGACGCTCGATCGCCTTCGCCTGCGCGTCACGCTGGACGATGCCGAAATTGCTCGCCGTCGTGCCAAGATCCTGGAACTGATTGCATCGCTCGAAATCGTGGAGATCGACGCGATGGTGTTGGACCGAGCTTCGCAGCCGATGCCCACTGAGATCGGGACCCTCGACGCCATCCACTTGGCCACGGCGCTCTTGTGGAAAGACATGACGCAGGAGGACTTGACCATGGCCACTTACGATGGCGCGCTCGCGCTTGCCTCGCGCGCTCACGGGCTGCCGGTCATCGGCGTGAAGCAGGAATAGGGATCATCGCACCAGAGGCCAGCTGAAGACGCGAGCCGCGTGACGCAAGCCGCTGGCGTGAAGATCCCGTGCTGTCGGATTCGGGCCACCAGACAACCCGGAGGTCACTGAGTTAGAGGCCGAATTTATTGGCGAAAAAAGACGCATTGCCCGGTGGAAACCCACGTGGCCGGCCAACTTATTGAAAATAAAGGATCGATGGGTGGCGGAGAGGGTGGGATTCGAACCACCGCCGAGTATTGAAAACAAAGAACTTGACGGATTCCAGCTTCCTCACGATCCGCCAGATCCGCACGAAAGCCCGGGTAGAGACACGTATTGAGCACGTGGAACGGTACCGGGCCATTGCCCTCAGGGGACCATCACCCGGGCTCGGCCTGTCGCTCTCGCCCGCGGCTTCACGACGATCTCGACGTCGCTCCCAAGCAGCACAAGGAACCGGACGAGCCGGTCGAGCGAGAACCCGGCAAGCCGACCGCGAGTCAGCGCGGACACCTTCGGCTGGTCGATCTGGAGGATCTCCGCGGCGGCGGTTTGGGTCAGACCTCGCTTCGCGATCAGCCCGCCGATCTTCCGGGCCAGTTCGGCCTTGGCGAGCGCCTCCGCCGGGCGCGGACGTCCGAGGTCCTCAAACACGTTGCCGCTCCCCACGATGTAGTCCTTCTGTGCCATCCTCTTCACTCCTTCGCCTGGCTGAGCTCGACCGCCTGCTTCAGGCGCCGTTTGATCAACTCGATGTCGGCCTGCGGCGTCGCAATGCCGTGCTTCGACTTCTTCTGAAAGGCATGCAGCACGAACACCCGGTCTGCGAGGCGCACCGTGTACACCGCCCGGAACGTGTCGCCGCGGTGGTCCGACACGACCTCGAGGACGCCAGGGCCGAGGCCCTTCAGCGGCTTTGCCGATACATGCTTCCCGCCGCGTTGCGCGAGGTAGAGAGCGTAGCCCACCTCGTCCTGGACGCTCGCGGGGAACGCCTTCAACGCCCGAAGTGAATCGCCCAGCCAGACGATTTGGCTTCAGAGGCGCAAGGGGTCATCAGCAACGATTATGCCATATTTAGCATGGCTCCGCGCGCTCTCTAAGACGTAATTAAGAGTGATCGGTTTCGCGTCGTCGCGGTTTACTCTTCGATCAGTCGACCGTTCGTGCTGTCTCGGAGAAACTCTGCTGCGCGTTGTGCAAGCAAATGTGACGACGCGACGACCTCCAACACAAGCCGTGCATCCGAGCCCGAATCAATGTCGACGCGTTCCGAAGGGAGGCGCACACCGCTCAACCGTTAGCTCTTTCCACTGCCCATTCATCCCACGAGGTGCTGTCGCCGCGGGAGTCGAAATCGCCGCCCGCGCCCCGCAAATGCGCGGCCAACGCTGCAAACGGCGGCCGTGGGCCATTTACCTGCACTCGAATTTCGTACCGTTGTGACGAAGCAAGACGCGGTGACACTCGCGGGCGGGCATTACGAAGTTCACTCGCCGTCCGGCCATTTGCGAGAGTTGCCGGTCGCGTAATATGGTCGGCATGGAGATATCGAGGCGCGCTTATGAGCGAGGTATGCGTCTCGGTACTGCGTACAGCTAACGCGGCCGGTTAGCGCGACAACAACGACTGACGATAGGGTCCATGGACGCTCCAAACGATCAGATCAGACCGCCTGCAAGTGCCGGTTGTAGGTTTGTACGCCGCTGTGCTTCTAAGAATCAAATTGTTCGCGGCGGCTCCGGGGACGTAGCGGCGAACCGTATCCAGAACCATGACAGTCGCCAGAGACATCTCGGTAATCGGCGTACGCCAGAATCCAGAATGTTCCCCGTCTTCGCTCATGGCGACGATGAGGCGCTCGTGGCGCCAATGCTCGGTCGGTATGCGCCTGCGACCGATGGTGCTCAAGGTGGTACGAACACCTTGATTCCTCGGGACCTGAGTCGGCGGTATGCGCGCTGAGGTGGTGCAGTGCGCGGCGACACCCGGGGGTTGACGACCGCATGGGCCCGGCGCCGCTTTCCGTGCTGGTTGTCGAGGATCACCCGCACGTCGCCAAGAGTATCGAGGGCGGCCTCGCCACCGAGGGCTACACCGTGCGGCTGGCCGAATCGGGCGATGAAGGGATGTCGCTGGCCTGCAAGGGCGCCTACGACCTCGTCATACTGGACGTGATGTTGCCGGGCGTGAGCGGCTTCGACATCCTGACCGAGATGCGCAAGAAGGGGATTGGAACGCCCATCTTGATGCTCACGGCGCGCGGCGAGTTAAGTGACCGCCTTCGCGGTTTCGAGCAGGGGGCGGATGATTATCTTGCCAAGCCATTCGCGCTTCCGGAGCTGCTCGCCAGAGTTCGCGCGCTGCTGAACCGCACACGCTCGGTGGCCGGCACCCGCCTGCGCGTCGCGGACCTCGAGATCGACCTCATTTCGCGACGCGCCACGCGGGGAGGGCGGCTCATCGACCTCGCCCCGAAAGAGTTCGAGTTGCTGGCCTACTTGATGAGCCATGCCGGCAAGGTGGTATCCCGCGAGATGCTCGGCCAGCACGTCTGGGACGCGTTGTCGCGAGGAACGCCGCTCGACAACGTGATCGACGTTCATGTCGGGCGTCTGCGGCGGAAGATTGACTCGGATTTCACGCCGCGGCTCATTCATACCGTGCGAGGTCTAGGCTTCATGATTGGGGCGGGCGATCAGACGTGAGCTTGCCGCACCTTCCGTCGACGCTGCGCGGCAAGCTCGCGGTCTGGTTGACCGTCGTGCTTGTGGCCGCGCTTGCCCTCTACAGCGGCGTAGCCTACGTGTCGTTGCGCCAAGTTCTCTGGCATGAACTCGACGAGCGGCTCCACAACGACATCGAGACACTCGAGGGATTACTCCAGCCGTTCTGGACGCCGGAGGGAGTCCGTTCCTCGCATGACCAACCTGTCCTGGATGAAGACGATTACCGGTGGATGCAGGTGTGGAGTCCTGATGGCCGCTTGCTGTTTGCGTCCGATGTCGCGGCGGCAACTCCTGTTCCGGCATTGGCGCGGCCACCATCAGACAGGGCGATTTCGCTGAACATCGAGAACGACCTTCGGGTCCGCGTCAAGGAAGAGTCAGGGCGGATCGCAGGTCATCCGGTGATCGTCCGCGTGCTCACCTCCGAGGCTCGCGTCGAGCAGGAACTCATGGAGTTCTTTTGGCTGATCGGGCTCGCAGCGCCGCTCGTGGTGGGCGTCGCGGTGCTGGGCGGGTATCACCTAGTACGGAGAACGCTCCAGCCTGTCGATCGCCTGGTATCGGCGGCCAACCAGATTACGGCGGAACGCCTGAACGTCAGGCTGCCCGTCGCGAGTCCTAGTGATGAGGTCGGCCAGATCGCGCGGGCGTTCAATGCGACGCTCGCGAAGCTCGAGGAATCCTTTGAGCGGATGCGCCGATTTACGGCCAACGCGTCACACGAGCTGCGGACGCCACTGACCGCGCTTCGCAGCACCGGGCAGGCCGCGCTCACCGCCAGCCGCGGCGACGAGCGGTACCGCGAGGCTATCGCTGACATGATCGAGGACGCCGAGCAGCTGTCGCGGCTACTAGACGTGATGCTGCTGCTCGCGCAGGCCGACGCTGGTGCTATTCCTTTCGCCCCCCGATCAGTCGATGTAGACCGGCTAGTCGCGGACGTCGCGAAGGAGTGCGACGTGCTCGCGCAGGAAAAGGGCCAGCGCCTGCTCCTCGATTGTTCCGCGGGGAGTGCCGGAGTAGACCCGACTGTTCTGCGCATTGCGATTGCGAACCTTCTGCACAACGCCATTCGGTACGGACCACCCTCGAGTCCTGTCGGCGTTCGGGCCTTCGGTGACCCCGCATCTGTAACAATCGAGGTGCAGGATCGCGGCCCCGGCATTGCTCCCGAGCACCACAGGCGTCTCTTCGAGCGCTTCTACCGAGTCGATCCTGCTCGCTCGAGCGCGCTCGGCGGCGCCGGGCTTGGATTGGCCATGACGCGCTGGAGCGTTGAGGCGCACGGTGGAGCTGTCGAAGTCGCGAGTGCGGAAGGCGTGGGTTCGACGTTTCGAATCGTTCTGCCGAGGGCCCTACCGGCCCGAGAATCCTGAACGTTCAGACAGTTGACCGCCGACGGAGCCTCCCCCTAGGGTAGGGAACATGTCTCACCTTGCCCTTTTCCTCCTGCTCATACTCGCGTTGCTGCCGTCGGAGGCATCTGCTCAGGGCAGCGCAACGGTCGCCGGCCGCGTGCTCAATATGGCGGACGAGACGCCGCTTGGCTACGCCACCGTGGTGATCGAAAACGCGGCGACCGGCACGAGCCTGTCGGGTGCACTCACGGGTGAAGACGGTCGCTTCGTCGTCCAGGGGCTGACGCCGGGCACGTACAGGTTCCGAGTGACGTTCCCCGGCTTCCTCGAAGCCGAAACGGATGTCGTAGTGAGCCCGCTCAACAACACCTATAACCTCGGGGACATCCGGCTGCCGCGGATCGAGGGCTTCAAGGAAGAAGTGACGGTGACCGCGGACACCATCAGGCTCGCAGGCATCGATACACAGGTCTTCAGGATGGACGACGGTCCGTCGCAGTCGACGGGAACGGTCCTCGATGCGATGAAGAGTCTGCCGGGCGTCACCATCGACGAGGAAGGGCACGTCGCCCTGAGGGGGAGCGACAAGGTCGCCATTCTGATCGATGGGAGGCAGTCGAGCCTGACCGGTTTCGGCAGCCAGCGCGGCCTTGATGCCGTGTCGGCCGCGAACATCGAAGCGATCGAAATCATCAACAACCC
>JBOGIR010000233.1:0-6070 GCA_050742335.1 Vicinamibacterales bacterium | reverse complement strand
CGTCGGCACCGCCCGCCAGCGCCGCGGACGCGTCCTCGGGAGTGGCGACGCTGACGAGCAGTCGCATGGGAAGCAGGTTACTATGACCGTCGCCCGGCGCGCTGCGTTATCCACGATCGTGCGCCCGGAACTTCGATGGCCGACGTTGTCACCTCTCCGTTAACAGGCCGCGCCGTCCTCGTCACCGGTGCCTCGAGCGGCATCGGCCGCGCCATCGCCGTGGCGGCTGCCCGCGCGGGTGCCGATGTCGCGCTCACCTATCGCACCAACGAGCAGGGCGCGCGGGACGTCGCCCGCAAGATCGAGGCGGGCGGTTGTCGAGCCGAGGTCTTCCAGGCCGACATTACCGATACGCTGTCGCTGCGCGCGCTCGGTCCCGCGGCGCGTGATGCGCTCGGACGGCTGGACGTCTGGGTGAACAACGCCGGTGCCGACATCCTCACGGGTCCCGGAGCCTCGCTCGGTCTTGTCGAGAAGCTGGATCTGCTGCTCGCAGTGGACCTCCGCGGCACCATGCTGGCCTCCTGGGAAGCGGCCGACATGCTCGGCGCCCAAGACGAGGGGGGCGTCATCATCAACATGAGCTGGGACCACGTGTTCACCGGGATGGCCGGGCGCAACCCCGAGCTCTTTGCTGCTGCCAAGGGCGGTGTTCTTGCATTCAGCAAGTCGCTCGCGCGATCGGTGGCGCCGCGTGTGCGGGTCAACGTGATCGCCCCGGGTTGGATCGACACCTCATTTGCGGCGAATCTTCCCGAGTCGAGGCGCCGCGAGGTCGGCGAATCGGCGCCGCTGAAGCGGTGGGGCACGCCGGAGGACGTGGCCGGCGCCGCGGTGTTCCTGGCCTCGCCGGCCGCCGCGTTCCTCACCGGGCAGACGATCCTGGTTGGTGGCGGGGTTGTCATGTGACCACGCGACCTCCCGACCGGCGATTTCCAGCGCGACGACGTGTTGCGGCGACCCGCAGGTTGGAGGTCGAGGGCTGGGGTAGGGGTAGGTGGGAGTTATATCGCCATGCCAGAAAAAGAGCCGACTTATAGCGAAGCGCAGATTGCGGAACGCTTGAGCGCGTTGCCCGGGTGGTACTTCGAGGACGGGTGGATTCGCCGTGTGTACAAGACCGACGGATGGCCGACCACGCTCATGCTGGTGAACGCGATCGGTTATCTGTCCGAAGCGGCCTACCATCACCCGGACCTCACGGTGACGTGGGCGCGGGTGACGGTCAAGCTGATGACGCACAGCGCCGGCGGGATCACGGACAAGGACTTCGAGCTCGCCCGCCGGATCGAGGACATCGTCCTCTGGCGGCCGCCCGCCGGCGGCGCGCTCGAAGGCACACCGAACAAGTTCGTGCGCAGCGGCGATCCGCGCTGATGGCGGAGAGGGAAGCGGCCAGGGACTCCGTCCTTGGCGTGGAACCGTACAGCGGTCCCACCGTACCCGGCCGCGTGTTGTTCGTCACGGGGCGACTGGCCGAGCCGGCGCTGCGGCGCGTGCTGGCGGAGATGGCGCCGTCGTTCGCGTACGACGTGGCGTCCCTGAAGATCACGGTCGCCGCGCTGATGACCACCGGGTGGATTGCTCGTACCCTCGAGGTGCCGGCGGGAACCGACCTCGTGCTCATTCCGGGACTGTGCGAGGGCGATCCAGGGGAGATTGGCGACAGGGTCGGCGTGCGAGTGGAAAAGGGGCCGAAGGATCTGCGCGAGATCCCGCGCTATTTCGGCGCGGCGGCCGCCTCGCGCGACTACGGCGCGTGGGATATCGAAATACTGGCCGAGATCAACAATGCACCCCGGCTGCCGAGAGAGGTCATTCGGCGGCAGGCCGATTACTTCCACGCCTCCGGCGCCGACGTCATCGATATCGGCTGCACACCTGGCCTGGCGTTTCCAGCGCTGGCCGACGTCGTCGGCGATCTCACCTCTGCCGGGATGCGCGTGAGCATCGACACATTCGATCCCGGCGAGATCCGGGCCGCCGTGGCCGCCGGCGTCGAGCTGGTGCTGAGCGTCAACGGCTCCAACCTCGACGTCGTGAACGATCTCACCGGGACCGGCGCGCGGGTGGTCGTCGTTCCTGAACTCGGCGGCACGCTCGACACGCTCGAACCAACGCTCGCGCGGCTGGAGGCGGCGGGTGTCGCGTACCTGATCGATCCCATCCTGGAGCCGATCGGCCATGGCTTCATGGCGTCGCTCGAACGGTACGCCGAGGTGCGGAGGCGCTACCCCCAGGCGGAAATGTTGATGGGCATCGGTAACCTCACCGAGCTGACTGCCGCCGACAGCACGGGGGTGAACGCCGTGCTCGTGGCCATTTGCCAGGAGCTGCGGATCCGTGCCGTCCTCACGACCGAAGTGATCCCCTGGGCGCGCGGCGCCGTGCGCGAGATCGACGTCGCGCGGCGGCTCATGCATTACGCCGTGACGCGACAGACTGTCCCGAAAGGTGTCGACGAGCGTCTCGTCACCGTGAAGGATCCGGTGGTACTCGCCTACAGCGAAGAGGAGCTGCGGGCGCTGCAGGCCGCGATCACCGATCCGAACTTCCGGATCTTCGCCGACGGCGAGGCGATCACGGTACTCAACAACGAGCTGTTCATCCGCGGCACGAACATTCAAGCCATCTTTGCGCAGCTCGGGGTAGAGGACGCGGCCCATGCGTTCTACCTGGGCAAAGAGCTGGCGCGCGCCAGCCTCGCCGTGACCCTCGGCAAGACGTACCGTCAGGAGGGAGCGCTGGCGTGGGGATACCTGACCCCTGCAGACGACGAAAAGTCGGAACACGTGCGCCTGACCCGGCCGTCGAAGCGCCCGCGACGGACTGATAGTTGAGAGGACCAGGTCGAACCAGCTTTCCGTGTTCTTTCGCGATTGCCGCGCGAATTGCCCGAACTTCCTCAACGATGGGGTCATTATGGACGCCATCGGAACGCACCTTGGCGGGAACCACGCCCGTCTCAACCAGCCGTTCGGCGAATTGGATGACTTCGTCGCTTACGGTGAGAACCGGGATCTTCGCAAGAAAGGCCATCCGTCGGGCCGCAGCCTCGGTGTTTCCGCGCGAGGCTTCGTCGAGTACGGCCTGCGACGCGCGTCATCCCGTTTTCCGGAGTTCTTCTCGAACGATTCGACGGATCGTGTCAGCATCGACACGGTTTCCGGACTGTCCGAGATGTTCGCGAAGCGCCTCATTGATCATCGTCTGGTAGCCCCGACCTTCGGCGTCCGCGCGCTCTCGAAATGCCTCGAGCACGTCGTCGTCGAGGTGGATCGTGATCCGGGTCTTTCCCCGCTGACGAATCACTGGCCCGCGCCTGCCTTTGCTGAAGTCGTATTCCTTTTTCATATTGGTGTCTTTCGTTCGAACTCGCCAGCCGCGCTGAGATCAGACGCACATCCTCGCCACGATAGGTGTACACGACGACGACGATTCTAGCTACGACATCGAGGCCGATCGAAACGAATCGTCGTTCATCCTCGGACGAGTCGTCGGTCGTGATGGCATTGGGATCAAGGAGCGCGCCTTCTGCGTCTGAGAAGCGCACGCCATGCTTGCGGAAATTGGTCTCAGCTTCTTCGGATCCCAAACCGCCGACACATATGTATTATATGCATATATGTCGCGGTGTCAATCGTTGGGTTCCGACGGTCCAACTAGTATTGATTGAACCGTCCAACCTGTAGCCAGCGCGAACGGCTATCCCGGCCAGCGAAGATCGTACCTTCGGCCCATAACCCGCTGACCCGCGGACAGCAGCACGGTAAACACGATCCCACTGTTGCCGCAGTTGGCCGCGCGGTTGTGCGGTGCCGGCGTCTGCGATAGCCGCCGTCATGGCGGCTGTCGACGGTCCATCGACACCTCCTCCCGGCTGAGCACAATGGGAAGGCGAAGGGGTTGCCTCGCACGGATCACTTGTGACTCCATACGACGACGATGCCATCGTCGCCGCGGGACTCGCGAGACAGTCATTGAAGAGCGCGGGGGCGGCCCCAGAAGCTCTTCTCGGAGGCTCGGCGGCGAGCTCGATGCGCCCATTGCGACCTGCGCCGCGGCGGCTCGCCGAGGCCGCGTATACTTCAGTGCGGGAGGCGGCGTGTCCTGGTCGGACCCGGAGCCGGAATGTCGAGAGACGGCCGCCGGCACTTCGTGGATGATCATCGAGACGATCGTCACCAGCATGGCTGAAGGCGGCGCCGTGAACGTGGCGCCGATGGGTGTCGAGTGGGGCGACCACGTGATCGTACTGAAGCCGTTTCTGGAGACGACGACCTACCGGAACCTGCTGGCAACCCGCGCGGCGGTCGTGAACCTCACCGACGACGTGCGCGTGTTCGCCCGCGCCGCCATTTCGAGCCCGCAATACCCGACGGTTCGGGCTGAGGTTGTCCGCGGCGTGGTGCTGGCGGATTGCTGCTCCTGGCGGGAGGTCAGCGTGCGGTCCGTCGAGAGCACGCCGCCGCGGTCGCGTATCGAAACCGAGGTCGTGCATCGTGGCATGCGGCGCGAGTTCGTCGGGTTCAACCGCGCGTGCCACGCGGTGCTCGAAGCAGCCATCTACGCGACGCGCCTTCATCTGCTGCCGCGTCCCTTCGTCGAAAGCGAACTGGCGCGCCTCCAGGTCATCGTGGACAAGACCGCGGGGCCCAACGAGGTCGAGGCGATGGCGCTGCTCGCCGAGTACATCCGCACCGCGCCGCCCCTCCCCACCCATACCGCATGACGCAGCGGTCTGGGGCTGACGCTGTCTTCGTCGAAACGGCCGCCAGGCTTCACCTCGGCGTGCTCGATCTGCGCGGCGCGCGTGGGCGGTGGTTCGGCGGCATCGGCACCGCCGCGCCGGCGCCAACGCTGCTTCTGTCAGCCTCGGCCGCCGACGTGCTCCAGGCTGAAGGAGAGGACGCGGAGCGCGCCGCCGCATTTGCGGCGCGGTTTCTCGCGCACCATGGGATTGGCGGTGGGGCGAGGCTGCGCGTGCATCGGGCGCTGCCGCGACACGTGGGACTCGGCTCGGGCACCCAGCTCGCCATGGCGGTGGCACGCGCGCTTGCCACACTGCATGGCATCGACACGGACCCACCCGCACTCGCGCGCGCTGTGGGGCGCGGGCAGCGATCCGCTGTCGGCACGTGGACCTTTGCCGGCGGCGGTCTCGTCGTCGAGGGAGGACGCCTGCCCGAGCGCGAGGACTGCGGCCCGCTCCTGGCACGCCTGCCGTTCCCGCCCGCGTGGCGCTGCGTTGTCGCGGTGCCCGACGGGACGTCCGGGTTCAACGGAGAGTCGGAGGCCGCCGCATTCGATCGGCTCGAGGCACCGCCCGAGCATGAGGTCGAACACGTGGCGCACCTTGTGCTCATGTCGTTGCTGCCGGCGCTCGCCGACGCAGACATCGAAGGGTTCGGCGCGGCGCTCACTGCGGTCCAGGAGATCACGGGGCGCTGGTTCGCGCCGGTGCAGGGAGGCACGTTCGCGCCGGGCCTCAGCGAAGAGCTGGTGCGTCGCATGTCCGAATGGGGCGCGTCCGGCGTGGGTCAGAGTTCATGGGGCCCCGCTGTGTACGGCATCGTGGCCGACTGCGATTCCGCTGTGCAGTTGGCCGACCGGGTGCGGGGCGTGCTGGGGACTGGCGGCACGGTCTACGAGGGTGCGTTCCCCATCGAAGGCGCGCGAGTCTGGCGCGGTGACATGCAGGGCCAGTAGTGCGAGTAGAGCGGGTGGGGCGAGCAGTGTGCGGCCGAACCGGCCGCGCAACCGGGGACGTGTGCTCGTCGTCGACCACAGGCGATTTCGTGTTACAGTCGCCGGCTATGTAAGCGTAATTCCGGCATTTATCTGCCTTCCGTTTCGTCCGTGGAGTCTGCTCGCATGACCGCACGCCGAGGGATGAGAATCCGGCTTGTTCTGGTGATCGCCGCTGTCGTATTTGGCAGCGCCCTCGCCTACGGCGCGGCTCGCCAGTTGCCGGCTGCCCCCACGACGATCCCCGCGCTGGAACGGCCGATCGATTACAACTGGGACGTCCGTCCTGTCCTGTCGGACTATTGTTTCCGCTGCCATGGGC
>JBOGIR010000232.1:0-2348 GCA_050742335.1 Vicinamibacterales bacterium | reverse complement strand
CCCACGCTGGCGCGCTCGACGAAGGGTGGTCCCGCTTCGACGAGCGATTGCCTCCGCGACGCGTCGAGCGGCCCTCCCTCACTGAGCCAGATGAGCGCGTCCACCATCGGGTCGCGATGCACGTCCGTCACCCGGCGCCGCGACACGCGCGAGAGGTATCCGCCAATCAGCCGTTTGCCGTGCACGGTCTGAAAGTACTGCGTTCGCGCCGTGAAGTTGCCGAAACTCCGCGTGCCATCGCGGACGCCCGTGGGAAGTTCGAGCACGCGGAGGTCACCGGGTGCGTCGGCGATGTGATGGTAGATCCGTGGAACCGCCGCGGAATAGAGCGGGCGCGGCGCGGGCAGCAACTCGAACACGAGCAGCGCACCTGTCGCCAGGAGCAGCGCCCGCCGTCGTCGCGGCCATCGCCCGGCCAGCCAGCACAACCCCATCGCAAACAGCACGGCGAGCGCCAGCATGACGACGACGCTGAACCGCCCGGGCGTGCGGGCCAGACCGATGATGGGGACGTAGCGGAGAAAGGCCCAGGGACCGGGCACATGCGTGTTCACGCCCAACAGATGGACGAACGGCCCCAGGGCGAGCGCGCCGAACACCAACCCCAGGCCGGCCCAGAAACGAGGGATGCGCCATCCCGTACGCCACGCGATGAACACGACGAGGGGTGCCAGCCACGTGAGTGACGTCACGTTCTCGAAGTACGCGTCCGCCCTCGGTGCGGTCAACCATGCGCGGATGGCGTCAGGCACGAGCGGGTGGTTCGGATTGGGCAGCACGAATGCGGCGGCGTCGACTCCTCTGGGGCTGCTCCGCCAGAAGATCGTTTCCGCGTCCCACCTGCCCTCCGCGATCCTGACCCCAACGGCATAGAGCACCGGCGACAGCAGCGCGCCCGCGACGACGGCGGCCGCCGTGCCAAGGCGCACGACACGCAGCACGGCCGCCCCGCGCGGCGCGACGACATTCGGCCGGTACGGCCAGGCGATGCGGAGGCACGCCAGCAGCGTCAGGACGAGCATCGGTGTGTACAAGCTGCGGACGCTCGTCACGCGGCCGAGGATCGTAAGCTGCCACCCGCCGCTGACGATCATCGAAACGACCAGGCCCGCCACACAGAAGAGCAGGACGTCGAGCGTCCACGGAACCGCACGCAGCCGGCGCGGGCGCGGGTGACGCTGAATCGTCAGGACGCGTCCGAGCATGAAGACGCCGGCGATGATCACGCAGTACACGGCATAATACGCGTCCGTGCTGGCCGCCCACCAGCACGTCGCCCCGAGCGCCACCGCGTCGCGGAGGCGCTGCCGCTCGGCGGCTCGAAGGAGCAGCAGGAGAAAGACCGCGAGCGGTGCCGCCGCTACGAGGCTGAAGTGGCCTCCCCCGCGGGTCACGAGCATCGGGCTCCACGCAAACAGAAGGCCGGCGAGCCACGATTCCACCGCAGAGCCCGTGACGTGGCGGGTAAGCAGAAACGTCGCGTAGCCCGTCAGGACGGTCATCAGGAGGTAGACCAGGTTGAATGTGGCCACCACCCCGAGCCAGTTGATGAAGGGGAGGGCCACGAGGTCCTGGAACGCGGTGTAGTTGTGGAGGCTCAGATTGGCGCGGCCGCTCAGCGAGAAGATCTTGTCGGTGAAGTACGGCGAGTTGTGGTTGACCAGCAGCTCCTGCTGAAAGACCCACTGGTTCCAGACGTACACGCCGGTGTCGCCGGCCGGCGAGCCGGTCAGGTGTGTGCCGAGACTTGCCGCGAGCGGCCACGTGAACAGTACCGCGATGGCCGCGTAGCCGAGCAGCGCGTAGAGGTGGCACCGCCGGCGGCTCGAGGGGATCATGAATGCGGAAAAGGTACGGACCCGCCGACGCGGGAAGCCTAATCGACGGGCGCGGCTAGGTCAAGAAGGGGCGAGGGGGAAGGGGGAGGGGGAGTGGAGGGGCGAGAAAGGGCCCGTTCCGGCCTGTTCCCCCGGGGACAAGAACGCCCCTTTTTACAGACATGTTTCAGGTTCGAGATCGCCTCGTCACATGAAGGGCGTAGCCTGTCAGCATGCGCGTGGGTATACCACGGCGTGACACAGCACCACAGGCACAGCGATGGCGCCGAGACTGAGCGTCATTGTCTGTGCCCATAACGAAGCTCAATACATTTCGACCTGCCTGTATTCACTCCTCGCCCAGTCCCGGCTCCCTGACGAAATCCTGGTCATCAACAATGCGAGCACCGACGCGACGCGCGCTGTCGCGCAGCAGGTTCCAGATGTCCGCGTCGTGGACGAACCGCGCAAAGGGCTGGTTCTCGCGCGTGAAACGGGACGGCGCGAGGCGACCGGCGACGTTCTGGTGTA
>JBOGIR010000231.1:0-2861 GCA_050742335.1 Vicinamibacterales bacterium | reverse complement strand
GGCTTGATGGCGCCCACGATCTGCAGCGACTTGCGCTCGACGACAGTAATCTCGGGGCCGTTGCCGACGTACAGGAACTGCTGCGCCGGGTCGGCGGACAGCGCGAGGTTGCGCGCAAACGGCGTGTCGGTCTTGATGATCTGGTTGACGAACTTTCCCTGAGGCGTGAACACCTGGACCCGGCGGTTCTCCCGGTCGGCGACATACACCATGCCGTCGCTCGACACACGGAGGGCGTGGACGATATTGAAATTCTGCGGGCCAGCCCCTGCCGGGAACGCTTTCGGCGTCACGACCTCACAGGAGTCGTCGTCAACCGGCTTGTTGCCAAAGGCGCCCCACATCCGCTTGAAGGCGCCGCTATCGGCGTCGAACACCACGACGCGGTCGTTTCCGTACCCGTCGGCGACGAACGCCTCGTTGGTCGGTGCGTGCAGCCACACGTCGGCCGCGCGGTGCACGTTCTGTGTGTCCGCATTGCCCTTGCTCTGGTTGCTGCGGCCGATCTGCCTGACGAACTTGCCATCCTGCGTGAACTTCAGGATCTGATCGTCGGCTACAGGCTTGAGGTTCTTGATGCCATTGGTGGGGCAGTTGTTGCCGGTGATCCACACGAAGCCCTTGGCGTCGATGTGAATGCCGTGCTCGCGCTGCGGCCATTCATACCCGCTGCCGTCGCCGCCCCAGCCCTTGACGAAGTTGCCGGCCGTGTCGAAGACGATGACAGGCGGCGCCGCCATGGCGGCGTCCTTCGGCTCGAGGAGCGTTCGCGGCCGGTGCAGCACCCAGACGTTGTCTTGTGAGTCGATGGCGAAGCTCGATGGATCCCCGAGCTTCCACTTGGGAGGCACCTTCGGCCAGGTGCGGTCCACCTCGAACATCGGCAAGCTGCGGGCGGCGGCCGCCCCCTGGGCCGACACAGTTGAATGAGACATCCAGATCGAACAGACTCCGGCGACAATGGCTCCGGTCAAGACGGCCAGGCGCAGATGCAGGCGTGTCACGGCTCCCTCCTTATGGAATATGGAAGGTAATCGATGAGGGGAGAATTCTGGCACAAAACGGCGCTGCGGGTACTGCCGTCTTCGTAGGCCGAATCGGTGCTTGACGGCGATTCCGTTCAGCGATATTCCTAGCCCGTCTCGTTCGTGATGTCGCCGTACGTAGTGTCCGGCTTTAGCCGGACGCGTCACGGTCCGCCTGAAGGCGGACACTACGAAAGGGATCGAGCCCCCCAACGGGCATGAACCGTTCGACTCAGACGGAGGGAATGATGCTGAAAACGGCTTTCGCAGCAGGGTTTGCAGTTGGTGCCGGTGTGTGGCTGCTCGCCGGAGCCGTGCCGGTGTCGGCGCATCACGCCTTTGCTGCCGAATTCGACGCGAACAAGCCTGTGAGGTTCGACAGAGCGGTCGTGAGGAAGATGGAGTGGGTCAATCCTCATGTCTGGATCCACATCGAGGTGCCGCTGGCGGACGGCAAAGTGGAGCAGTGGGCGATTGAGGCCGGCACACCGAACGTGCTGTTCCGCCGCGGCTTCACGAAAGAAGCCCTGCTCCCGGGAACGGAGATCGTCGTCGATGGATACCGGGCCAAGGATGGCTCGCGACGGGCCAACGGCCGCGACCTCACGCTTCCCGACGGCCGGACGCTGTTCCTTGGATCGTCCGGCACGGGTGCGCCGATCGAGAAACAGTAGATAGGAGACAGGGGACAGTAGGCAGTAGGCAGTAGGCAGTAGGCAGTAGGCGGTAGGCAGTAGGCAGTAGGAACGATCCGAACGATCCAGTCTTATTGTTCCGGTGGATTGCCGGATATGTAGAGCTGGTACAACTCCTCTTCCGACGCCGGCACTCGCCGGGTGACGTCGATAATCATCGTCTTGCCTTCCCAGCGCTTCACCAGCGGCTCCTTGCGGAGATGTCCGAGCGCGGTTTCCTCGGCCATTTCCATGCACCGGAACGGAATCAGCCGTGCGTTCGGCTCGAGTCGGCGATAGAGCGGCAGCCGGATCGTCCAGGGACGCGTGAAGACCTTCCCGTCTTCGATTCTCGCCTCGTACTGGATGGCGTTCGGTCCGAGCGGCGTGTACCGCTCGGTGACGCGCAGCGCGTCGCTGTGAAAGTTGCCCGATCGATCGAACCATGTGTAGGGCGTGAACCGTGTCACGTCGACCACGAGCGTGTCGCCTTCCCATCGGCCGACGGAGTGGCCCATGAACGCGTCGCCGGGGTACGGCACCACCTCATCCAGGTGTATCGTGCGGTCCGCGTTCCTGAACTCGAAGGCCATCATGATCTTCGCCGGGCCCTGGATGATCTGAAACTTGTGCGGCAGGTACATCGCCCGCGGTACGCCCGGCAGGTAGCATCGAAGCTCGGGATCGCGATCGAGCCAGTTGGCGAAGTTCTCCCGCTGCCGCGCCGCGGCCCACGGCTGATAGGGAATCTCGTCGCCATCGACCACGCCGACATCGGCCGGGATCCAACCGATGGCGCCGAGCGCCACGACGGGTGCGGCGAGCACCGGCACGTCGGGGTACGCGCCGCGTTGCGCCACGATCGGACGCGCTTCGTGACTCAGCAGGTCCCAATATGCCGAGGCGTTCGCCTGCCAGATGCCGCTGAAGTCGGGCTTCCCGTCGGCAGTACGACGTGTCTGCGCCGTCGGCTGGGCGCCCTGCGACTGTCCTGCTTGCGTCGTCCAGAGGAACGCTCCGGCCATCATGGCGGCGGTGGCAACCGCGCTCATCACGTGTTTCACGGCGATTCGCATATCGGACGCTCCCTCGTGAGGCCAATGCAGATTTCAGATTGGTCGATTGTAGATTGTTGTCGAATGACGATTTCACGATTGCCGAA
>JBOGIR010000230.1:0-6629 GCA_050742335.1 Vicinamibacterales bacterium | reverse complement strand
CAACACGGGGGAGCCGCGGATGGACCTTCCGCAGGCGGCCATCCGCGAGTTCAAGGTATACGTCAGCCAGGCCCCGGCCGAGTACGGCTGGACGGCGGGCGGGGTCGTGAGCTTCGAGACCAAGAGCGGGACGAACCTGTGGAGCGGTGAAGTGTTCGAGTTCTTCCGCGACAAGAGCCTCAACACGATGAACCGGTTCGAGCAGGAACGGCACGACACCAGCGGCACGCCGAAGCCGGACTTCCGCCGGCACCAGTTCGGTGCGGCGCTCGGCGGCCCGATCGTGCGGGATCGCGTCCACTTCTTCACCACGGCGGAACGGACTAGGACCAACCTGTTCGCCACGGTGACCACGGGACGACCGGAGTTCTACTCCGCGGTGGAGGGCACTTTCCCGACTCCGGAATACAGCAACATGGTCTTCACGCGGGGCGACGTGCAGATCAGCCCGCAACAGACAGCCTTCGGGCGGTATGCCTGGCAGGATTCCGACTTTACCTGCGAGGGGTGCGGGGGCAGGCTTGCGGTCTTCTCGGGGAACGGCATCCAGCAGAAACGATACTCGTGGGTCGGGGGACATACCTGGGTGCTGTCGTCCCGGGTTCTCAACGAGCTCCGAGGCCAGGCGACGAACGTCCACTTCCGTGCCCACCCTCCCGGTGTCAGGCCGCAGGAGAAGCTGTACGACAACTCGCCTTCGCGGACGGCGCCGCTCACTCAGGTGTACAACTTCCCGAGCCTGGTGTGGGGGACGAGCAGCAACAACTACTCGCTTCAAACCCAGCGGCAGATCAGGGATGACCTGTCGATCGCCGCTGGCAGGCACACGTGGAAGGTTGGGGGCGGCTACCTGCAGATCCCCACCAATCAGGACGTGCCAGCGAACATCGGCGCGTGGACCTTTACGTTCGATCAGCCGTTCGACCCGACGAACCCCGCGATCATGCCGAACCTGCAGGGCGCAAGGCTGTTTACCGCCGTGGCGCGGAACATCCGGCGGTACATACCGAACGAGTACTGGGACGTCTACGTCCAGGACGAATGGAGGCCGGTGTCGACCGTCACGCTGAGCCTCGGGTTGCGCTACGAGTACCAGGCCAAAGCGTTCGGCCAGGAGCTCGACCTCAACGACAAGGAGATCTTCCCGACGACCGGCACGAACCTGCAGATTCCGTTCGTGGACTTCAAGCGTCGCGGCGACAAGAACAACTTCGGGCCGCGGCTCGGCCTCGCCTGGGATGTGAACGAGGGGCGGTCGGTCGTGCGGGCGGGCTACGGCGTCTATTACAACCCGATGAATATGGTCGTGACGGCGGGCGAGTGGACGAACTTCCGCCAGCCGAACATCAACATCACGAACCCGTCCTATCCGGATCCGTACAGGGGCCTGCCTCCAGAGACGTTTGCGTCGACGGCACCGCAGAACATCGCGATCCTGGAGAACGATCTCGAGAACGTGCAGTCGCAGGCTTCCACGGTAGGGTTCTCGCAGGAGCTGTCGCCCACGCTGGGAATTCACGTGGACGGGGTCTATAACAAGATGAGCAAGATTCCGCTCGCGGTGGACATCAACCCGCGGAGCGACTTGACGACGGGGCCGCGGCCGCTTCCGCAGTTTGCGCGCATCGATCAGAACCAGTCCATCGGCGAACTGACGTACAAGGCGCTGATGGTGCGCCTCGACAAGCGCTTCGACAACCGGTACATGTATCTGCTCTCCTATACGCTCGCCAAGAGCGACGGCAACATGGCGTCCCCGGGCATTTCGTCACGCATCACGCAGGCGGAGGACCCGGCGCTCGACTGGGGCCCGGCCGCCAACGACCGCCGCCACGTCCTGGTGGCGAGCGGCTCCGTGCTGCTGCCGTACGACGTGACCCTGGGTGGCGTGTGGACGCTGCGATCGACGATGCCGTTCAGCGCGATCGCCGGCAGAGACCTGAATGGCGACGCATTGGTCACCGACTACGTGCCGGGGACCACGCGAACGATGGGAACGCGCGACAACGCACGCATGCTGGAGGCGGTCAACGCATGGCGCGCGGTGAACGCGCTCGGACCGATTGCGGCGTCGCAGGTTGACGTGAACGAGTACCAGGGCTTCGATATGCGGGTCAGCAAGGCGTTCCCGCTTGGCGGCAACCGAAAGCTCGAGCTGATCGGCCAGGTGTTCAACGTGTTCGGCACCGACAACCTGGACGCCGCCTGGAACACCAACGCCTTGTCCAATGCGTTCGGCCGCATCCTGCAGGCCTCCAACCGCCAGCAGGCGGAGCTGGCCGTGCGGTTTGCGTGGTAACTCGCTGGGCGGGACGACCAAACCGCGTTCTGATCGGACCGGAAACCTGAAGGCTTCCGGCTACCATTGCTGGTAGCCGGAGACCTTCGGGTCTCCTGTCTCTGTTCTGATGAGAAGGCGCTACGGAACACAGAGACACGGAGTGTTTTATAAGTGTGTTCTCTGTGGCTCTGTGCCTCTGTGGCCCGGCCGGGGCTTCTCGCCGCGGACTGCCGTCTTTCGGCTACGCCTCGACGACCGTCTTGTCGGGATCGATGAGGAAGATCCAGATGAGCGCCCCGAGCGTCATCACGCCGGCGCTCACGAGAAACGGCGCCACCCAGTAGCCGCGGCCGAACAGCGATCCGTAGACGATGGCGGTGAAGGAGGCCGCCATCGCGCCCGCCATGTTCATGACGCCGGTGACGGTGCCGCTGAAGCGCCCGCCGACGTCCATCGGCACGGCCCACGCCGGACCGATCACCCACTCGAGGAAGAAGAAGGAGGTGGCGAGAAACAGGATCGACAGGGTCGTATCGCTCACCATCGCCGCCGGGACGACACACGCGCCCGCCAGCAGGAAGCCGGGCGCAGCCACGCCGCGCCGCGCCAGCTTGGCGCTTCCCGTCCGCTTCAGGATGATGTCGGACATCCAGCCGCCCACCACGTCGCCTGCCATGCCGGCGACCAGCGGAATCGATCCCCAGAACCCGAGCGCCGCCAGCGACAGGCCGCGGTACTCGCGCAGGTACGTCGGGTACCACGTGAGGTAGAAGTTCGTCCCGAAAAAGAAGCAGCAGTAGCCGGCCGCGATGTACCACATGTTCGGCGACGTCAGGATCTGCCGCCACGGAGTGTTCGGCCGCGAAGGATTCAGTGCCTTCACGCTGCCGTCGGGATCGACGCCGCGGATCTCGGCGAGCTCGGCGCGGTTGACATGCGGGTGATCCTCGGGCCGTTCGCGGTAGAGCCACCAGAACGCCGCCACCCAGATGAAGCCGATGGCGCCGAAGACGTAGAACATCACGCGCCATCCGTAGGCGAGCACGAGACCGCCAGCGGTGAGCGGCGTGATCGCCACGGCAAAGCGGCTGAAGAAATGCGTGATGCCCTGGATCCGGCCACGCTCCGACGGCGCGAACCACAGCTGCATGCCGCGGCTCGCGACGGGGAACGCACCCGACTCGCCGATGCCCAGCAGGAAGCGCGCCGCGAAGAGCGACGTCATGCCGGTGGCCGCTCCCGTCATCATGGCCGCCGTCGACGTCCACGCGAGCAGCACGCTCAACACGCGCTTGGGGCCGAATCGGTCGCCGAGCCAGCCGACGGGCACCTGGCCCAGTGCGTAGGCCCACGTGAAGGCCGCGAGCACCAGTCCCATCTGTCCGAGCGAGAGCCCGAAGGCGGCGCGGATCTCGGGCTGCGCCACCGAGATGATGCCCCGATCGAGATACGCGATCAGGTACATCAGGCTGAACAGCACCAGCATCCACCAGCGCGTCCGCGTGGGCGCGGCGGCCGCGCGGTGGTGGCCGGTCTCGACGTGCGAGTCGGGACCTGCGCGAGCGGTATCGAGCACCGTGGTCATGAGTGCAGATTGTAGAGTGGTCGAGTGAAGACTGTTGTCGAATGACGATTTTCGATTGTCGACTGAATTTCGATTGACCACGACCTCCAATCGCCAATCAGTTCGACAATCGTCATTCGGAAATCGTCAACAATCATCAATCGATCAATCTGAAAATCGACACTAGGAGCTTCCGTCGCCGTGACGGTTACGCGGACGTCGTCGCCAGGTCGGGAACCTCGGCGATCTGAAGCTCGACGGGTCGATTCGTTTCCGCCGACTGGTCGGCAGCCTTGTACAGTTGCATGACCATCCGCGCGTGCGCCGCGGTCACGAGCGGCTGCTTGCCGGTGGCCACGCATTCGAGGAAGTGGAGCGTTTCCGCTTCCATGGGGCCGGCGTAGACGTGGTTCACTTTCTCGCCGGGCATCGACGAGATCGGGAACCGGATGCCGTCCTTCATCGTGGTGACGTAGACGTCGCGATGGGTGTCGTCCACCATCACGGCGCCTTCGGTGCCGACGAACTCGATCCAGGTGGACGCGAAGTTCGGGTAGGCCGGCGGCAGCACCCAGCCCGCGCCGATCGTGAACGCGGTCCCATCGTCCATGGTGACGACGATCCAGACGCAGTCCGGGGCGTTGTACTGCGCCTGCATGATCTTCTTGACCTCCTGGGCGTAGACGCGGATCGGCTTGCGGGGCGCCAGGCACCACAGGACGAAGTCGATGTCGTGCGTCGCTTCCATCGCTGCGGGCGACAGCTTGACGCGGCCGCTGATCTTCTTGCCGAGGTTGCGCGTGATGTGGCGGCTGACCAGCGCGCTCACCGGCTCGCCGATCGTGCCATCGTCTATGGAGCGCTTCACGTAGGCGAACTTCGGGTTGAAGCGCTGGGAGTAGCCGATCGTGAACGAGACGTTCTTCTCGCGCGACAGCGCGATCAGCTCGTCGGCCTCGGCGAGCTCGAGCGCGATCGGCTTTTCGAGGAGCACGTGCTTGCCCGCCAGGAGGCTCTCTTTCGCGATCGGGTAGTGGGTTGGCTCGGGCGTCGTGGAGATCATCACCGCGTCGATCGACGGGTTCTCGACGATCCGCCGGTAGTCGGTCGTGGCGAAGGCGGGGTGGGCCATCCCGGCGACTTCTCTCAGCCGGTCTTCCTTGATCTCCGCAATATGGAGCTCCCTCACCCACGGGCTCGCGGCCGACGCCACCGCGCGAATGCCGCCACACCACCCGGTTCCGATAATTCCGACATTGAGCTGCTTCATATCTGCACATCCTTCCGGAGCATCTGGCTCAACCGAATTCAACCGCTCACTATACCGGAGTCTGGCAGGCGCCCGGCGAACGAACCGAGCGCGCTCGCGGCGATGGCCCCGCGTTCGCCAAGGCTGCGGCGAGGCCTCACCGGGGCGCTTCGCGCGCAGGCGGGCACCCTAAGATCTACCTCTGGAGCTGACGATCGGCCTCGGTGCCTCTGTGCCTCGGTGTTTCGTGATCATCAAGTCTCCGGGAGTAGAATCTGTAGCCGTAAAGGAGGTGAACGTGCGTAAGCGGCTCGTCGTTGGCTTGATCGTCGCAGTCGCGATCCCGTTGCTCGCGGGGCCACTGGTGGTGGCGCAGACGCAGGGCGGCGGTGGGAATCCTGCCGGCGTCCTGGGCCCCGTCAATGCCTTGGGCCAGGAAGTCCAGCGCCCGCCCGCCCCCACCGGTCCGCCGCCGCGGTTGCCGGATGGAACGATCGATCTCGGCGACGGCATCTGGGTCTACAGCCCGTTTGGAGCCGACATCGGGCTGGGATTGAAGCCGGGCGAGGTGCTGCCGCTGCTCCCGTCGGCGAAGGCGCTCATGGCCGCGCTCAAGCCGGAAGACGATCCTCCGAACTGGTGTTTGCCGTTGGGGGTGCTGCGATCCAGCCCGTATCCGTTCCGCTTCATCCAGAACTACACGCACAAGAAGCCGACGCACCTGTACATCCTGTCCGAATGGATGCGCATGTACCGGCAGGTGTTCATGGACGGGCGCACGCATCCCCCCGAGCTCGACCCCACGTGGTTCGGCCACTCGATCGGGTGGTACGAGAACGATGCGCTCGTCATCGACACGGTCGGGTTCAACGACAAGTTCTGGTTCGATCGCCGCGGCACGCCGCACACCGAGCGGCTGCACACGATCGAGCGGTGGAGGCGAGTCGACGCCGGCCATCTCGTGCACGAGGTGACCCTCGACGACCCTGGCGCCTTCTCGCAGCCGTTTACCGTGACGTTTCAGGCGACGCTCAGCAATCCCGGCGACGAACTGATCGAGTACATCTGCCAGGAGAACAACCAGTACGGGTTCGCGAGCGGCGTGAGGTAATCAGACATCGATCAGCAGCGCGAATTCACCAGCCCGTTGCGAGGATCGTGTGCACCTGCTCCCCGGCGGGGCCCGTAGCGCGGATTGATGGCCAGGATCGAGGCGGAGTTGGTGCTCACACTAGGACTAGGGAGGATGGTATGAAATCGAAGGCCAGGCTCGTTGTCGTGGTGGGTCTTCTCTGTGCGGTCACGGCTTTCGCTCAAGAAGCCGCGGTTCCACTCCCGCCGCCGGCTACCGACACGATCGCGCCTGATATTCCTGGCGTGGTCAAGGGCGGAACAAAAGTTCAAGTCATCGTGGACGGGTTGAAGCACACGGATGGCCCCGTCGCCATGCGGGACGGGACTCTGCTCTACTGGGATTACATGGATCGCCGCATCGGCAAGATTGACCCTCAGGGAAACTCTTCCACATTTCTGAG
>JBOGIR010000229.1:0-7260 GCA_050742335.1 Vicinamibacterales bacterium | reverse complement strand
GGGATCAGGTGTTGAATTGAAGCCCACGCACGTAGTCGCCCGGCACGTCAACGTTCAGAGAGCAGAGAAGCCGAGTTGGTCAGGTTATCGGGAGGCAGGGAGTAGATACGGCGTCTCCCCGCAAAGGGACACAGATGGATCGGGTCCATTTCGGCACCCTTGTCCAGCGCGCCGACGTTCGATGGTCAGCATTCCGACACCGTACCCGTGCAGGACCGAGTACTTTCAATGCGTTGCGGCTGTTGCGGCGGTGGCCTCAACTTTGAGACTCCCGACCGCATGATCCATTTCAACGATCCCCCAGACGGAGAAGAAGCTCACCCACGTCCCACGACCAGCGCCCCGCCACCGGACGAACTGTCGGTCGAGCAGCCGCAGGCCATCATTCGATCATCCCGGTCCGTCTCGGTATCATGGACGCACGTGCTCGATAACACTCACGTGCTAAAGTCACGGACCGTGCTCCGAGAGCCGAGGTAAGCCGATCTTCTAGTCGTCCCGAAAAGAACTCTTTCTGAGACAGCGCAGCGAAAGAGGCGAAAGCCAATGTCTGCAAACGCCGCAGTAGCTGCGCAGCGGCGAAAGCTAGGGGTTTGCGGAACGATCGCCCCCACCGAACCCACCGATCCCGGTCAGTCCCCCGTAACGCCGGGGTGATTTCCAACGCGCCGATGACGACAGGTGTTCGCGCGTGGTCAACTCCACGAGACTAATCCACCATGATGCGCATCATCTCGTTGCCACCGCGCTGAAATCGTACGGGACTATCTCGATTGATCCGTCATAGCTCGCGTCGCGCGCTTCCTGCGCGCACAGGTCCACGGACGACGATCGCGATCCGCCCAGCGCGAGCAGCGGGAAGGATGCTCACCTGGCTGGCTACGCGGCACCTCTCGCGAACCGCCGCACGATGAAACGCCTCGCCGAGCTGGCTGGAATAGAGAAAGAGGAAAGTGAGCACAGCACGAGATCGAATGCGCCGTCAGGCAAACGGAAGCATCGGCCGCTCTGTGTCGACGTACCGTCCGGCCGCTTGCCCACGTCGTAATCGTCGAGGAAAGGTGCGCGGCGCACGGTCACACAGCGGGCGGACGATCGACTGATCGTTTGAGGGAGAGCGGGCCTGGCCAGGAGATGAGCGAGCCGCGCTAATTCGGCGGCACGAGGCGCTTCAGCTCTTCGAACCAGTTCTGCACGACGACGAGTTGCAGGGGCGCGGCGTTCCGCTCGCCCGTCGGTGGTGCCTGCTTGATCATGAGAAACCGCCGCCCGTCAGCCGACACATCGTACGTTCGTCCGGCGGTGGGAACGGAAAAGGCCGGGCCGCCGAACACACCCGCGGCCGTGCCTGCTGCGAACGTCGTCCCGGCACGAATCGGCACAGCGATCATCCCGCGCGCTGCCGTGTAATAGAACAACTCCCGGCCATCCCGCGCCCAGAGGGGCCGCGTGCCGCCGTCGGCGGACACCTGCCACTTGCCATCGTTGACGTTGGGAAACGGGCGCACGTAGATCTCATCGCGGCCGGACTCGCTCGACTGATAGGCCAGCCAACGCCCGTCGGGCGACATCTCCGCGTTCCGCGCGCCCTTCAGGAGCGGCTCCATCCGGCGTAGCCCATCGATGGTGAGCACCCCCACGTCGTCCGGGCCAAACAGCAGCCGCGTGCCATCGGGTGAGAACGAAACCGGCTGTCCTCCGAGGACATCGCCCAGGAGCTCGGCGGCGCCCGTTCCATCCGCGGCCTGCCAATACAGGCGCGGTGCCCCGTCACGCGACGACATGAACGCTATGCGGCGTCCGTCCGGCGTCCACGTGGGTGAATTGTCCGTGCTCGGGTCGAACGTCAACCGGGTCATCGTCTGGCGCTGCAGATCCCAGATCCAGATGTCGTTCTGCTCGTCGCGCACGTCCAGGGCGATGCGGGTGCCGTCGGGCGAGAGTCGCACGGAGGCATACGCCCGCGGCGGCACTTTGAGTGGCTCTTCATGGCCGTCGCGGCCCACCCAGACGAGGGTCCGGGTCTCACCCAGCCCGCTACCGGACACGTAGGCCAAGGTCCCGTTGGCGGCCACCGCAAAGTTCGCCGCGCCGGTGGTGGGCGTGGTGACGACCTGCTGGAGCACCGGCACCGGCGTCCCGCGCACCTCCAGACGGTCCACGTCGAACGCCACCGCGCGCAGCGTGCCGGCGAGGCCGTACACGAGGTGCCCTCCCTCCACATAGCGGGCGTCGCTCCCGCCGCGCAATACCACCTTGTAACTGCCGTTCCGCAGATCGAGCACGGCAATCTGCGCGTCCTCGATAGGACCGGGCGGGACGATCGTGAACAGGACCGCGCGCCCTCCAGGCAGAATGTGCGGCCAGACGTGATCGCGCTCACCCTTCTCTGGATTCGGACGGGTCAGGACGATCGGTTCCCCGCCATTCGCCGAGATCCGCAGCAGGCCCGTCTCCGGGTTGACGGTGGCGTAGATAATCGCGTCGTCCGGCCCCCACGTGGCACCGCGCGATGGGGCATCGAGCGTCGCGAGTTGAACGGGCGGTCCGCCGGACGCAGACACCTTTTTGAGCGGTATTACCGGGTCGAAAAAGCCGACCCATGCGCCATCCGGTGAGAAAAAGGGCTCACGCACGCCTCCCGGACCCGCTAGCAGCGTTGGCTGGAGTTGATCCAGTGCCCGCACGAACAGCGACGACTGGACGCCGGCTCCGTACACGGTGGCGCTCGCGCCCGTGTACGCGACCTTGGACCCGTCTGGCGCAATGGCGATGGCGCGATCGTTGGGATCGATGGCCACGGCCGCGTTGCCCGAGGCCGACAGCGTGAAGCGCGTCATCGGCTGCGGCGTCGGACGCGGAATGAAAAAGACCATCGCCGCCGCCGTCGTCACGCCGATGACCAGGACCGTCGCTGGAATCTGGAGACGCCGCACGAACGAGCGCGCCGGCGGAGCCGCGGGCGGCGCCAGGCCGGCGGCCGTGGGGTCCGTCTGGTGATCGAGGACAAACCGCACCGCCGCGATGTCAGCGACCCGTGCGCGGCGATCCTTGACGAGGCACCTGTGCAGCAGCGTACGAATCGGCTGGGGGACGCCGGGCGGCACGGCCTCCCAGTTCGGATCGAGGCGGGCCACGGCCCCGAGCACGTCCGTCATGTCCTCGCCATCGAACGCCCGCGTGCCCGTGAGCATCTCGTAGAGCACGCACCCGAACGCCCAAATGTCCGCACGCTTGTCCGCGGGCCGTCCCTTTGCCTGCTCAGGGCTCATGTAAGCTGCCGTCCCAAGCAGTACACCGACGCCAGTCATCATCGCGGGCGATGTGATCGTGGGTGCCGCTGTCGCGTCCATCCCGGCCACCGACGTCGGCTCCAGCGCTTTAGCCAACCCGAAGTCGAGCACCTTCACGACGCCATCGGGCCGCAGCTTGATGTTCGCCGGCTTCAGGTCGCGATGAATGATGCTCTGCTCGTGCGCCGCTTCCAGCGCCTCGGCGATCTGCTTCGCGATCGGCAAGGCTTCATCGACAGGGATTGGTCCCTGCGCGATGCGGTCGGCCAGCGTCGACCCTTCGACGAGTTCCATCACAATAGCTGTCGCGCCATCCGATCGCTCCAGCCCGTAGATGGCGGCGATGTTCGGATGGTTCAACGCGGCGAGCACTTCGGCTTCACGCTGGAACCGCGCCAGGCGCTCCCTATCCGCGGCCACCGACGCCGGTAAGACTTTGATCGCGACGGCGCGCTTCAGGTTGGTGTCGGTCGCGCGGTACACTTCGCCCATCCCGCCCACGCCGATCTGCGCGGTGATTTCATAGGGGCCAAGCCGGGTGCCAGCCGTCAGGGACATCGTCAGTTCACCGGCAGAGCTTGGTCGGTGCGCCCGCAGGGCAGCATGATGCCGGAGCGCAGCTCGTCGACGTCCTTCTCGGTGACGGCCAGCACGACCGTCTCCTGCTCAGGCGCGGCCAGGAACAGCATCGGTCACCTCGTTCAGCGTCTGCACGTCGCCGCGGCGTCGGTGGGATGCGGCACCGCCCGCGACCAGAATTCCCCGGCGTCAATGTTCGCGCCCTCGGCCCACCCCCTCAGCGGGACGTCTGACTCGCGCGCCACCCCCGCCGCGTTGCGGTAGTCGACGAGGATGCGTCCGCAGCGTGTGCAACGTTGCACGCCGTCGACGAGCGGACCGGCCTGATGGACCATCCTACCGTCCCGCCCCGCCCAGGGTCATCTCCACGATTCGGTTCCCCTCGAACTCCGCGCTCTCCATGAGCTCGGTCACCCTCTTGTCGCGCACGAAGCTGTAGCTGAGCGTCCAGGGGCGGGTGAACACCGTCGGGTCCGTGAGTGTGGCGCGGTAGTCGATGCGGTCCGGCACGGCCATCGTCCACCGCTCCACGACATGGAGCTGGTCGCTGGAGAAGCCGAGCGCGTCGATCCACGCCAGGCCGTTCTGGTTCGTCACGTCCACCACGAGGGTGTTCCCCTCCCACCGTCCGCGCGAGTCGCCCAGGTACAGCTTGATGCTCGAGCTGACGTGCGGGCGCCCGTCCAGCGGGACCACGCGGTACGCGTGCTTGTTCTCGTAGAGCAGCAGCACGGCGCCGGGCACCTGCACGATCTGCAGGGGCGTCGGGTAGCTGTTGATGCGGGGCACGCCGGTCAGCAGGCTGCGCGCGTTCGGGTCCACGTGCTCCCTCTTGGTCGGCCGAGTGGTGTTCTCCATCTGCGCCAGGCGTCGCTCCGACGTCCACGGCTGATAGGGAATGACGCCGTCCGGCGGGTCCACGACGAACGACGTCGTCTTCGGCTTGAACGCACTGATTTTCTCCTCGACCGCGTACCACCGCAGCAGTTCCTTCGCGAACGGCCCCCGGTCTCCCTCCAGGCTGACCATCGCGGACACCGCCGCCGCCGCGCCGCCATCGAACTGCCAGATCCCCTGCATGTCCGGCTGGCCGTCCGGGGTGCGGGGCGGCTGCCACGGCTCCTGGGCCGCGAGCGGGAACGACAGCGCGAGCAAGAATGCGAGCACGTGCTTCCGCATGGTTGGTCGTCTCCTTTCCGTCGTCGGATTAACTCACAGGACCAGCGTATCGACCAGCCGCGTCCAGGCGCCGGTGCTTCCGAGCCCGACGAGAACGAAGATCGCGATCAGGACCGTGGCGTAGCGATGAGGTACGGCCGATTCATGGTGCGCGTCATCCCCCAATGCAGCAGAAAGAGCAAGGCGCCGAAGAGCAGCGCCGGGTTGTAGAAGTACAGCGGCGGCAGGATGCCCAAGGGCAGCACATACGGCAGCCGGAACAGCGATCCGGACACGATGACGATCGTGCCCAGGAGCATCATCGGGCGATGGATTTCGGCCCGGCGCCGATTCACGATCCCGACGGTCACGAGCGTGCCGAACAGGACCATCTCCGAGAGCATGAGCATCAGGGAGAACTGTGGCCCGCCGAGCGGTTCGTAGATCTTCGGATTGAAGCGCACCGAGAAGAGCGCCACGCTGGAGCCGAGCACGACGACCAGGACGGCAAGCACCGCGCCCAAGGGGCCGATCACCATGTGCCGTTGGCGGTTCCCGCGCAGGATCAGCGTGCTCTGCACGCAGAAGAGCGCGATCCAGGCCGACATGACGAACCCGTGGGTGACGATGAGCGGCATAATGTCGCTGTTCATCGGGCCACCGAAGCCGCGGCCGCGCAGGTAGAACTCGCGGAATCCGATCAGCGTCGCCGCCAGCATCAAATAGGCGGCGATGACGTAGAAGAGGCGCTCGGACTGAAGCGATTCACGACTCATGTCAGCTCTCATATTGGCTTCCTCACTCACGGGTTCTGCCCGTGCGACAGCTCCGGAAACTTGTTATTTTCGCAGATGTTCTCCAGGAACACCTCGCCGGGCGCGAGGAACAACGTGAAGACGATCGTGTACGGCGTCACGAACACGTCGGGGTCGTCGTACGTCCGTTCCACCACCATCGTGCCCATCGTCGGGCGGGTCCACCGCTCCCGGATGCGCAGCTTGTCCGTGTGCGGCAGGAAGGCTTCCAGGTACGTCCTGTCGTTGAAGCCCACCGACTCCACCGCCAACGCGTCGCCGTCCCACCGCCCGATCGAGTGCCCCGTCCACGTCGGGTCCGCGTCGGGAGGGTGCGGACGTCCGTCCAGGAACACGAGGCGGTAATACGGGGGGTCCTCGTGAAGCGTGACCAGCCGCTCCGGACTGTGCAGCACTTCCCAGGTGAAGCCCCAGTCCGTCGGCGTCGGGAACGGCGGCAGACAGACGGAATACGGGAAGTCCTTGTTATTCGTCCGGTACCGACGATCCAGCTCCGCGAGCGCGAGCGGCGTCATTTCGAGTTTCTCAGGCCGGCCAATGGGAATCCACGTGCCGCTCAAGTCCGGCCTGCCGTTCGCCAGCCGCGGCGGTGGGCCGGGGAACTTGCCCTCGTGCTTCTCGCGCATGGCCTTCATCCACGCGACGGTAACGTCCCGATCGGCCTGCACCTTCTGGTTCGGGGGCGGAGACGGCACCAGCTTCACGCCGGGACTCGGATTGAAGGTGGTGGGTTCCAGTGGAGCCGTCTGCTGCGCCGCGATCGGAACCGCCCAGGGTATCAGCGCGAGCGCGATCAGAACGAGTCTCATGTCAGCCTCCCTGTGTCAGGGTGCTTGCGCGCCCACCATGGCTCCACCTGGGCTGCGGCCGAACTCGCCTTTCGTGGGTCGTTCCGGGTCCTGCGCGAAGGTGTCGGGCAGCACTTTGATGGCGATCTGACGGCCAAGGTTGGTGTCGGTCGCTTTGTAGACTTCCCCCATCCCGCCGGCACCGATGGGGGCGGTGATCGCATACGGGCCGAGCCGCGTGCCAGGGGCCAGCGCCATCGGGGATGTGAGACCAGGCGGATTCTACAGGGAAATCGGGTCCCACGGCGCGCGCCTCGCACCCCGTCTTAGCCGCTGTATTCCACCCGTGTGCCGCGTGAAGATTACGTATTGGCCCAACTCCGCAGGTTCAGGGTCTTTCCAATGCATCCTTGATGGTCATAGACCCACGGGCGCAAAACGCGTTGGGAATCAATGTATCGGGTCCATTCGCAACGCCCTTCGCCATTAATTGCCGTTGGTATGAGGGCCACAGCGTGTTCGCGCCTACGGTGATATGACTCTCGGGAAGAACGCGGATCTGTCCCGTTTTGCGTTCCCGAGCGTTCTGATCCCAAGCGAACGCACCAGCCGCACGCGTCGTTCACG
>JBOGIR010000228.1:0-10806 GCA_050742335.1 Vicinamibacterales bacterium | reverse complement strand
CGGTACAGCAGCGGCACCCGCTGCAAGCATGGCGGCCGCCGCCTTGCCGGCGGCCACCACATCAACCGCGTGCGCTGCGCGTAATGCCGCGACGACCTCGGACGTCGCCAGCGCGTCGCGCACGAGCCGCGCCGCATCGACGGCCGTCAGCGCCGCGCGGACGACGGCCAACAAATCGTTCCGGAGATCATGCATGTGAGGAACTTGCGAATCTAGGAATTTACGGATTTACGGATTGACGGATTGACGGACTCAAGTTCCGCACCATTCGTCAATGCGTCAATTCGTCAATCCGTAAATGAGTCAGTGCGTGTGTCGGGGATCGGACCAGGCGGAGAAGCGGGCGACCGTGTCGAACTGTTGAAGGAGCTGGCTGACGACCTTATCGGCATCGGAGGTCGAGCACAATCGATCGAGCTGCGTCAGCACGTTCGCAAGCGCCCTCTGCACCTCGCCGATCGCGCGGTCCGAATAGTACTCACGCTGTGCATCGAGACAGCGCTGGCACTTGATGAACTCTTCTCGATAGAAATTGGACAAGGAATGAAAGACCGGATCTGACTGGGGGCGAGAATCGGTCAGGAAACGTGCGACCCGGCTCCGTGGCACCGCCATGGATGTGATTTCCTGTTCAGTGTACCTACCGCCGCGCGCCGCTGTCAACGCGTGTCCAGACTGCGTTTTGCCAGATGCGTCCCCGTGCTTTCTGTGCCTCTGTGGCCCGCCAGGACTCTTGCCAGGGTCCGCCGGCCTAGACGGCATGCCGGGACGCCGCAAAGCCCCCCAGCCCGCCCACCGCCATCCCGCCGGCAACGAGCGCCGCACAGAGTCGTGGCGGCAAAAACCGTAAGCCGCCGCCGTCGAGCAGCACGCTCAGTTCGCTCGCCCACCAGCCGCCTGCCGCGACCAACCCCAGCCACAGCAGTCCCAGCGCCACCAGGGCGCCAAAGCCCCCCTGCAGCACGCCTTCCGCGATGAAGGGGCCGCGGATGAACGCCATTGGCGACCCGACGAGCTGCATGATTTCCAGTTCCTCGCGGCGGGCGTTCAGCCCGAGCCGCACGACGCTCGCCACCGTCACCGCCGCGGCCAGGGCCATCACCACCGCCAGCCCGAACCCCGTCCCCCTGACGGCAGACAGCCCTGCCGCGAGCCTGCCGAGCCATTCACGGTCGTACCGCACATCGGCCACGCCCGGCAGGGACGACACACGCCTCACCAGGGCGTCGGCGCGGCCGTCTTCCTGCGCGTCGGGACGGACTTGCACTTCGACCGACGCGGGAAACGGATTGTCCTCGAACCCGTCTGCGAGCGACGCCAGCTCGGCGAACTCCCGGCGAAAGCGCCCGAGCGCCTCGGCTTTCGAGACGTACTGCCGCCCTGCGATCGCGCCGCTTTGATCGATGAGGGCCTCGAGGGCGCCGCGCTGCTCCGACGAAGCCTCGTCTCGCAAGTAGACCGAGAACTCGGCCGCCGACGACCACTGCGCCAGCAGGCGCTCCACGTTCCAGGTGGTCAGCAGCAGGGCGCCGAGCACGATCATCGCCAGCGCGATGGCCAGGACGGCAAACGCCCCGGAGCCGCGGCTGCGCCACAGGCTCGCCCATCCCTCGCGAAGCGCATAGTCCAGTGCTCTCATGCCACCTCCACGACCTTGCCCTGGTCGAGGGTAATCGTGCGCCGCCCGACGAGCCGAATCAGTTCGCGGTCGTGCGTGGCGACGAGCACCGTTGTGCCGCCGGCGTTGACCTCGCGCAGCAGGTTCATGATCTCCAGCGACAGGTCAGGGTCGAGATTGCCGGTCGGCTCGTCGGCCAGCAGCAGGATGGGGTCGTTGGCCAGCGCGCGGGCAATGGCGATGCGCTGCTGCTCGCCGCCCGACAGGTCGCGAGGATACGCGTTCATCCGGTGCTGGAGGCCGACCCACTTCAGCACCTGGAACGCCTTCCGGCGCTGCTGCGCCTGCGGGATGCCGAGCACTTCGGGCACGAAGGAGATGTTCTCGAAGACGGTGCGCGTGGGAATCAGCTTGAAGTCCTGGAAGATGAACCCGACGCCGCGGCGATATTCCTGGACCTCGCGGCGCGACAGCGTCGACAAATCGTTCCCGTTGACGAAGACCTGGCCTTCACTGGGGCGTTCCTGCAGCAACAGCAGACGAAGGAAGGTGGACTTGCCCGCGCCGCTCGGGCCGGTCAGGAAGACGAACTCACCCTTGCCGACGGTAATGGTCAGACCACGCAGGGCGTACAAACCGCGGCTGTACAACTTCGAGAGATGATGCGTCTCGATCACGCTGCCTGTGCACCGGGGCTAGGTTGGTGATGGATGGAAGCAGTATAGCGCTATTTGTCCAGCTCGTGTCTCAAGAGCTGCGTCGCCAGCTTCGGGTTCGCTTTCCCGCCGCTCCCCTTCATGACCTGCCCGACGAGAAACCCGAATGTGGCGTGCTTGCCGGCACGGTACTGCGCCACCGCGTCCGCGTGCCTGGTCATCACGTCGTGCACCAGCGCCAGCAGCGCCGCTTGGTCATCGATCTGCGCCAGGCCGTCGGCGGCGACGATGTCGTCGGCGGATCGTCCCGAGTCGTACATCTTGGCGAACACGTCCTTTGCGACGGAGCTGCTGATCGCGCCGTTGTCGACCAGCCGAATCAGGCCCGCGAGCGCGCGCGGCGCCAGCGGAATGTCCCCGATGCCGGTGCCGCGCTCCTTGAGCGTCCGCAGCAGCTCGCCCATCACCCAGTTGCTGGCACTCTTGGGACTTCCCGCGTCGGCGGCCACCTGCTCGAAATAGTCCGCCAGCGCCGGCGACTGCGTGAGCACGCCGGCGTCGTACTCCGGCAGTCCGTACGCGGCCACGAACCGCTGCCGGCGCGCCGCCGGCAGCTCCGGCAGCATCCCGCGTACAGCCTCGATGCGGGCGGCATCCACCACGAGCGGCGGCAGGTCAGGCTCCGGAAAGTACCGGTAGTCGTGCGCCTCCTCTTTGCTGCGCATCGAAAACGTCCGGCCCGTCGCCGAATCGAAGAGTCGTGTTTCCTGCACGACGCGCCCACCGCTCTCGATGAGGTCACTCTGCCGGCCGATCTCATACTCGAGCGCCTTCTCGATGTAGCGAAACGAGTTGACGTTCTTCACTTCGGTCTTCACGCCCAGGGCAGACTGCCCGACGGGGCGCACCGACACGTTGCCGTCGCAGCGGAGGCTTCCCTCCTCCATGTTGCCGTCGTTCACGCCGATCCAGACGAGGATGTCGCGGAGACGTTCGAAGAATTCGGCCGCCTCCTCCGCCGATCGCATGTCCGGCTCCGTGACGATTTCAATAAGCGGCACGCCGCTGCGGTTGTAATCGACATAGGTGCGGCGGTCGGAATCGGCAAAGCCTTCGTGGAGCGACTTGCCGGCGTCCTCCTCGAGGTGAATCCTCGTGAGGCCGACGCGCCGGCCGCCGCCGGCGGCGATCTCGAGCCAACCGCCGAGCGCGAGCGGACGTTCGTACTGCGAAATCTGGTATCCCTTCGGCAGGTCCGGGTAGAAGTAGTTCTTGCGGGCGAATATCGACACCGGCTGCACGTCGCAGCCGAGGGCCAGCGCGGCCCGGATGGCGTAGTCGACGGCGGTGCGGTTGAGCACGGGGAGCGCCCCCGGCAGTCCGAGGCACACCGGGCAGACCTGCGTGTTCGGAGTGGCGCCAAATGCGGTGCTGCACCCGCAGAAGATCTTGGTCCGCGTCTGCAGCTGGGCGTGGATCTCCAGCCCGATGACGGGCTCGTACTGGACCCTGTCGTTCACGCTTCTCGGTTCTCCGTGCTCAGTTCGTGTTCAGGTTCGGTTCAGCGTGCTCCGTTCAGCGGCGAACGTGAACACGAACCGAGAAGCGAGAACATAGAAGTGTGAACGACGCGTCACACCTTGGGTCCTGCCTCCTTCACCGCCGGCGCGACGTCCTTCTCGAATTTCTTGAAGTTCTCGGTGAACATCGCGGCCAGCTTCTGCGCCTGCTCGTCGTAGGCCCGCGGGTCGGGCCACGTGCTGCGCGGATCCAGCACGCCGTCGGGCACTCCGGGGCACGTGGCCGGCACGTCCACGTTGAAGATCGGGTGCGTGCGATAGCGCACGCCGTCGAGCTGCCCGACCAGGGCGGCTGTAATCATCGCGCGCGTATACGCGATCTTCATGCGGCTGCCGACACCGTACGGTCCGCCGGTCCACCCCGTGTTCACCAGCCACACCTTCGCCTTGTGCTGCGCGATCTTCTCGCCGAGCATCCGTGAGTACACGTTGGGGTTGAGCGGGAGGAATGGCGCGCCGAAGCAGGTGCTGAACACCGCCTTCGGCTCGGTGACGCCTTTCTCCGTCCCGGCGACGCGCGCCGTATAGCCGGAGAGGAAGTGGTACATGGCGCGGTCGGGCGTCAACCGCGCGATCGGCGGCAGCACGCCGTAGGCGTCCGCCGTCAGCATCACGATGTTCTGCGGGTGTCCAGCCTGGCCGGTGAGGATTGCGTTGTCGATGAAATGGAGCGGGTACGACCCGCGCGTGTTCTCGGTCAGCGAGGCGTCGTCGAGATCCAGCACACGCGTGTCCGGATTCATCACGACATTCTCGAGCAGCGTCCCGAACCGGCGCGTCGTCGCGTAAATCTGCGGCTCGGCCTCGGCCGACAGCTTGATGACCTTCGCGTAGCACCCACCCTCGAAGTTGAAGACGCCGCGATCGCTCCACCCGTGCTCGTCGTCGCCGAGCAGCTGCCGGACCGGGTCGCTCGACAGGGTGGTCTTCCCCGTGCCCGACAGACCGAAGAAGAGCGCGGCATCCCCCTCCGTGCCGACATTCGCCGAACAGTGCATCGACAGCACGCCGTTCAGCGGCAGCGTGTAGTTGAGAATCGTGAAGATCGACTTCTTGATCTCGCCGGCATAGCTGCTGCCGCCGATCAGCACGAGCCGCTTGCCGAGATGGACGTAGATGAAGCAGTCCGACCGCGATCCGTGCCGCGCCGGATCGGCCTTGAAGTTCGGCGCGTCGATCACGGTGAACTCCGGAACGTGCTCGGACCGCTTCACCGGGTCGTTCTCGGGCAGAAACATGTTGCGCGCAAACAAATTGTGCCAGGCGAACTCGTTGACGATCCGGATCGGGAGGCGATACGCGGGATCCGCACCTGCCCAGGCGTCGAGGACGAACAGCTCCTTGTCCTGGAGGTACGCGACCAGGTCGCGGTGCAACGCCTCGAAGGCCGAGGCCTCGATCCCTCGATTGACGTCGCCCCAGTGGATGTGCGCCTCGCTCGACGGCTCGCGCACGAAGAACTTGTCGTTTGGCGAGCGCCCGGTGTGGTGACCGGTGAGGCACACCAGCGCACCGTCGGCCGCCAGCTGTCCTTCGCGCCGCTGGACGGCGACTTCGTGGAGAACGGGCGCACTCAGGTTCCAGTGCACCGGTCCCGAGCGAAGAATCCCCACCGCCTCGAGTCCCCGCAGACGTTCAACGTGAATGGCCATAAAGAACTCCGATGGTAGCGGCCGGATCAGAGGCAAGTCAACGGGGAACAATCCAGCAGGAACCCGTTTGGAGTATAGTACTTGGGCTGGTAAACGCGCCGTCCCAGGCGCCGTATTCATGTCCAGAACGACACCCCGAAGGATGTCATCGCCCACCCAGGCGGCAGCCGCTGCTGCTCCGCCACTCTCTCGCGAGTCGGAGCTGGCGGCCGAAGTCAAGGCGCTCGTCGTGGCGGGCAGGCGTGACGGCGCCCGCGAGCGGTTCGCCGATCTGGTCGCGATGCTCCAGCGACGCGCCGGGCGCATCGCCTATCAGTACCTTCGGGACGTGCACGATGCCGACGAGGCCGTGCAGGACGCGTTCGTCAAGGTGTTTACGCATATCGCCGTCTACCGCGAAGATCTCCCCTTTGAGGTCTGGTTCACCCGGATTCTGGTCAACCGGTGCCTCGACATGCAGAAGGCGCGCTCGCGCCGCCTGCGGTGGACCGTCTCCGCCTCTCCTTCGGGTCAGCCATTCATGCCGGAACCGGCGTCACCGCAGCAGACGCCCGAAGAGCGGTTGCTCTCGAGCGAACGCGGGCGGCTGATCATGGCGGCGGTCGCACAGCTCCCCGAACGCCAGCGGCTCGTGTTCACGCTCTGTCAGATCGCCGAGCAGAGCACGAACGAAGTCAGCCAGACGCTGGGCGTCAGTGAAGCCACGGTTCGCGTCCACCTGTTTCGTGCGGTTCGGAAGCTGCGGGGGCTGCTGGTACGCGAGCGATGACCATGCGCAAGGAACATCTGTCCGACGATCGCCTCATTCACGTCTGCCTCGACAATGCGCCTGTCGCGGCCGAGCGGCTGCACCTTGACAGCTGCCCCACGTGTGCCGAGCGGGGTGCGCACCTGGCGCGCATGCTGACCGATGTCGCCTCCGTCGCGGTGGCCGAGGCCGATGCCGTGTTCGATGCGGACCGCCTCGCGAAACAGCGCGGGCGTATTCTTCAGCGCCTCGAGCAGGAAGGACGGCCGGGCCGCATCATCACCTTTCCCTTCAGCCATCCCCATGGATCGTCGTTGCGGGCCAAGCCGGGCATGCGATGGATTGCCGGCGCGGCTGCGGCAGGGCTCCTGATCGGCGTCCTCGCCGGACATCTGGCCCACGTCGTGCCCGGTCAATGGCGTCTGTCGCCGGCGCAGGCCACGCTCCAACCGGCCGGCGCGACACTGCGGGCCGTGTCGACCACCATGTCCGAAGAGGAACTCCTCGGCCTGCTGGAGGTGGCCATCGAGGGTACAGGCGGCGCCTCGTTGCGTCCCCTCGACGATCTGACGCCTCGTGTCTGGGAGGTGGCGGCGCAGTAGTGCCCCCCCTGGTCTTCCGCAAGGGCCTCGACCTGAAGCACGAGGTCGCCGGTGTGCTGGCCGAGAGCTACCACAGCGATCTCATCGAGGCGATCAAGCACGCCGACTTCCAGTACGCGTCCGGGCGAATCACCATCCACCTCGCGCGCGAATTCGGCTTTTGTTACGGCGTGGACCGCGCCGTCGACTACGCGTATCAGGCGCGCCGCCGATTTCCCGATCGCACCGTCTACCTGACGGGCGAGATCATTCACAATCCGCATGTCAACGCGGAGCTCCGCGCCCAGGGCATTCGCTTCCTCACCGACACGGGCGAGTCGCTCGACCGCATCACCCCGGCCGACGTCGTCATTCTGCCGGCGTTCGGTGTGACGATTGAACTCCTTGTCGATCTGCAGGAACGCGGATGCATTCTCGTCGACACCACCTGCGGATCGGTGCTGAACGTCTGGAAGAACGTCAAGCGGTACGCCGAAGACGGCTTCACCTCGGTCATTCACGGGAAGTACTGGCACGAAGAGACGCGGGCCACGGCGTCACAGGCGCTGCACGCCGGCGCCGGCCGGTATCTCATCGTGCTGGATCGGGACGAGGCGGCGATCGTCTGCGACTACATTCGCGCGGGCGGCAGCCCCGACGCCTTCCTCGCGCGATTCGATCGCGCCACGTCCCCGGGCTTCGATCCCGACCGCGACCTGCAATGCATCGGGTGCGCCAATCAGACGACGATGCTCAGCTCGGAGTCACTGGACGTGGGCAAGATGCTCCAGGCCGCGATGCGCGATCGGTACGGTGCCGATGCAGTGCCCGGACGCTTTCGGGCCTTCGACACGATCTGCAGCGCCACCCAGGATCGGCAGGACGCCGTCAAGGCGCTGCTCGACGAGCGGCACCTCGATCTGATGATTGTGATCGGCGGCCTCAACAGCAGCAACACGTGCAACCTGGCACGCATCTGCGCCCAGCAGGTTGCCACCTATCACATCGCCGATCCCGAGGGTCTCGTCTCCGGCGCCGAGATCCGTCACAAACCGGTTGGACGGGCGCAGGAAGTGACCGCGAGCGGGTGGTTGCCGGCAGGGGATGTGGTCATCGGCCTGACGTCGGGCGCGTCGACGCCGGACAACCTCGTCGACGCCGCGATTCGGCGGCTCGAGGGGATGGCCAACAGGTAATCAAGTCCCGAGCTGTAAGAACCACGAAGCAGGGGCCTTCGTGGTTCAACTCCGGGAGGGGCGATTTGCCTCTTACTGGGATCCCGTCTCCGGCTCAATCGTGATCCGGACGCGCTGACCGACGCGTGAGCGCAGATACCCGTGGAGTTCGCTGCCCGGCTTCACGACGATCATGGTCTGGTTATCGATGGCGAAGTACCCCTCCTGCGCCTCCTGGTCGGTGGCGCCGACCCGACCCCGTATCGTGAAGCCCTGCTGGGCCAGCGCGACTCCGGCCGCGAGCAAAGCCACTATCGTCAGCATGACGACGACTGGTCTCATAGTCACCCATCCTCGGCGCAACCGATCGCCGCTGCAGGCCCAGAATACCGAGCTGAACCGCTCCATCCGCCCTGCCTTTCCCCGACTTGGCGGGGGCAATCCCTATGCCACGGGCATCATGCGACCGAAACTCATGGTATTTGTATTACTTGCAGTCAGATACAGTAAACAGCCCTTTCAGACCAACCGTATTGTCGGACAGGTCACGCATGAAAGTCTCGAAAATACTGATCCGCGGGGGCGCCGTCGTCGCCCTGGTGGCCCTGACCGGGGTGCCCGTCCTGGCCCAGCGCGGCAAGTGGTGGCAGGATGAGCGGTTCCGGCGCGAACTGGCGCTGAGCACCGAGCAGAGCGCCCATCTCGAAGCCATCTTCCAGAAGACGCAGCCGACGCTCCGCGAACGCATGCAGGCGCTGAACCGGGCCGAAGAGCAGCTCGATCGGCTGATTGAAAAGGGCGATGACGCCTCCGTCCTGGAGTACGTCGGGATCGTCGAATCGGCCCGGTCCGAGCTGAACAAGACGCGCACCGTGATGCTGCTGCGGATGCGGCGCTCGCTGACAACCGACCAGTGGGCCAAGTTCACCGCGCTGGCTGAAGAACGCAACGATCGCCGCGGCCGGCCAGACGGCCGCCGCCAGCCATAGCTCCGCTACTCTCATGACAACCTATCTGAGTCTCGTGCACTTGGACGCCGTTCGACCGTCTGCCCGCCGGTTCCTCGTGCGTGCCCTGGTCGCGCTGCTCGTCATGCCGGGCATGGCGCGGGCGCAGGGCGTGTCGGAGCAGACGCGTCTCGACGATATCGCCCGCATCGCGGCGCAGCAGTTCATCGCGGCTCGAGCCGAGGCCGAACAGACGCGCCCCACAGCGCCTCAACCGGCCCCTGGTACACCGGCCGAGCTGACGCTGGAGGACGTCACCACGCGGGCGCTCGAGCGCAACCTGGAACTGGCCGTCGAACGCCTGAACCCGCAGACGTTCGACCTCACCATCGCGCGCCTCCGCGCCGCCTATAACCCCATGGCCACGACACAGTTCAATCAGCGCGCGGTCGTGCAGCCCCCGACGAACCAGTTGAACGGCGGCAACATCGTGCAGAACGACACCACCGACTACAACGCCGGCATCCTCCAGGCGCTGCCGTGGGGCGGCGGCGACGTGCTGTTCCAGTTCAACAACCGGAAGCAGGTCACGTCGAACATCTTTGCCAACTTCAATCCGACGTTCACCTCCAACTTCAATCTGACCCTCACGCAGCCGCTCCTGCGCGGGTTTCTCATCGACAACAACCGGCAGCAGCTCCGCGTGACCGCCATCAACCGCGAGATTTCGGAAATCCAGCTCCGCGGCACGATTGCGACGACGCTGGCCGCGGTGCGCAACGCGTACTGGGAGCTGCTCTACGCGATTGACGCCCTGGAGGTCGCACGCGGGTCGCTGGCGCTGGCGGACAAGCTCGTCGAGGACAACCAGACGCGCGTCGAAATCGGCACGATGGCTCCCCTCGATGTCGTGCAGGCCCAGGCCGAAGCGGCCACCCGACGTCAGGCCCTGGCGCAGGCCGACGCCACCTGGCGCACGACGGAGCTGGGCCTCAAGCGCCTGATCGTCAACGGCACCGACGACCCCCTCTGGCGCGCGTCGATCGATCCCGTGGATCGGCCGATCTTCGCGTCCGAGGTGCTCGACGTCGAGGGCGCCGTGCGCCAGGCGCTCCAGAACCGCACGGACCTGGAGCAGGCACGACGCCAGATTCAGGCGAACGATACGACCCTGCGATTCATGCGGAACGACAGCCTTCCGAATCTCGACCTTACGGCGAGCTATGGCGCGCAGGGTCTCGGCGGCACACAGTTCATCCGTCAGGGCAGCGGACTCGGCAGCACCGTGGTCGGCGCCGTTCCCGGCGGGTATGCCGACGCCCTGCGCACGCTGACGGGCGTCAACTATCCGACCTGGAATTTCCAGTTGAATGTGTCGTACCCGCTCGGTGCCAGTCCTGCCGACGCCAACTACGCACGCGCGCGCATTCAGCTGAGTCAGTCGACGGCACAGCTACGCGCCCTCGAGTTGCAGGTGGCCACCGAGGTCACCAATGCGGCGCTGCAGGTTGAGAGCAGCCTCACGCGCTACGAGGCGGCGACCGTGGCGCGCCAACTGGCCGAAACCCGGCTCCAGGCAGAACAGAGCCGGTTCGAGGTGGGGCTGTCCACCAACTTCTTCGTCGTCCAGGCGCAGCGCGACCTGGCCACCGCGCAGAGCTCCGAGCTGCGCGCGCTGCTCGACCATCGGCGCGCGCTCGTCGACTTCGCGCGAGTTCAGGAGGCGCCCGGGGCCAGGGGCGGCGGCATCACCTCGATTAATGCGGGCGGCGGCGGGGGCGGCGGAGACGTCAATGCCGGCGGCGGCGCGGGTGGCGTTGACGCCGGCGGGTTCGGCGGCGGCTTCGGC
>JBOGIR010000227.1:0-3701 GCA_050742335.1 Vicinamibacterales bacterium | reverse complement strand
CTGCTCCTGTGCAGTTGCCAGCACATGCAGCACGTACCGTGGCGTCATCGGTCCGAACGCACCAGCGGCGCGGCCACGGCTCTGAGACGTGAGCGGACCCGCAGGTGCCCGCGCCACCGCCGCGTGAAATACCGGCCGAAACGTACACGACACGCCAGTGCCAGGGCTGAATCACCGGGCTGCACCATGCTTCGGCGGAGTGCATGGGGATCGCTCACAACCGTGTTCACCCCTGCCTGGCACGAAAAGGCGCAGGCGAACACCGAGCGCACGCACGCCTGGACGGCCTCGTTGACGCAGCCGAACGGATACGCGAACGACGTGATGTCCAGACCGGTGACAGCCGCCAGGTCGTCTCGGCTGCCCCGAATTTCCGCGTCCAACTGGCGACCAGACAGCGTGGTGAGGTCGGGGTGAGTGCGGCTGTGCGCGCCAAACTCGATCCCGCGGCCAGCCCATTCCCGGATCTGGCCGGCGCTCATCAGACGGTGTGGCTGCGAACCCCGAGCCAGATCCCATCGGTTCTCGCCGCCAATGCAGCCGGTCACGACAAACACGGCCGCGCCGAACTGGTGCCGCTGCAGTACCGGCAGCGCATGCGTGGTCAAGTCGGCATACGCGTCGTCGAAGGTCAACAGCACCGGCTTCCGTGGCAGCGACTTCCCGTCGCGACGCCACGCGAGCCATTCCGTGGGTCGAATCCCCACGTAGCCGCGCTTCGCCAGCCACCGCACGTGCCGCTCGAACCGCTCGACGGAAATCGTCAGCTCGGGAAACGTACCCGGCTGCGCGGGCCCAACGTGGTGAAAGAGCAACACAGGCAGTCGCACTCAGGCCCTCTCGAGGCACCATCGATCGACCCTGGCCCTGATGCGGGCGGCCAGTCCGCGCCACCCAGAATACCGCCACTGCCGAATACGCGCGCCGGCGCGCGCGATGATTCCAGGATAGGCCTTTTCCGCCTCGTCCTGCTCCGCGCGGATGTCCCACCCCGGTCCCCACGCCGGATGGAGGACAGACAAGTCGAGATTCGGATAGTCCGCCAGAAACGCTGTCTCCCCGTGTCGGGCGTACGCGACACAATCGTTCACCACGGAACCGGCGCTCGGCTCGCGCCCGCTGAACCGCGTTCGATATGAACCGTACCACTGGTGCCACAGCACAGGGGTATCGTCGTCTTTCAGGATCGTTCCTATCCCGTACTTCGTGGTGTGGAACGGCAGCAGATACTTGTGGCGCGTCAGCTTCTGGCCAATCCCGTAGTCGTATTCGTGCTCCCACGCGCCATAGCTGCGGCGCCCACGCACGCCCGACAGCCCCCATCGCCGCTTGAACTCGCTCCAGTTGAACATCAGCAGCGGACCCGCCACCTGCCCGGGAGCAAAGCGCCACCAGCCGTGCGTCGATGGCATCGCGTCGGCCGTGTACGGGCTGTCACGCACACGCTCCTCCATGCCGACCAGGTCCCATCGACCTTGCTGGAGCCCGGCGAGCAGACCGTCTAAGCTGGACAGCAACGCCGTGTCGTGCTCGACGATGCAGGCGTACTGGGTTTCGCAGCGCGCCAGCAGCCGCAGAAGCGCGTCCACGTAGTCGTACTCCTCGAGCCAGTACTGGATGCCGAACTCTGCGCGGTGTGCCTCCATCTCTCCGCGCCCGCCTCCACGCTTCGACACCAGAATCGGAGACGTCGGATAGAAGGTGCGGACCGAGCGGAGATGAACCCGCATCATGTCGCAGCCCGACCAGTACGGGGTCAGGAACGAAAGCGAGTCATGCCCCTGATGCGCGGGTCGCGAGCGATCCATCATGACGTATAGAACGCCTGGATGGCCGTGCAGATTCGCGCGACATCTGCGCGCGCGAGACGCAGCGACGACGGGAGCCAGAGCATCCGCCGGGATACCGCCTCTGCCACCGGGAACGAGCCAGCCGTATGGAACGCGGGTTCAGCGTGCAGCGGCGGATAGGACGGTCGTGTACCGATGCCGGCCCGCCGCAGGTGCTCGGCGAGTCGGTCGCGAACGTCCGATTCGACCAGCAGGTCGACAAACCAGGGCGTGACGTGCGCGAGGTCGGTCGGCGGCAGCACGACCTCGTTCACTCCATCGAGCAGCTCACGATACCAGGCGAACAGCCGCCGTTTGTGCTCGACGATCGCCGGCAACCGCCGCATCTGTTCGAGCCCGACGACCGCCTGCAGATCGGTGAACTTCAGGTTCCATCCGACGCGCAGGTAGTGATCCCCTCCTCCTTCTCTCCGTCCAAAGTCCTTCACCATCCGCATCGTGTCGTGGAGATGCTCCCTGTCGGTGATGACGGCTCCGCCCTGCCCCGTGGTGATGATCTTCTGGGAGCTGAACGACAGGCATCCGCAGTCGCCCAGCGAGCCGAGATGCCGCCCGCCGACATAGGACCCGAGGGCCTGCGCGGCGTCTTCGATCACGCGAATGCCGCGGCGCTGCCATTGCCGCACGGCGTCGGGGAGGCCGGACGGCGACCGGCCGTTCAGCGGCACGAACACGATGGCCTTCGTACGCGAGGTGATGAGCTGTTCAGCCTGGCCCAGGTCGAGGCACAGCGTGCGTGGCTCGATGTCCGCGAAGACGACCTTGCCACCCGTCAGAAGGACGGCAGTCGCCGTCGCCGCCATCGTCAGGTCCGGAACGATGACCTCATCGTCGCGGCCGATGCCGCAGGCGGCGAGTGCCAGGAATAGGGCGAGCGTTCCGCTTGGAGTTGCGACGCAGTACTGCGCGCCCGTGAAGCTGGCGATCTGCTGCTCGAAGCGACGGGTCTGTTCGAACTCCGTGAGCCAGCCACCCGACCGCATGTAATCGTGGACCGCCGTGACGTCGGCGTCGGTGATGAGCGGCTCCATTTGTGGGATGAACGACGTCATGGCTCGCTCAGCTGGCGCCGATACCATGCGACCGTTCGCCGCAGGCCCTCTTCGAGCGGCACCCGTGGGACGAAGCCGAGCAGGCGCGACGACCGATCGGTCGATGCGACACGCCGCGGATCGCCCACTCCCTGTGATGGATCGAACGCGATGCGGCCGGTGAACCCTGTCAACCGCGCGATCATCCTGACGAGATCGCCAATCGAAACCTCGGTTCCGGACGCCAGGTTCACGACTGCGGGTGGCTCGAGCCGTTCGGCAGCCTTCAGCAGCCCTTCTGCAACGTCGTCTACGTACAGAAAATCGCGAGTCTGGCAGCCGTCACCCCAGACCACGAGATCCCGGTCGCGGAAGCACTTGGCAATCGTGGCCGGAATGACGTGCGGGCACGGCGAGTCGAAATGGTCTCCCGGCCCGTACGCGTTGGCCGACAGGACGTTCACCACGCCGAATCCGAACTCGTGATGATACATCTCGGCGAGCGCGACGAGATCGCGCTTGGCGAGACCGATCCCCAGATGGGTGGCGGCGATGGGGCCGTCGTGCAGCGTCTCTTCACGGAGCGGCGACGGCGCATTGCGCGGGTAGGCGAGCAAGTTGCCCAACGCCACGAACGTGCGGACCCCCGCTTCGCGTGCGGCCTCCAGCATGTGGAGATTGATGAGCGCGCAGTCGCGATACTGCGACGCCGGACGCGCGCGGCTGAACGAGATACCGCCCGTCGGCGCCGCGAGGTGGAGCACGATGTCGCATCCGCGGACGACCTCGCGGCAGTGTTCTGCCACGCGGAGATCGCACG
>JBOGIR010000226.1:0-6852 GCA_050742335.1 Vicinamibacterales bacterium | reverse complement strand
GGCTTCAGCCTGCGCGCCGCTGTCGGCGTTTTCGTGACAGCGCAACCGTCGGGGGTGCAACGTGGCAAGTGATGATCAGAAGAACCCGGACGCGTCCGTCTCCCGCCGTGCGTTCCTGAAGGGGAGTGCCGTCGCGACCGGTGCCCTCTCGTCAACGCTGATTCCTGCTCCCGATGCGGACGCGCAGCTTCCCGTGGCCACGGAGCCGGATCCGCGGCACACTGTCGTCACGATGAAGGTCAACGGCGTGTCGTACCGGAAGGATGTGCCCAACCACACGACGCTGCTGCGGTTCCTGCGGGAGGATCTGAAGCTGACCGGCGCAAAGATGGGCTGCGACCGCAGTCAGTGCGGCGCATGCACCGTCATCGTCAACGGCCGGAACGTCTACTCCTGCACCACGCTCGCCGTGGAAGCGACGGGTGCGGAAGTGCTGACGATCGAGGGACTCGCGACAGGGGACGCGCTCCACCCGATCCAGCAGGCGTTCATCCAGCACAGCGGGTTCCAGTGCGGCTTCTGCACGTCGGGCCAGATCATGACGACAAAGGTATTCCTCGAGCGCGTGCCCAGGCCCACCGAAGATGAGGCGCGCCGGGCGCTCAGCGGCAATCTGTGCCGGTGCGCCGCCTACAAGCGCATCCTCGAGTCGGTCATGACCGCGTCGCGCCTTATGCAGGCATAGGAGGCACTATGGCGCAGCAGCAAGGCGCTCGGAATTTCGTCGTCATCGGAACCGCCGGTCCGCCGATCGATGCGGTCGAGCGTGTCACGGGCCAAGCCAAGTACGTCGGCGATCTGGAGTTGCCGGGCATGTTGGTCGCCCGCGTGCTCCGCACCCGCCACGCGCACGCCCGCATCGTCAGTATCGACACGAGCCGGGCCGAGGCGCTTCCGGGCGTCAGGGCAGTGATCACGTACAAGGACGCCCCGAAGGTGCCGATCTGGGGGAACCGGACGTACGCGCTGAACGACCAGATTCGCTTCGCGGGCGAGGCGGTCGCCGCGGTCGCCGTGGTCGATGAGGAGACGGCGGAGAAGGCACTTCGGCTCATCGACGTGAAATACGAGGTGCTGAAGTTCGTGCTCGATCCGGAAGAGGCGCTGAAGGCGGGCGCACCCCAGCTCTTCGCGGACGGCAACCTCGAAGGGCAGCCGCGCACGCTGACTCGCGGTGACGTCGACCGCGGGTTCGCCGAGTGCGACCGGGTGATCGAGCGCGTTTACCACTGCCCGACGATGTGGAGCGGCGGGATGGAGCCGCGCGCCGCGATTGCGCAGTGGGAAGGGAACCGGCTGACACTCTGGGCGTCGACGCAGGCGCCCTGTCGCGTGCAGACGAACCTGACCGCCCAGTTCAACCTGCCCGACAGCCAGGTGCGCGTGATTGCGAGCTACGTCGGCGGCGGGTTCGGCACCAAGAGCGCGGCGCACGTCGACGAGACGATCACGGCGCTTCTTGCCCGCAAGGCGCGACGGCCGGTGAAGCTGCAGTACTCACGCGAGGAGGAAATCCTCGACTCGAATACCCGCTTCGAGACGCGCGTCTACGTCAAGATCGGTGTCAAGCGCGACATGACGCTGCACGCGATGGACGTCAAGGCGTATATCAATCAGGGCGCGTACCACGTGCGCCTCGGCGGCCTCGGCAACCAGTCGACGCACATCTACAACATCCCGCACCTGCGGACCGTGCAGTACCGCATCCACACGAACCTGCCGAACACCGGTCCGACCCGCGGCGTCGGCGACCCGCAGGAGACGTTCGCCATCGACTCGGCGATCGACGAGATCGCCAGCGAGATGGGGTGGGACCCGGTCGCGTTTCGGCTGAAGAACGTGAAGCGCAACGGCGACCCGATCGCGCGCGGCGGCACCGGCACCGAAGACGGCCGGCTCGTCACGCAGGTGACGGACCGCTGCATCGCAGAGGGCGCGGCCCGCATCGGCTGGGCGCGTCGACGCGCGGCGCCGGGCGCCGACCAGACGGGATCGAAGGCGCGCGGCATCGGCCTGGCAGTCACCGAGCGCGGCAACGGGGGCGGCCTCGCCGGCGCCTCGGTGACCGTGAACCTGGACGGCTCCGTGGTCGTCTTCTACGCGTCGACCGACATCGGGACGCACAGCCGCACCACGCTGTCGATGATCGCGGCCGAGACGATTGGGGTGCCGCTCGCGAGCGTCCGCGCCGTGGCCGGCGATACCGAAATCGCGCCGTACGACGGCGGCAGCTACGGCAACCGCGTGCTCTACAGCACGGGCCGGGCGGTGGACGCGGCGGCGCGCGACTGCCTCGGGCAGATTCTTGCGACCGCGGCGCCGATGCTGAAGGCGGCCGCCGGGGATCTCGAGCTGCGCGATGGCGTCGTTCGGGTGAAGAGCGACGCGAGCCGGAGCCTCCCGCTGCGCGAGGTGATGCAGCGGCGCGGCCGCAGCGTGGTCGGCGACGGCAGCGTCGCGCAGTCACAGGCCGAGGTGAACGTGGAGCGCGCAGCCGGCGCGCATTTCGTCGAAGTCGAGGTCGATCGAGAGACGGGCAAGATCCGGATCCTGCGCTATGTCTCCGCCCACGACGTCGGCCAGCCCATCAACGTTACGGTGGTCGAGAACCAGATCGAGGGCGGCACGATCCAGGGGCTGGCGCTGACGCAGGCCGAAGAGCTGCGCTTCGATCCGCGCGACGGCCGCTGCCTCAATGCGAACCTCCTCGATTTGAAGCCGCCGACGATGCTCGATTTCGACGCGCGGGTGATCGAGCCGATCATCGTGACGAACATCGGCGAACAGGGGCCGTATGGCGCGAAGGGCCTGGGCGAGAACCCCTGTCATGCCGGGATGGCCGCAGTCGCGAACGCCGTCTACAACGCCGTCGGCATCCGCTTGCGGCGGGTGCCGTTCACGCGCGCCGATGTGCTGCGCGCGCTCACTGAGCAGCGTCCGGCTCCGAGCCGCACCGCGTGAGGGACGCCATGAACAACTTCAGCTACACCCGCCCCACCACGCTGCGAGACGCCGCCAACCAGCTTGGCAAAGAGTCCGGTAAGGTGATGCTCCTCGCCGGCGGCACCGACCTGCTCGGCGAGATGAAGGACGATCTCCGCGTGCCCGAGCGGCTCGTGGCGATCAAGCACCTGCGCGAGCTGCAGGGTATCCGCCCCGGCAGGGGAGGGCTGCGCATCGGTGCCGCCACGCTCCTCGTCGACCTCGTCGAGAGTGCCGCCGTCCGCGAGCAGGCACCGCTCCTGGCGATGGCGGCGGAGAAGGTCGGCACGCCGCAGATTCGCAACATGGCGACGATCGGCGGCAACCTGTGCCAACGGCCACGGTGCTGGTACTACCGGAACAACTACCCCTGCTTCAAACACGGCGGCAACGTCTGCTACTCGGCGACGGGCGAGAACGACTTCCACGCGATTCTGGAGGGCGGCCCCTCGTTCATCGTGCACCCGTCGGATACGGCGCCCGCGCTCGTCGCGCTTGGCGCCACCGTGAAGATTTCGACCGGTGGGCGCGAGCGGAGCGTGCCAATCGAGAAGTTCTTCGTAAGCCCGAAGCAGGACCCGACGCGGGAGAACATCCTGCAGCCGAACGAGATCCTGACCGAGATCGAGGTGCCCGGCGCGCCTGCCGAATCGAAGGTGGTCTACGTCAAGGAGATGGTGCGCGAGATCTGGGACTTCGCGCTCTGCAGCGTGGCGGCGATGGTCACGACGAAGAACGGCGTCGTGGAGGATGCGCGCATCGTGCTCGGCGGTGTGGCGCCGTTCCCGTATCGCGCGATGAAAGCTGAAGCGGCGCTGAAAGGGAAGCGACTGGACGAGGCGACCGCCACCGCCGCGGGCCTGGCCGCGGTCGATGGCGCGCGTCCCCTGGCCAAGAACGCCTACAAGGTCCCGCTCACGCAGGCCGTCGTCAGGCGGGCCCTGCTGTCGCTGGCCTAAATCCCTGATTCAGTTGTGTTGATCGTGAACACGGAGCACCGAGACACCGAGACACTGAGAAACGCCCCGGATCTGTCGGCCCTGCTTCTCGAGTCGGTGCATGCCTTCAATGCGTATCGGGCGGCGCATCCGGAGGCGCCGGTCGTGCTCGCGGGGCTCGACGCACAGGGCCGCGACCTGTCCGGCGCCGACCTGCATGGCGCCGATCTGTTCGAAGCCAACCTGGCGTGGAGCAGCCTCGAGAACGCGAACCTCGAAGGCGCCGACCTCCGCCGTTGCCGGATGGAGGCGTGCAACCTGACGTGCGCCCGGCTGGACGACGCGCTCATGGACAATGCCAACTTGCGGGCCGCGAAACTCTGCGGGGCCACGCTGCGCGGCGCCATGCTCGTCGGGGGGACTTTTCAAGGCGCCGATCTGGGAGACGCCGTCTTCGACGGCGCCGGTTTGAGACGCGTCTGCTTTTGCGATGCCGACCTGCGAGGCGCTTCCTTCAAGGGCGCGAACCTGGCAGAGGCCGATTTCCGCTGGGCGACGTACGAGATCGACGATATCGAGTCGGACCTGTCCGGCGCGCGTCTTCGATAGTGGACCGACTCATCCTGGCGTCGGCGTCGCCCCGCCGGGCCGCGTTGCTTCGTGCGGCAGGCTTCGCGTTCGAGATCATAGCCGCGGAGATCGACGACCGCATCGATGTGGAGGAAACGCCTGACGGGTACGTGCGCCGCATGGCCTTGACAAAGGTCGATGCGGTGATGCCCCGGGCCGAGGGCCGGCCGGTCCTGGCCGCCGAAACCGTCATCATCGCCGACGGCCGCATTCTGGGCGCGCCAAGTGACGCTGACGATGCGTGCCGGATGCTCCGGCTGCTGTCGGGCCGCGAACATATCGTGACAACCGCGGTCTGCCTGGCATTCCGCGCAGGGGACAGTTGGCAGACGCGCACGCGAGTCGAGCGAACCACGGTGGAATTCGCGCCGCTCAGCGAGGCCGACATCGACTGGTATGTGAAAAGCGAGGAGCCGCTGGGCAGGGCGGGGGCGTATGCCGCCGATGGGTTGGCGTCGCGCTTCGTGACGCGGGTGCACGGGTCCCACTCGAACGTCCTGGGCCTGCCCGTGGCTGCCGTCTACGAGCTGTGCACGGCGGCCGGACTCCGTGTCTGTACGTAGTGTCCGGCTTTAGCCGGACGCGCGGTGTCTTGAGTTGAACTGGCAGTGACGTTGCATCGCCGCGTGCACTGGTGACGACGAGCTCGATCGGACTTCCCACGCGCACCGCCGTGCTGCTCGCCTACAGCGGCTGGTGGATCACCGGGGCCATCTTCTGGTTCCTGGAACGCCGCGATCCCGTCGTCCGCTTTCATGCGGCGCAGGCGATGGTGGTGTTCGGGGTCGCCGCGCTTCTCACCCTGCTCTTCGCGGCACTGGCTGCCGCGTCGCTGTCGTTCATGCCGTCGCTCTTCGGGTTCTTCGTGGCGGCCGCGACGCTGACGTGGTTGGCAGGTCTGCTGCTCTGGATGACCGCGATGTGGAAAGCCACCAGCGGCGACGAGTGGCGGATACCCGTCGCCGCGCCGTGGGCGGATCGGCTGAGCGCCTGATCCCGGAGATCACTTGTGTAGGGTAGTGAACGTGTCGTTCACGCTTCTCACTTCTTGCTTCTCGGTTCGTGTACAGGTTCGGAGGCGAACCTGAACTGCCGTGTGAACCCCGAACCGAACGTGAACACGAACGGAGCAGTGAGAAGCCAGAAGCGTGAACGACGATTTCTCATACTCAATTCAAGTGAATCCCGATGTAGCTACATCTTGGCGACCAGCACTGGCTTGATCTCGCCGTTGGCGTGCGAGAACTGCCACTGGTTGCGGTTCATCCGCGGATCTGCGGGTGTCTCAAGTGTCACGGTGATCACTTCCCCCGGCTGCAGCGGCCGCGGGTGCCGATAGCTGTCGCTCGGGAGCGGATTGCCGCCCTTGTCGTACCAGAAGTCATCGACCTTCAGGCCCGCGATGGGGCCGATCGCCATGTTCTTGATCTGCATCGTGGTGATGACGAAGTCCTTGCCGCCGACCTTCCCTCGCTTCACGGCCGGCTTGGTGTACCCGATCTGCGCCACGCCGCGAACAGGCGCGACGAGTCGCGGTTTCTCTGCGGGCGCTCCCTGTGCGGGTGGGGCAGCGGTCGCCGGCTTGGGCGCCTGCCCGGCCGCCGACCCGGTGGTCAGGGCCAACGCACCGACAACGGTCAGCAGCACGAGTTTCTGACGGTTCATGATGAATGGTCCTCCCGACGGGCACGAGCCGCCCCGTCACGTAACAGGGCATTATATGGCGGTTTCACGACCTACGTGTTGGGTCGTGCGGGCTGATGTGGTCTGCGCTGGTTTCGTTCGCGTTTGTGCGTCGTCGATGGTCCGTTCGTGCGGTCTCATACGGGCTCGTTTAGCGTGGTGTGTTAGCAGTCTGTTAGCAAGTCCCCGCTGTTATAAACCGTTTACTTTCTGGCCCGCGTTTATCGCACCGTTAATTTCCAGCGAGCACCGCGCCCAGCTTCGCGGTCGCGTCGTGCTGCATGTCGGGCAGCGCGTGCGCGTAGACGTCGAGCGTTTGCGTCGCGCGCGAGTGCCCAAGGCGCTGGGCCACGACTTGCACCGGCACCGTTGCCGCGAGCGCCAGCGTTGCGGTCGTGTGACGGCAGCCGTGCGGCGTGATGGCGACGCCTGCCGCTTTCATGAGCCGCCGAAAGTGTCGTTCGACCAGCCCCCACGCCGGTTGCCCAAGTTGCGCGCGGGGCGTCTGCACGTCGTCGTGCTCTTTCGCGAAGACGAGGTCGTGGTCTTGGTACGTCGTGCGGTTCTTCATCAGCAATTCGCGTTGCTGCTTCCGGTGGGCGCGCAGCCGTCGCACGGT
>JBOGIR010000225.1:0-3642 GCA_050742335.1 Vicinamibacterales bacterium | reverse complement strand
TTCTTCCACTCCGAGGACAAGACACTGTTTGTCGCGCAGATCATCCCGTACCGCGGCTCGTGGGTGGAGTTCGAGTACGACCAGAAGAACCTGCTGTACGTCCGGATCGACCGGAAGCGAAAGTTCCTCGCCACGGTGTTTCTGCGCGCGCTCGGCCTGCGCGGCGCCGACGAGATCATCAGGGCCTTCTACGCGGTCGATCGCGTGTTCCTGAACCAGGGACCGTCGCTCATGTGGGCGGTCCACGACACGCTCGTCGGGGTGCGCGCGGCCGCGGATGTCAAGGCGGGCGATTTCTCGGTACAGAGCGGCAAGAAGATCACGGCCAATGCCGTCGCGGCGCTGCGCAAGGCGGGCGTGGAGGCGATGGCCGTCGCCGACGAAGCGCTCGAAGGCGCGTTTGCCGCGGCCGACATTGTCGATCCCGACACCGGCGAGGTCATCCTCGAAGCCAACGAGGAGCTGACACCGCGCGTCATCTCGATGGCGCAGGAGAAGAAGGTCGACAAGATCGAAGTCTTCTTCCCCGAGCGCGACGAGGTCGGGCCCATCATCAGCCAGACGCTGAAGAAGGATCCGATTCGCACGCACGAGGAGGCGCTCATCGAGATCTACCGGCGCCTGCGTCCGGGCGATCCCCCGACGCTCGACAGCTCGCGGTCGCTCTTCGAGAACATGTTCTTCAACCCGCAGAAGTACGACTTCTCGCGTGTCGGCCGCCTCAAGCTGAACACCAAGCTCGGTCTGAAGACGCCGCTCGACGAGAAGATCCTCCACCCGCAGGACTTCTACGAGGTCTTGAAGTACCTCCTCAAGCTGCGGAGGAACCCGCAGAACGTCGACGACATCGATCACCTGGGCAACCGGCGCGTCCGCTCGGTCGGCGAGCTGCTGGAGAACCAGTTCCGCATCGGACTGGTCCGGATGGAGCGCGCCATCAAAGAGAAGATGTCGGTGTACCAGGAAATGGCCACCGCCATGCCGCACGACCTGATCAACGCGAAACCGGTGATGGCGGCAATCCGCGAGTTCTTCGGGTCGTCCCAGTTGTCGCAGTTCATGGATCAGACGAACCCGCTGTCGGAGATCACGCACAAGCGGCGGCTGTCGGCCCTGGGACCGGGCGGCCTGTCGCGCGAGCGCGCGGGGTTCGAGGTGCGCGACGTGCACCCCACGCATTACGGCCGCATCTGCCCGATTGAGACGCCGGAAGGACCGAACATCGGTCTGATCTCGTCGCTCAGCTGCTACGCGCGCATCAACGAGTTCGGGTTCATCGAGTCGCCCTACCGCAAGGTGAAGGACGGCCACGTGATCGACTACGTGATGGTGACCAACGCCGGCGGCAACCCGAAGTACAAGGTGGGCGATGTCGTCGAGGCCGACGAGCTGGTGGGCGCCGATGGGCGCTCGAAGAAGAAGGGGGTCGAGTTCGAGCCGTACTCCTTCTACCTGTCGGCGTGGGAGGAAGACCTGTACATCATCGCGCAGGCGAACGTCGAGCTCGACGAGGGCGGCTACATCGTGTCGGATCGCGTGAACGCCAGGAAGCAGGGGAACTTCATCCTGTCGAGGCGCGAGCGGGTCGATTTCATCGACGTGTCGCCGAAGCAGCTCGTCTCGGTGGCGGCATCACTCGTCCCCTTCCTCGAAAACGACGACGCCAACCGCGCCTTGATGGGGTCGAACATGCAGCGGCAGGCCGTACCGCTGCTGCGGGCGCGCGCCCCGTACGTGGGCACCGGCATGGAGTACATCACGGCGCGCGATTCGGGCGCCGTGGTCGTGGCGCGCCGGACCGGCACCGTCGACTACGTCGACAGCCAGCGCATCGTCGTGCGCGTCGAGGGCCAGGGAGAAATCGACGACCTCAGCAAGGAGATGGGCGCCGACATCTACCCGATGACGAAGTTCAAGCGGTCGAATCAGAACACCTGTATCAACCAGAAGCCGATTGTCCGCGTCGGTCAGCGCGTGCAGAAGGGACAGGTGCTCGCCGACGGTCCCTGCACCGAACTCGGCGAACTGGCGCTCGGGCGCAATGTGCTCGTCGCGTTCATGCCGTGGCGCGGGTACAACTTCGAGGACGCGATCCTCGTGTCGGAGAAGATGGTGAAGGAGGACTACTACACCTCCATTCACATCGAGGAGTTCGAGATCGAGGCGCGCGACACGAAGCTCGGACCCGAGGAAATCACGCGGGACATTCCGAACGTCTCCGAGACGTACCTGCGCGACCTCGACGACAGCGGCATCATCCGCATCGGCGCGTACGTCAAGCCGGGCGACATCCTCGTCGGCAAGGTCACGCCGAAGGGCGAGACGCAGCTGACCCCCGAGGAAAAGCTGCTTCGCGCCATTTTCGGCGAGAAGGCCGGCGATGTGCGCGACGCGTCGCTCATCTGCCCGCCGGGCATCGAAGGCATCATCGTCGGCGTGAAGATCTTCTCCCGCAAGGGCATCGAGAAAGACGATCGGGCCAAGGCGATCGAGGCCGAAGATCTCGAGATGATGGAGCGGAACCAGGCGGACGAAATCCGCATTCTGCACGACGAAGTGAAGAAGCGCGTCATGCAGATGGTGAACAACCAGATGCTTCGCGCCGACGCGTTCGACGAGTACGGCCGCGAACGGATTCTCAAGAAGGGGACGGTGCTGACGGCGGAGATCATGCAGCCGATCCCGTACGAGCAGCTGGTGCGTCTGAAGATCCAGAGCGACGACCCGCGGCTCGAAGGCGACCTGCGGCTGCTGGAGGAACGCACCGAGCGTCAGGTCGAAGTGATCCGCCAGCTCTTCGAGGAGAAGAAGGAGAAGATCCGCCGTGGTGACGAATTGCCGCCCGGCGTGATCAAGCTCGTCAAGGTGTATGTGGCGATGAAGCGCAAGCTGTCGGTGGGCGACAAGATGGCCGGCCGCCACGGCAACAAGGGCGTCATTGCGCGCATCCTCCCGGAGGAGGACATGCCGTATCTGCCGGATGGCACGCCGGTGGAGATCGTGCTGAACCCGCTGGGCGTGCCGTCCCGGATGAACGTCGGGCAGATCCTGGAGACGCACCTCGGCTGGGCCGCGCACGCGCTGGGTCTCTACTTCGCGACCCCGGTGTTCGACGGCGCCACCGAGAACGAGATCAAGGCCTGGCTCGAGCAGGCGGGGATGCCGAAGGGCGGCAAGACGAAGCTGTTCGACGGCATGACGGGGACCGACTTCGAGAACGACGTCACCGTGGGCTACATCTACATGCTGAAGCTGTCGCACCTGGTCGACGACAAGATCCATGCGCGGTCGATCGGGCCGTACTCGCTCATCACGCAGCAGCCGCTCGGCGGCAAGGCGCAGTTCGGCGGACAGCGGTTCGGCGAAATGGAGGTCTGGGCGCTCGAAGCGTACGGATCGGCGCACATCCTTCAGGAGCTGCTGACGGCGAAATCCGACGACGTCACGGGCCGCGCCAAGATCTACGAGGCGATCGTCAAGGGCGACGCCTCGTTCACACCGGGGCTGCCCGAATCGTTCAACGTGCTCATCCGCGAGCTGCAGTCGCTGTGCCTCGACGTCGAGCTGATCTCGACGAGGAAGCGGCCGCCGGTGGTGCCGCTGCCGGCGCCGGAAGGTGAACCCATACTGGAACAGGTGTAG
>JBOGIR010000224.1:0-5307 GCA_050742335.1 Vicinamibacterales bacterium | reverse complement strand
GGCCGAAGCAAGGCACGAGCACGCTCGAGCTCGGCGCCGACGTCGATCGTCCTGCGGCTGGTCACGATCTCGGGATGCATCACTACAACAGAGTCGAGCCGCTCCCCGAGTTGCGCAACCAGCGCCTCAAGACGTTCAAGTGCTCGGCGCGAGGCCGTTCCGCCGTTGCCGTTCATGGAGCCACGAAGGCGAACCAGATGTTCTCGGACGTCCGCAACGAGCGGCCGAAGCGCCCGGGGGACCAGCGCCGCCGCCTGGCCTGCGGCAGCGAGTTCGGACCATCCCTGTAGGTGCCCCGGAGGAATCCTGGCAAGCACGTTGTGTCCGTTGATATCTCGGCCCGCGACCCGATTCTGGCGTTTCACCTTGCTGGAGGAGGGATGCCTTACCGCCTGTCTCGCGGCCTCGAGCCGCTCGAGCACCATGTAGAGAAGCCGGCGAAGGTCCGCAAATGCTTCGTCGTGAAGGAGTCCTTCCCGATTGGTCTGGTCACGAAGCTCCGGGTTGCGATCCCGGGAGATTTCGACAAAGCCCACGACCTGGTTGTTGCTCAGCCGCTCCACCGGATTATTCACCCGACGTTGATCGAGTCGCAGCCAATCATCGTGTGGCTCCCCGTACGGCCAGACACGGAAACCATCCCGGTACACGCTGATGCCCGACCACTCCCTGAGCCAAGCGCGGACTTCGGCTCGCGGACCGATGCGCGCGAGGGCCTCCGTTTCGAGATCGAAAGCAAAGACTCGCACCCGGACCGGACCGCAACTCGGAGGCCTGGCTTCCGGCCAAGACTCGGACGCCGCAGACTCGCCGCCAAGACTGATATCTACGATTCGGTCACCATCGAACACCGCATCAACCCGGTAAGGCGCCTGCTCTAGAAACTCGGCGCGGAGTTCACCAGCGTAGTGGGGAAACTCGTCCGATTCCAGGATGATCCCGAAGTCGTCGAGCTCGCGGAACGGCGAGCACAGCCGCGATAGCCGGGTGGCGAGCCGCCGGAACATCCGTTCCGTCCAGGCAGCGCGGAGTCCCGAAATCCTGAGCACCGTACCGTGTCGCCCGATAGCGGTAGCCGCCCTGACCGACCAGTGGCTGCGGATGCTCGCCAGCGTCTCGGATGCTGACTCGAATCGATCCCAGTCAAAAACTGCGCACACCTCATCGTCGTCCCCGGCTCGCCGGCTGACAAGCTCAAGGTGGCGACCGAGTTTGTCACAGGCGAATCGACCTACACCCTTCTCGCCTAGCACCCGCCGGCGCCCCCTGGTTCGACGCGAGGCCTCGTTTTTCGAGGTGGCACCCGGCTCCATCCAGACGCCCAGCACCGTATCGAGATCCATGCCTGACCCGTCGTCGGCGACCGTAATTTCGCCTCCTGAGGTGATTACGCTTCGGAACGAAATCGTCACCTGCGACGCGCCGGCATCGTACGCGTTCTTGACCAGCTCGGTCATCGCAACGACATCATCACTGATCAGCTCGGCACCGATCAGCTTGAGCAGTCGCGCCCGTGGACTGAAAGCGATGGTGCCTGACCGGACAGGAGGCGTCATCGACGTGCGCGGCTGCTGAGCAGTGGGAGCAAAGTCCTCGCGATCACTTCTGCCAACAGCGGTGGTACCGCGTTTCCGACTTGGACCCACTGGTCGGACGGCGAACCGCAGAACACATAGCCGTCGTGGAATGACTGGAGTCTTGCCGCTTCACGCACGGAAATCGACCGGTCCTGCCAGGGGTGCACGTAGCCGTTCCCATCCTTCGCGAGGTGAGCGACGATCGTCTTCGACGGGCGGTCGGGACGCAGCTTGTGGTACTTGTCGTCGAATACGTCCCGCCGGTACCGCATCAGATCCTCGCGCCCATGCCGTTCGATAATATGCACGCTGTCCTCGCCGGGCCGCAGTAGGCTGTAAAGCTCAAGGTCCCGCTTGTTGTGATACCTGACGTGGTGGTTATAGACGAGCGGCGACTCGCAGCGGAGATCGTGCTTTCCGAGGTAGCGTCGCAGCCGCGGGTCGTTGTCACCGAGTTCGGGATTTCGGAGGTCCACCGCTGTTCCAGACCCCGCAGCCCTCGCGGGGAGGTCGAAAATTGCCTCGTCAAGGCGAATGGCAGGTAGTGCATCCACATCGTGATCGGCTTGGTTGATGTCCTTATATTCGCCCCGGGGCGCTGGGGGCACCTCGGTGTCGCGGCATGCCACGAGGAAGAATCGGATCCGGTCCTGGGGTATTCCGAACGCGGCCGCATGGAGCCGCCAGATGCGTGCGCAGTAACGGCCACGCCGCTCGAGCTCCCGCCGCGCGGTTTCCATAAAGGACAGGTTCTCTCGCCGCGGCGCAAAGTTCATTCCAGGCACGTTCTCCATCACAACCACCCGCGGACGAAGCTCCAGCGCCGCCTCTACCATGTACCTCCAGAGAAAGTTCCGGCGGTCGTCGGCCAGCCGATAGCCCGTCCTGGAGCGCTTGGACCGGAAACCGACGTGTGAGAATCCCTGACAGGGGGGTGCACCGAGGAGTACATCGACCCGGCGCCCTGCGAGCCGACGCAGTTCACCACGCGCCAGGCTCGTGATGTCGCGATTCACGATCCGATTGCTCGGCACGCCCGGGTGGTTCAGCGAGAATGTCCGGATCGATACAGGGTCGCTGTCCAGAGCCGCAAGCACCCGGAACCCGGCGCGTGTGAAGCCCTCGGAGAGGCCACCAGGACCGCAAAAGAGATCTACTACACTCGCGGCCCCGCTCCGTGCCGCGCGCGCGACTTCGCGCCCTCGGAACGTGGCGCAGAACTTCCTGACTTCACAGTGCTCGCATAGCGGTCGCGAACTCCGGCACAGCGCACGACCATGAGCGATGAGGCTGGCCTGGAGCGAGTTCAAGAGGTTCGGGGGGACGAGATCCGCGAACTCTGCTTCGAGCTGCTTGTGGTTTAGCCCGGCAAGGGAAAGACCAAGCTCACGGTACGGGCCCAGACGCTGGAGGACTCTAGCTGCGAGATGACCTGCAGGAGGGGATTTCCCTCCAGACACATCGCCCTCGCTCCCAAGCCGAGAATTCTTATACGTCGCGGCCAGAATCCTTGCGACCTCCCGAAGAAACGCAATGCCGTCGTCCACCGCCTCGCGCACCTGCTCTTTGGTGCGCCTCCTGCGGGAGAGTTTGAATGGGTCGGGACGCACCATGATCAGCTCGATCAAGCGACGTCTCCATGCGGCGACTTCCGGCGGGAATGCCCTTGGCGCATGGTAGAAGTCGCCCCGTTCCCGTGGGTCGAGCAGCCACCCCGATAGAACTGCCGGCGTAACATCGATGGGCGCATCGACAGATATCTGATCGGGAGCCGGTTTCCTGTCTGTCGGCTCGCTTTGGAAAGGGAAAGTTGTCTTTGCGGTTTCTAACGCGAGCTCCGGCACGTCATGCCGCAGCCCAATGGCGTCAGGCGCATCCAGCGTCGCAACACCGGTGTCGGGAGTCGCAGTGTTAGGCAGGAATGAGGAGACTTCGGCGGCGGAGAGTCTCGGTCTCTTCGCCCGACCGATGTCCCGCACGACCATCATATAGAACGCATCGCGGTCGAATGTCAATGTCTCCTGATGGGGACGCCGCACCTGAAGGGGGCCTTACCCGGTGCGGAAGCCGCTCTGGACCGATCGTGGCTCCTCAAGCCCTTCAGTTAACCCCGAAGCCGAGCGTTCTCCCTGTCACGCAGCAGCGGGCCACAGGGCAAGACCCGCATCGAGGCCTCCTTGGCGAGCAAACGAGAGCGGCCAGGTCGATAAGGGCAAAACTATCTGCAGCTGACGTGGGCCGGTGAGAGGGCCCCAACGTCGCCACAATTGATTGCACACTGCGATTTCTGTGTCGAGCTGGACTTAACGGAAGGCCAGAGATTCGACTGGCAAGCCGAATAGTATTGGCGTCCGTAAGTACCGCCGGGCGGCTGAAGCCGAACAGCAAGACCGCCTTCGCCACGTAATGCCCGACGCCAGGAAGGGCAAGAAGCTCGACCTCTTTCGAGGGCACATGCCCCTGATACTTACTCGTCAATATCTTACAGGCCTTAATGAAGGTATCCCCACGCCAGGCTAAGCCTAGCGTTTTGGTCAGACTTCGCCAAGTTCGAGGGCGTCTGACCACCGAGGCGGGGGAGCGGAAGTGTTTCAGGACGTCCTGGTAGACTCGCGCGGCCAGCTCAGCACGCGTTCGTCTGAGCAGGGTCTCGGCCACAAGAATTGCCCAGGGGGATTTCAGACGCCGCCATGGCAGCTCATGCCGGCCGTGCCTTCGGTACCATTGCCTAAGACTGCGCCAAGCCGCGGGAGTCAGAATCGGACCGTCTAGCGTTCCGTGCGGTTTCATACGACCTGTATCGGTCCGTAGACGTTATCACAGCTTCGGAAGTCCCAAGTAGGAGCTATCGTTGAAAGTTGTGGATGAGAGAGACAGGCGACGTACCCTTCTGGGGATGGTAAGCAGTCAACCCCCAAGACCCCGGTGCCATCCGGGGGAAAGGTACGCCACCTATGTTGAAGCTTATCACCAAGCCGACAGCCGACACGGATGAGGCAACGGCGGTCACCGCGACGCTGGATGACCTGGCCCGCGTCGGGGCGCAGCGCATGATCGCCGCGGCGCTGCAGATCGAGGTGGACGACTACCTGGCCCGCTTTCGCGACGAGCGCGACGCCGCTGGGCACGCGCGGGTCGTGCGCAACGGGACGGCACGAGCCCGGCCGGTCCTGACGGGCGTCGGGCCGCTCACCATCGCAGCGCCCCGCGTGAACGACCGGCGCGTGCTCGACGGCGTGCGCCAGAAGTTCACGAGCACCATCCTGCCGCCGTACGTCCGGCGGTCGCCGCGGGTCGAGAGCGTGCTGCCGCTGCTCTACCTGCACGGCTTGTCGTCGGGCGACTTTCGAGAGGCGCTGCCCGCCCTGCTCGGGCCGGACGCGGCGGGCTTGTCGTCGAGCGCGATCCTCCGGCTGACGAAGACGTGGACCACGGAGTACGAAGCGTTCCGGCGCCGGGACCTGGCGGACCGCGAGTACGTCTATCTTTGGGCGGACGGCGTGCACTTCACGATCCGGTTGGAAGAGGAGCGCCTGTGCGCCCTCGTCCTGATCGGCGTGCGCCCGGACGGCACCAAGGAAGTCGTCGCCCTCGAGGACGGCTATCGGGAGAGCGCGGAGAGCTGGCGCACGGTGCTGCGGGATCTCAAGCGGCGGGGGCTGCGGGCGCCGGTGTTGGCCATCGGCGATGGCGCCCTCGGGTTCTGGGCGGCCGTGCGCGAGGTCTGGCC
>JBOGIR010000223.1:0-3873 GCA_050742335.1 Vicinamibacterales bacterium | reverse complement strand
GGCCGGGCGAGGTACAGGATGCAGGTGATGAACGACCACTTCGGATCGCGGTGCGGCCGGATGCGATAGCCGCGACGGCGCAACATGATCCGGCCTTCGCTCCCGCGCAGCTCCACGGAACGTGGATCCACCTCCGGCCAGTTGCGAAGAATCCACTCGTCAATCGGCGCGCGAAACTTCTCGAGGAGGCGAGGTGCGATGAGCGTCGGAATCACATCTGATGCGAGATAGGTCCACGCGCGCTGCGAATACGTCGGCGCCAGGGAGAACGGCACCGCAAGCTGCTGTTTGCCGTCCGTCTTGTTCGGAAAGAGCTCGACGGGTGGAAGGCCCCGCAGCAATGAATCATACAGGTAGCCCGGCAACAGACGATCGATGACTGTGTACGGAAAAGGCTCGAGATGAAGAGGCGCCCCGGCGATCGCCGCCACTACCCAGTCCGGTGTGGCTTTCTTGCCAATTACCTTGTCGAGGCGATCCAGTTGGCTCTCGTTTTCCGTATTGCGCTCGAGAATCGCCCGCAATTCCGATTCGCGCACGGAGAGCTGCGACAGTTGCTCGCTCAATGCGTTAACTTGGCTCAGGATCTCCTCGCATTGACGCTGGATGAGCGCGACGGCCTGCGCGAGCGACGCCACGCTGGCGTCGTCGGAGCGGATGATGTTCGGACCGGTGCTGGGAAGAGCCATGGTCGGTCAATTATAGCCGTCGGCGGTCCACCAGCCCGCGCGCTCGTTGGGTGCGCGAACACGTGCTACTGGGTTGGATCGGGAATGAACACGGTACTGTGCGGCGTGAGGTCCTCGGGGTACGGATAGTCGACGGTATAGTAGTACAAAGCCAGCGATTTTCGCGACTGTCCGTCAGGACAATTCAGTGGATGTGGATGGCCGTGATAGCTCCGGCTCGAGGTATCGAAGATCACCGCGCGGTTGAAGTTCGGCGCGATCCGCTTCACACACGTCTTTCCTTCGGCATCCCAGAGCTCCAGGTGTCCGCCCCAGGCCTCGTCCCATTCAGTATTCAGATAGATCAGAAGGTTGAGCCGCCTCCACACATGCATTCGCTTGTAGAAGTTGAAGTCGGCGTGGACTCCGAGCAGTCCGCCACGCTCGATTTCGTGCAGGCCACCGCCGCGCAGGTGTGGGTCGGCAATCAGGCCATCGATACCTGTGAGCTCCTCGAGGAACGTCACGAAGGCGCTGGAATTCATCGTGGCGAACACGCGGCGCGTGAATGGTCCGAACACAGAGTCGTCTTCGGTTGACAATTTCCGCTCGCGTTCGGTCATCGTCCCGTGCCAGCCTGAGCGGTCCATCGCCGCGACCTCGTTGGCCACACGCCGAAGGATGCCCGCGTCGACGAAATTGTCGAGAACGATATTGGGGAACGGCGATGCCTCTCGATAACGTTGCCCATCGCGCTTCACGATCCGTTTGAGGTCCTTGGCAGATACAACGGGCAGACTGTGCGTCTCGAGCAGTTTGGCATTCCTTTCGAGCGCCTTTTTCAGGGCAGCCATTCCGGAAAGCTGCTGGCGGAGCTCCTGCACCTCGGCTGACATGGCCTCGAGCTGCTCGATCTTCTTCCGCAGCGCCGCACGGGTCCGAAAGACGGGGAGCTTGTCCAGCATGGGAGTCCGGGCTCGTGGAGAAGCAGGTATTCTATCGCAGCGAACACGATGAAAATTCTTTTCGTCATGCGACATTCCGGGTTCGTCCGGAATTTCGAGTCGACGCTGCGCCTGCTGTGCGAGCGCGGTCACCGCGTGCATGTGGCCTTTCTGACCGAGGATCGGCACTGGCTGGCCGACACGACGAACCTCGCCCAGCAACTGTGCGTCGAGTACCCTCGCTTCTCGCGAGGAACGGCTCCGGTCCGCGATGATGCCCTGGGGCTGTTGGGTGGCGAGCTGCGGGGGAGGCTCGATTACCTGCGCTATCTCGCCCCACGTTATCGGAATGCACCCAAGTTGCGAGCCCGCGCCGCCAGAGATGTCTCTGCTGCAGTCCTGCAGATGACCGAACGCGGCCCGTGTGGCACGCGTCCCGGCCGGGCGCTGCTGGCCGCCTGGTACCGCCTGATGGAGCGATCCATTCCCGTGAGCGACCGGATCGACGCATTTCTCACCGAACAGCAGCCCGACCTGCTCCTGATCTCACCGCTCATCGAGCCCGGCTCGCCGCAGCGGGAATACGTACGCGCGGCACGGGCTCGGGGGATCAGGACGGTCTTGTGTGTGGGGAGCTGGGACAATCTGACGAACAAAGGGTTGATTCATGGTCCCGTCGATCTGGTGACGGTGTGGAACGATCACATGAAGAAAGAAGCCGTCGAACTGCATGGCGTGCCGCCCGAACGGGTCGCGGTCACCGGTGCGCAGCAGTTCGACCACTGGTTCACCTGGCAACCCTCCACGTCGCGCGAAGCGTTCTGCGCGCGCGTCGGCCTCGACTCGGCTCACCCGTATCTGCTGTACCTCTGCTCATCGAAGTTCGTCGCGCCGGACGAGGCGGCGTTCGTTCGCGGGTGGATCCGGCAGCTCCGCGAATCGTCGGCGGCGGCATTGCGCACTGTGGGGGTGCTCGTACGCCCACATCCGCAGAACGAGGAACAGTGGCTCCGGTTCGATGCGAGCGATCTCACCAATTGCACAATCTATCCGAGGGCCGGGGCCGTCCCGATCGACGCTGCGAGCAAGGCCGACTACTTCGATTCGATCTACCACGGTGCCGCGGTCGTTGGCGTCAATACGACGGCGGAAATCGAAAGCGCGATCGTGGGCCGCCGGGTGTACACGCTGCTCGCACCCGAGTTTTACGAAACACAGGAGGGAACGCTTCATTTCCAGCACCTGCGCGAGGCGGGCGGCGGCCTGGTTCACGTGGCCCACGATTTTCCGGAGCATCTGATGCAGCTCGACGCCGCGCTCCGCGCCGGCATCGACGACGACGGCCGGTGCCGGCGTTTCGTCGAATCGTTCATCCGCCCATACGGCATCGACATGCCGGCCACGCCGAGGCTCGTTGAAGCGATCGAGACGGCGGTGACGCGGCCGGCAGTCGACGAGCGTCCGTCACAGGTCGGGGCGCGTTTGCTGCGACCCCTGCTCGCACGGCGTGCCGCCCGTGCCGAGCGCGACGCGGCCGTCAGGCTCGAGGCGAAGACTGCGCAGCGGAAGCTGAAGAGCCAGCTCGCAAAAGAACGAAAGAAGAAACAGCGCAAGGCGCAGAAGCGCAAGCAGGCCGAAGCCGGCGAAACAGCCTGAACGCCCGCGCTACACGGTCGCGCGGTCCGCAATGCGAGCCGGCAGCACGATGCGCCGTAGCTCGACGAGCGGCGGCACCGCCCTCCAGTCGAAATCCAGGAACACCACGCCGTCCGGACGCTGCCGCGAGGGTGCCTGTCCGAGCCCCCACCCTTCGGGATTGTTGTACGTCACACGCTCGGAGTGCCAGTCCAGATCTCCCCAGGGAGAATCGGAACGGTTGTCGCGGTGCAATACTTTGGAGACGCGCAGGCTTCCCACGTGATCGACGTGGTACACGGCCCCACCGATTTCCACGATCGGGATCCCGGCACCGTGTACCTTGACCATGAAGTTCGTGTCTATCCCGGCTCTGGCGGCACGGTAGACCTCGTTGAACCCCCGCAGTCGATGAAAGGTGTCGCGATCACTCAGCAGGAAGTCACCCGCTGCGCTCGACAGGAGGGGCGGCTTCAGATCCGGCTGGCGAACCTGGTTGGCGCGATCCTCCAGAGCCGGCCAGCGCAGGCCGACCTGGTCCACGCCGAGCTTGATGTCGCAGCGCGGGGCCCGGTACATCGTGCCAGACTGCAGCCGCCGTTCGCCGATGGCGTCGACGATGTCGC
>JBOGIR010000222.1:0-21820 GCA_050742335.1 Vicinamibacterales bacterium | reverse complement strand
TCGTCCTGATGCTCGCCGGCGGTCTCCTTCTCGCAGCACTACCAGCGCGGGCGCACCACTCGTTTGCAGCCGAGTTCGACATCAACCAGCCGATTACGCTCACGGGGGCGTTGACCAAGATGGAGTGGGTCAACCCGCACGGGTGGATCTACGTCGACGTGAAGGAAGCCGACGGCAAGATCGTGAACTGGGCGATTGAAGCCGGCGGTCCCACGGCGCTCCTGCGCCGCGGCCTGCGCAAGACGGATTTCCCCGCGGGCGTCGAGGTCACCGTGAAAGGCTACCGGGCGAAGAGCGGCGCGCCGAAGGCCAACGGGCAGAACGTTACGCTGAAGGACGGCCGGAACTTCTTCCTCGGCGCGGCTGACGCGGGCAGCACCCCACAATAGGCAGAAACCACGAAGGGCACGAGGATCGCGAATCCTACTTCATTGGATTCGTGTCCTTCGTGCCTTTCGTGTGCTTCGTGGTTCCTTTCAGTTTGTTCCGAAGCCCGCGGGAATCTCCATCACGCGCATGCTTGCAATCCTCGTCACTGTTTTCCTCCTCGCTGCGACGACCGTTGTAGCTCAGGCGCCTGGACGCTGGATCACGAACAAGTTCGCGCCGTTGCCGGTCCCTGAAGAGGAGTACACCGCGACGTCGATGAACGGGCGGTTGTACCTGATTGGCGGCAACCGTGGCGGACGACCCGAGTGGCCGCGCAACGTCCTCGAATACGACCTGGCCGCGGATCGATGGACAACGAAGAAGCAAGCGCCGTTCTCCGGCGATCACATGGCTGCCGCCGCAGCGGCCGGCAAGATCTACGTGTTCGGTGGCCAGGCCGAAGGGGGCGTCAACAAGCCGCTGAACTCCTCGTGGGAATACGACCCGGCCACCGACATGTGGCGTGCGCTGGCGCCGATGCCGACCGCGCGGACCGCCGCCGTCGCGGTCGAGGCGGGCGGTCGCATTTACGTCATCGGCGGCAATACGGTGGCCGGCTTGACGGTCGGCACGAACGACGTCTACGACATGGCGGCCAACCGGTGGGATACCCGCGCGTTGATGCCAACCCCGCGCAACCATCCGGCCGGCGGCGCCGCCGGCGGCAAGATCTACGTCATCGGCGGCCGGCTGGCGGCGCCGAACATCGGCGGGTTTCTGTCGAGCAATACGGATGTCGTCGAGGAGTACGATCCGGCGGCCAACACGTGGCGCGCCATGAACAAGATGCCGACGGCGCGCAGCGGGCACGGGTGGACCACGCACCAGGGACGGATCTATGTTGCCGGGGGCGAGCTCCGCGACGCGCACATGGACGCCATCTTCCGCGACGTCGAAGTCTTCGATCCAGCCATCAACGATTGGTACAGACTCCCTGGGATGCCGACCGCCCGGCACGGCGTCAATCTCGCGGCGCTCGGCAACCGGCTGCACGCCATCGGGGGGCACATCGCCTTTGCCGCCACGGGAGGACAAGCACTGCACACACCGGCGAACGAGGCCTTCGAGTTCGCCCAGCGGTAGCCGGCGGGCGTCACACGCCGTTCAACCGAAGAACCGATTCATCTCGACGCCAGGCACGGCTTCCCCCAGGCGCGTGAAGCGTCCCTGCTGGGCGATCTCCTTCCCCGCCTGCAGGAAACCGGTATAGGCGGCACGCGCCAGGGCGCCGCCCACGCTGATCCGCCGCACGCCCAGGTCGGCCAGCTCCGCCACGGTAGCGAAGCCGGCGCCGACCAGCACGTTGACGGGTGCGGGCGCAACTGCCGTGACTACGGCGGCGATGTCGTCTCGACTGCGGATGCCTGGCGCATACACGCAGTCGGCGCCCGCTTCAACGTATGCGGTGAGACGCCGGATTGTTTCGGCGAGGTCGGGGCGTCCGGTGATGAAGCCTTCGGAGCGGCCCGTGAGCACGATGCCCGTTCCGCTGGCATCGATGGCTCGTCGGGCCGCACCAATCCGCTCAACGGCGAGGGCGAAGTCGAAGAGCGGATTGGAGGCATCGCCGGTCGAATCCTCGATCGACAATCCAGCGATGCCGGTGGACGTCGCGGCCTTCACGTTGGCCGCGACCGCGTCCGGCTCGATGGCGAAGCCGCCTTCGAAATCCGCGTTGACCGGGACCTCGACAGCGTGGGCGATCGATCGCAGGTGGGCCAGGACCTGGTCCAGCGCGACGCCGTTGTCGGGCCTCCCCATGGACCAGGCAAGTCCCGCGCTGGTGGTCGCGACCGCCGGAAATCCCAGTTGCACCAGCAGACGCGCGCTCCCCACGTCCCAGGGATTGGGCATCACGAAGCAGCCGGCGCGATGGAGCTGGCGAAACGTGTGACTGCGGTCGGCTGTGTCGGTCATGGTAGGAAGAACGAGCCATTATACGGGCCTGGGATGGGCAGGCTTTGCGGATGCGATACAGTACGCGCATGCCGTTCCGTCCTTCACTCTCGACCGCGGCAGCCCTGCTCTTCCTGCTCACCGCGTCCGCCCCGGCGCGGGCGCAGTTGACCGAACCGTTCGACCATCTGCACCTCGCCGTCTCCGACGTCGAGCGGGCGCGCGACTGGTACATCCAGCACATGGGTGGCAACGTCGGCGAGACGCCCGAGACGGTAGCGTGGGGGAAATGGCCGGGCGATCACCCGCTCCCGATCCAGCTGCTCTTCACTCTATCGAAGGATGCGCAGCCGAGCGCCGGGAGCGCGGTCGATCACATCGGCTTCTCGTTTGCCGATCTCGACGCGAAGCTCGAGTCGCTCCGGACGGCCGGCGTCAAGATCGTGAGCCCACCGGCCGAGATTCCGGGTCTCTGGAAACAGGCCGTCGCCGAGGATCCTTGGGGGACCAAGCTCGTGCTCGTGCAGGATCCGGATGCGCTCGGCATCCACCACGTGGAGCTGCGCGTCCCCGACCCCGACGCGGCGCTGCGCTGGTACGTGCAGGCGTTCGGCGGCGACCGTACGAAGTACAAGGGCGTCCTCGATACCGTGCGCTACCGCGAGCTCGGTCTCTTCTTCCTCCTGGCGGTCAAGGACGACCGGGCCGCGCCGAGCCCGGGGCATGCCATCGATCACATCGCCTTTGGACCGATCGACCTCGACAAGGTCGTCAACGCGCTGACCGCGGATGGCGTCACGTTCACGTCGAACCCGAATCCGCGGATCAACCCGGCGTGCCGTGCCGTCTCCGCCGACGGCGAAGGCGGCCTTCGTGGCGTTCGCAGACTGTACTGCGCGCAGCCCGATCAGCTCGCCCATCGCACCGTCTTCCTCGACGCGCAGGGAGGCGTTCGCATCGAGCTCGTGCAGCATCTGGAAGCTGGAGGACACTAGGCCAAGTTCAAAGTGCAAAGTGCAAAGTTCAAAATTGAGACCTATAACACATTGCGAAATTACCGCTCGCGGGTGGCGCCTGACGGGGCCGCCCCACCCGCGCCGCAGGCGCCATTCTCGTGACGCGTGCCTTTGGCGCCGAGCACGGGTGGGGCTGTCCGGTGCCAGGACCCGCCAGAGTAATTTCGCGACTTGCTGTTACTCGCAATGTTGAACCGACTCATTGAGCTCTCGCTGCGCAACCGCCTGATCGTCGTACTGCTGGCGGTGGGGCTCGGCGCGTGGGGCTGGTGGGCGGCAGGCGCAACGCCCATCGACGCGATTCCCGATCTCTCCGACAACCAGGTCATCGTCTTCACCGACTGGTCGGGCCACAGCGCGCAGGAGGTGGAAGATCAGGTGAGCTATCCGCTCACGGTCACCCTCCAGGGGCTTCCCGGCGTGCGCGTCGTGCGCTCGCAGTCGGCCTTCGGCTTTTCGATGATCTACGTCATCTTCGAAGACGACGTGGATCAGTACTTCGCACGGACGCGCGTGCTCGAGCGCCTGAATCTGGTGTCGACCACGCTGCCGGAAGGCGCGACGCCCACGCTGGGCCCAGACGCAACCGGTGTCGGGCACGTGCTCTGGTACACGATCGAGAGCAGCCGCCATTCGCTGCGCGATCTGCGGAGCATCCAGGACTGGTTCGTCCGCTACCAGCTCAACGCGGTTCCCGGCGTGGCCGAAGTGGCGTCGATCGGCGGACACGTCCAGCAGTACCAGATCGATGTCGATCCAAACCGCCTGCGCGCCTACAAGCTGTCGCTCGGCGAGGTCGTCGAGGCGGTTCGGAACAGCAACCAGAATGTGGGCGGCAACGTCCTCGAGACCAACGGCACGTGGTCGATTGTTCGAGGCGTGGGACTCGTCGAATCGATGGACGACCTTGCACAGGTTGTGGTCGGCGCGTCCGGCGGCGTCCCCGTCTACGTGCATCAGGTCGGCAACGTTCGGGTGGGAGAAGCCTTTCGCGTCTCGTCGCTCGTCAAAGGGAGTAATGAGGCGGTTGGCGGCGTCATCGTCGCTCGAACCGGCGCCAACGCGCAGCAGGTGATCGACGGCGTCAAGGCGCGCATCGCGCTGATCGCCCCGGGCCTTCCCGAGGGCGTACGGATTGTTCCGTTCTACGATCGGTCCACGCTGATCGGACAGGCGGTGGACGCGCTGCGGACCACGCTGCTCGAAGAAATCGCGCTGGTGACGCTGGCCCACGTCGTGTTCCTGATGCACCTGCGATCGATCCTGGTCGTCACATTGCCCCTTCCACTGGCCGTGCTCATGTCGTTTCTCGCGATGTACTACGTGGGCATCTCGTCGAACATCATGAGCCTGGCCGGGATCGCCATCGCCATCGGCGTGCTGGTCGACGCGGGCATCGTCGTGACGGAGAACGCGTTCCGCCAGATCGAGCGCAGCGGCATCAACGTGCGCGATCGCCCGGCCGTGTGGGCGGCCGTCCTCGAGTCGACGCGGCTCGTGGGTCGTCCGGTGTTCTTCTCGATGGCGATCATCGTGCTGGCGTTCATCCCGGTATTCGCGCTCACCGGACAAGCCGGCAAGCTGTTCCAGCCGCTCGCCTTCACCAAGACCTTTGCGGTGCTGGCGGCCACCGTGCTGGCGGTCACGCTGGTGCCCGTGCTCTGCACGCTGCTCCTGGGCGGCAGGATGCACGACGAGGGCGCAAACCCCGTGATGCGGCTGCTGCGCCGTATGTACCAGCCGTCGCTGGAGGCGGCGCTCGCACATCGGTGGACGACCTTGACGGCGGCCACGCTGGTGCTGATTGGCGCGCTGGTCGTGAGCACGCGGATCGGCAGCGAATTCATGCCGCCGCTCAATGAGGGCGACCTGCTGTTCATGCCCATCTCGGATCCCAGCATCTCGCTCGAGCAGAACACCGAGATCGCGCGCCGCCAGAACGCCGCGCTCATGACGGTTCCCGAAGTGGAGTACGCCGTGGCCAAGGTCGGCCGCGCCGATACGTCCACCGACCCTTCGCCGCTCAACATGACCGAAACGGTCGTCCACCTGAAGCCGCGCGACCAGTGGCGTCCTGGCGTGACGGTCGAGCGTCTCCGCGCCGAGCTCGGCGACGCCGCGCGGCTCCCGGGGGTGACCAACATCTGGACGATGCCGATCATCAATCGGATTGAGATGCTGACCACGGGGATCCGATCGGAAGTCGGCGTGAAGGTCTACGGCAGCGATCTCGCGGTCCTCGACGACACGGCGCGGCAGGTGGCCGAGGTGCTCCGATCGGTGCCTGGTGCGGCCAACGTCTATCCGGAGCCGCTCGTGGGCGCCCAGTACCTCAACGTGCGCGTCGACCGCGATGCGGCGGCGCGTTACGGGCTCACGGTCGCCGCGGTGCAGGAGGTCATCGCAACGGCCATCGGCGAGCGTGTGGTCACGCGGACCCTCGAAGGACGGCAGCGGTTCCCGGTGCGGGTGCGGTATGCGGCCGAGTACCGTGACGAGGTGCAGACGCTCGCCAACGTGCTGGTGGCGACGCCCTCCGGCGAGCAGGTGCCGCTCGCGCAGGTGGCGCGGTTCGAGCAGACGCGCGGCGCCGCGATGATCACCTCCGAGAACGGGCTGCTGCTGGCGACTGTGCTGCTCAACATCCAGGGGCGCGACGTGGGCGGCTTCGTCGAGGAGGCCAGAGCGGCGGTTGCCGACAGAGTGATGCTGCCGCCTGGCTACTTCATCGGCTGGAGCGGTCAGTACGAGAATCAGGAACGGGCGCGCCAGCGCCTCGTGCTGATCGTCCCTATCGTCGTCGCCGTCATCTTCGCGCTGTTGTACTTCACTTATCACTCCGCGCTCGAAGCGGCGCACGTGCTGTTGACGGTGCCGTTCGCCCTGACGGGCGGCGTCTACCTGCTGTGGATGCTCGGCTACAACTTCTCGGTCGCCGTCTGGGTCGGCTTCATTGCGCTGTTCGGGACGGCGGTGCAGACCGCTGTGGTCATGGTCATCTATCTCGATGACGCCGTGCGGCGAAAGGTCGCACAGCTCGGAGGACGCCTGACGCGGCAGGACCTGCGAGACGCCGTCATGGAGGGCGCGCTGCTGCGACTGCGCCCCAAAGTGATGACCGTGTCCACGGTGGTCGCCGGCCTGCTGCCGATCATGTGGGCCGATCGCGCAGGGGCGGAAGTGATGAAGCCACTGGCGACGCCGGTGCTCGGCGGCATGGTGTCGTCACTGCTCTACGTACTCATCGTCACACCGGTCCTGTTCTACTGGATTCACGAGCGGAGGCTGCGTTTGTCCTTCGCCGAAACGCCAGCGGCGGGTCCGCTGCGTCCCTCGACGTCTGCTCGGGACGTCCTGAGCGACGTCGAAGAGCGCGGAACCCGCCCCACGTACGAAGGTACCGACGTGTCGCCCACGTACGTGGGCCGGGTCCCGCTCATCGAAGACACGGGCGGACCCACGTACGTGGGGCGGGTCCCGCGCGGCGAAGTCTCCGGCGGACCCGCGGTCCGAGCACTCGTGGCATCGCTTGTCGTGGTCGCACTCGCGGCGTCCGGCTGGTGGATGTGGACACGTCAGGCGCAGCCAACGCAAGACACGCCGGGCATCGTGCTCGAAACGATTCGCAGCGGCGATCTCGTCATCACGCTGTCGAACCCAGGGGGCGAGCTTCACGCCGGCAGCAACCGCTTCACCATCGAATTCCGCGCGGCGGCCACCAACGAGCCGATCGACATTGGAACTGTGCGGCTTGCCGCGTCGATGACGATGCCAGGCATGGTGATGGACGGCCCGATCACGATCGCGCCCGCAGAGCGGCCGGGCGTGTACGAGGCGACCGGCGACTTCGGCATGGCGGGATCCTGGCAGATGACGATCGAATGGAGCGGCCCCGCCGGACAGGGGTCGGCGGCTTTCGAAGGGAACGTGCAATGAAGAGAATGACATGGGCCACGGAGACACGGAGACACGGAGCGAAATATCGCTTCTCTGTGACTCTGTGTCTCTGTGGCCTGTTGGCACTTGCCCCTTGTGCGTACGCGCAGGAGGTCACCATCGAGCAACTGGCTGCCATCGCGCTCGAACGGTCGCCGGAGCTACAGGCCGCGCGGGCGGAAATCGGCGTCGCGAGTGGCCAGGTCATGCAGGCAGCGCTCAAGCCAAACCCGATGTTCTCCTCCACTCATGAACACGAGCCGGGCGGCATGATGATTACCGGCGTCGACGTCGAATGGCCGCTCGACTTGTTTCGCCGGCCCGCGCGCGTGGCCGTAGCCCAGCGGATGGCGGACATGACATCGTTGTCGATTCGCGACCGCGAGCGACTGCTGGCATCCATGGTCCGCGAGCAGGCCGGGCGCGTGCTCGCGGTCCGGCGCACGCTGGAGTTGACCAACGAGGCGCTGACGGCTGCACGCCGGATGCGTGAGTTGCTCGACCGGGGCGTCACTGAAGGTGGCTCGACGAAGCTCGATGCGAATCTCGCTGGCGTCGAAGCATTGCGACTGGAAGCAGAGACCGCGCTCTCCACGGGTGACCTCGACGCAGCGACTATCGAGTTGAAGGCACTGGTAGGGCTGGCGCCTGATGCGCCGCTGGCGCTCAGCGACTCGCTCGAGGCACTCGTGGGCGCGCCGATGGTGCCGCAGATGACTCCGGTGGCTGCCATCGAAGCGAGGCCGGACCTCCGCGAAGCGATCGCCCGCATCGGGCTGGCGGAGGCGCGCACAGAGGAGGCCCGGCGCGATGCTCGTTCCGAAATCTGGGTGGTGGGCGGCTGGACTAGAAACCGGTGGATGTTTCCGCAGCTTGGGCTCGACCAGCGCGGCATGACTGTGCCGATCCAAAATACGTTTCACACCTATGTGGTGGGAGCCAAGGTGACGCTGCCGTTGTCGAATCGAAACCAGGGCGCGCTGGCGTCGGCGCAGGCCGAACGGCAGGGCGCCGAGCTGCTGTTCGCCGCACGTCAGCGAGCGGCGCGCGCGGAAATGGACGCCGCTCTCGCGCGCGAGCGTGAGGCGCGGCGCGCCGTGGAGATCTATGCCACGACCGTCCGCGAGCTCGCGCGGCAGAACGTCGACGTGATGCTCGAAGCGTACGATCTGGGCCGATTCCCGCTCTCGGACCTGCTGGCCGAGCAGCGGCGCTATCTGGACGTCGAAGCCGGGTATACGACCGTGCTCTCGCGAGCATACGAGGCGCGCACCGCCGTGGCGCGCGCCTTCGGAGAGATGCCGTGAACGACTCGCGCGGCCGGCTGCCGTGGCCCGTGCTCGCCGTGATGGCCGCAGGCCTGGTCGCACTCGGTGTTGCCATCGGCTACGGGATTCGGCGTCCGCCCGCCCCGGTCCCCGAAACGCCCCCTCCCGCAACGACGGTGCCCGAGGCTGCGGGACACCCCCACGGCGGAGCGCCATCGCTCGGAAACGGAGCGCCATCGCTGGGACACGACGAGGGCGAGGCTGTTGTGACGCTCACTCCTGAGATGACGTCACGTGCAGGGATTCGGACGGTTCAGGCCACGTCTGGTACAGCGACCACCGACGTGCGCATGCCCGGGATCGTCCAGCCCAACGCGTACCGTGAAGTCGTCGTCACGTCGCTCGTCTCCGGCCGGGTGACGCAGGTGCAGGTGGAGCTGGGCGCCCGCGTCATGGCCCAGGACGCGCTCGCGACGATTTACAGCCCTGAGCTGGCCGACGCCCAGACCGCATTCATCGCCGTCCGGGCGGAACAGGTCGCGCACCAGCAACGGCAGGTGCGCACGCAGCGGCTCACGGCCATTGGCGCCGCCACGCGCCAGGAACTGGAGGAGCACGAGGCCGAACGCGCCCGGCTGGACGCCGCCGTCGAAATCGCCCGGGCCCGCCTCGGGCTGCTCGGCATTCCGGAAGAACGGACGCAGCGTCTCACCGGCCCGCAGGACGTCGTCACCACCATGGTGGTGCGCGCTCCGCTGGCGGGTGTCATCACCCGCCGGGCCGTCAACGTCGGCCTGAACATCGATCCCTCCATGCCGCTCTTCACGGTCGTCGATCTCTCGACCGTGTGGGTGATTGCGGATCTCTATGAACGCGACTTCGCCAAGGTTCGCGTGGGAAGCCCTGCCACCATCACCAGCGCGGCGTATCCCGGCATGACGCTCCGCGCCCGGGTCGGCTACATCGATCCGCAGGTGCAGCAGGAAACGCGCACGGCGAAGCTGCGCGTGGAAGTGCCGAATCCCGATGGCCGGCTGCGGTTCGGCATGTACGTCGACGTACAGGTCGGAGGAGCAGCGTCACGCCAGGGCGTGCTCGTCCCGAAGGCGTCGGTGCAGCAGGTGGGAGGCGACTCGGTCGTCTATGTGGCCGGTGCCGAACCGGGACGATTCGTCGAACGGAAAGTCGAGGTGGGACGCGAGAGCGGCGATCAAGTGCTGGTGCTCTCGGGCGTGCAGCCCGGCGATCGTGTTGTCACCGACGGCGTGTTCTTCCTGCGGGCCGAGCGTGAACGGACGCGGAGACAGTAGGCAGTAGGCGGCAGGTCTCCGTCGCCTCAACCCACTGTTCGGTGAACTGGATCGGAAGCGGTCGCCCAACGACGCGCCATTACGACGAGTTCGTCGCGATATTTCGGCCAATCATGGAGCGTCTCGGGATCGAAATCCGCACCATTGGGCCACTGCACGGTTCCGAATGTTGTGTCGAGTTCGACACGGTTGAACACGTTGAGATCCTGAAGTGGCCCAAACACCTCGCCTTCCAGCACAGGTCGAAAATCGATTCGTTGCTCACTTCCGTCAGCAAAGCGCAGTGCCAGTGTGTAGGGTCCGATGATTTCAAAGCGCTCGACGCGATGGATTGCGTGACTCATGCCGGTTGCTCCTCTTATCGCAACGGCTCAATCTTGAGCGGAGGTTTGCCGGATTGCAAGAGCGCCCAGTCCTGCAACAGGTCCGCATGGTGGATCTCGGCCCACGCCTCGACGAGTCGTTGCTGCGTGCGAGGAAGGCTACCGCCGATGCATTCGATGGGATCGAGAGCGAACGTGGCGAGTGCCTCTTGATACGAGGCATGAAAATGCGGACGGTGGTGAGGGGCGCCGACCTCCATGAACATTCGAATCACGATTCCGAAGAATCTGGAAATCTCAGGCATCGGATCCGTCTTTGCTCGACGTCATCTGGTAGGTTGACGATCTCGTTCAGGTCCGGCCCGTCAGACTGCTGCGCGGATTCCGAGCGCTTGACCTTTCGGAGAACCCTTGCCACCTTGCGCTTTCTGGGCGTGACGGCACCAGCAGCCGACGGCTGTCCGGAGTACAACTCCAAGAGTCGATGAACCTCTTCGGGTGTGCCCTCCAGATTCACAACCGCTCCACTAGGCAGCGTCAATGTCGCCTTGGCCATCGTGCCTCTCTAAGATCAATGTCCCGATGTGTATCAACGTTGTATGGGTAGTCGGTGCCATCTCACGGCCAGCGGTGCTGGCGCGCTTCGCACAGACCGCCGCCGGCTTGTTCCCGGGTGGTCGTCAAGTGGTCACCGATCCGTACGATCGGATACGAGCGGCGCTTCTGTGTACCGATCAGGGCAGCCCGGCCAGTTCGATCCCCGATAGCGACCCAGCGCCGTTCCCACCAGCACGATCGCCGGCAGCAGGATGGCCTGCATCCACCGCGGCACGAGGAGCACCGCCTGAGTGCGTCGATGCCTCCAGGCGACGCGGGCCAGATAGAACAGCGGCGGTCGTTCCGCAGACCCACTGTTCAGCGCGTCGAACACCGCCTGAAGGTACAGGTCGAGATCGACCACAGGCTTGGCGAAACCCTCGAACACGAGGGTGTCGTCTCCATCGTTCCACCAGCGGTGCGCCGAGCCAGGCGGAAACCGAGCCGTCTCTCCCACGCCGACTCGGATCCGGCGCCCGTCCAGCACGGCCCCCAGCGTGCCGGCCATCACCTGCCCCTCTTCGGTCTCCTGGTAATGGGCATGGAGCGGCGGTCCCTCCCGTCGCGGAGGAAGCGTCCCCTTGATCTCCAACCAGATCTGCCCGTGGCGTACCACGCGTCGAAGTTCAAGTCTTTCGCCCGTATGCCGGTTATGAAGGACGCGCGCATCGGTCATCGCACCAAGGTTCATCGAGATGTCAGCACTGCGCGCCGAGCCGCCCGCTGCGGCGACAGAATAACACGCACGATGGGCGCGACGGCTCCAGCGTGCACGAACACCTCGGCTTCACACGCGTGGCGCCCTTCCGTGAGGTCGGCTTCAAGTTCGGACGGTCCTGGAATTGGTGTTCTTGCGGTGCGTGGATGACCGATTGACCCTGAAATATGGCCCAGATCCTGGACGTGCCCGTGGCACAATCTGCCAACGCGCGGCGTGGACCACTTCGCGGCCACCCGTCCTCAGGAGGAAGATCCGATGGAGTCGATCATTGACGATCTGATGTGCCGCTTCGAGCGCGGCGCCCTGACACGCCGACAGTTGATTCAGGGCCTCGCGACGCTTGTGGGCGCGACGGCCGCCTCACGTGTGGATGCCGCGCAGGCTGGCAGCCTGCGCGGGACCGGGATCGACCACGTGTCGATTCTCGTAAACGACATGCAGCGCTCAGCCTCGTTCTATCAAAGCGTCTTCGGGATGACTCAAGTGAGCGAGGACAGGCCGAATCAAATCCTCCGTCTGGGCATGAAGCAAGCGATCGTGTCGCTTCGCCACGAGGGTCCTTCGGGCGTGGTCGACCACTTCGCGATCAGCGTCGAGAACTTCAACAGGGACGCCGTCACCGCACAACTGAAGCAGCACGGCCTGACGCCACAGCAGAACGTGCAGTTCGGGTTTCATATCAAGGACCCGGACGGCGTCGTCGTACAAATCGTGTAGAGCCTGTATGCGTCCGTCACCGTTCGATCCCGGCGGCGGCGAACACGGCCTGACTGTCAGGGCTGCCGAGGTGACGCACAAGAGCCCTGGCCACCTCCGCGTTGGCTCGGGCCGTCATCGGGGCGCCGGCGTACGACGTGTAGTTCTGCACTTCGGCCGGCAGCGGGCCGACCAGCCGCAGGCCCTTGTCGAGGTAGAGTCGAATCTCGGTGAGCTGGCCGAAGCTCACCTCCTTGCCCTTGCCTTTCAGCACGTGCCCCATGACTGACTCGCCGTCCTCATAGCGAGTGATCTTGTCGTCGACCTGCTCGTAGAGGCCCATCTTCTTGAGAAGTGCCTCGAAATACACGCCGCTGGAACCGCGAGTGAATACCAACGATTCCGCGGCCAGTACCGAGCGCTTGAAGGCCTCGACATTCGAGATGTCCGGCATGGGCGCGCCGGCACGGACCGCCACACCCATCCCTACCCGTCCGAGCATGACGCGTTCGTTCTCAATCTTGCCGGCCTTGGCGAACTCGTCGAGGACGGCGGGCGGCGCGATCACGACGTCCCACGTCTCTCCCCCGGCGATCCGCGTGCGTATCTGTGGCGCCGGGGCAAACGCGATCTTCACGGCGTGACCCGTCCGTTTTTCAAACGCCGCCGAGGCGGGCCTCAGCCCCGGTTCAACAGCGCCCGCGCTCAGAACCGTGATTTCGACCGCTGTCGTCGCGTGCCCAAGCAGTACGCCCGCGACTAGTCCCAAGACCGCCAGGCTCTTCATCATGCGATGCCTCCATATCATGCAGCTACCGCCTACTGCCTACCGCCTACTGCCTACTACTCGCTACCTGCGGCTGGCTATCACGGGGACGAACTTCTGGATGCGCTTGGCCTGCTCGACCTCGCCCGTATAGATGTTCCCCATCGAGTCCATCGCCACGGCGTTGATCCAGTGGAGCTGGCCGGCGTACCGGCCGTTGCTCCCGAACGACCCGAGGGTCCGGCCGCTCTGGCGGTCGAGAATCCACACCTTGTTGTTCGTTCCGTCCGCAACGTACAGGAACTTTTGCTGCGGGTCGCGTGAGATCGCGAGCTTGTAGGTGGTGCCGCACGGCGGCATCTTCGTGTTGGCGAGACCGCCGCACCCCTCCCCACGGGCCGGCGTGTTGGGCGACACCGAGAACTCCTTCACGAACTTGCCGTCCGTGGTGAACACCTCGATCCGGTTCTGCCCGCGCTCGCCGATGTAGACCATCCGGTCCTTGGAGATCTCCACGAAGTGGAGGTCGGGCACGAAATTCCTTTCCGGCGGAGGCGGCGCGCCCGTCCATTTGTAGGGCGGTATCGGGTCGTTCGAGATTTCACTCAGGGGCATCCCGTGTCCGCCCCACCCGCGCTTGTAGGCGCCGGTGGAGGCGTCATAGATCAGGACGCGCTTCTGCTGAATGATGTACAGCTCGTTGGCGACCTCGTCGAGCTGGAAGCGCCCCTTGTTCACCAGGAACCCGGTCTCCTGGTTGTTCTCGGGCATCATCGCCGCTTCCGCCGGCGGACGATGGCCGAAGTCCGATACGAACTTGCCGTCCCGGGTGAACTTCAGGATGCTGTCCTGCGCCGCCGTACCGGCCACCCAGACGAAGCCCTTCGTGTCCGCGATGACCGTCTGCAACGCCGTGGGCCACGCAGGGTGATAGCCCGGGCCGCCCCACGCGTGCACGACGTTGCCTTCCTGGTCGAGCTCGATGACCTCGGGGCCGCGGACGCAGCACTCGATCCGGGGCGGGTTGTCGCCGCCGCCGATTTCGTCGCCTTCGGCGACCGCGCCGCGATTCAGGAACCAGATGTGGTCCATGTGATCGACATGGATGCCCGTGACCTGCTGCATGCTCCAGCGGTTCGGCAGCGGCTTGGGCCAGAACGGATCGACCTTGAACATGGGCGCACCGTTCTCGTCCACCGCCTGCCCGGGCGCCTGCGCCTGGACGCCGCTCCCCATGATGGCAACGAGCGCCACGAGACAGCAGATCAGAAAGACAACCCCGACGTGACGCACGTTCGCAGTCATACGACCTCTCTCAATTCGACCTCAGACGCTACTCCTATCCCCAGAGCTCTCCAGAGCTCGTAGCTCGTCGCGCGCACTTGATACCGAAGTCAATTACCGGCTACCAACTACCAGCTACCGACTACCGAGCTACTGCCTACCGCCCACTGCCTACTGCCTACTGCCTACTGCCTACTGCCTACTAAACTCAAACGCATCATGATTCGTCACGTTCAGCGGCTCGCCTCCGCTGAACGCCGCCGTGATGTGTCCACTGACGACATGGAAACGGTTGCCGATGACTCCGCCGCCCTGCCCGTGCCGCGCCTGCGGCAGGGTCGGGAAAACGGTCCAGCTGTTGGTCGCCGGGTCGTACGCCTCGAGCGCACGGGAGACCGAGTTGTTGATCGCGGTGATGCTCTGGCCGCCGGCGACGAAAATCCGGTTCTGATACACGCCGACGACGCCGCCGTCCCGTGGCGTCGGCATGCGCAGCTTCACCGCGCCCCAGCGATTTGCCGCGATATCGTATTCCTCGACCAGATCCGTCGTGCTCCCCGTGGCCACTGCCATCGAGCCGACGCGGCCGCCGATGACGTAAAGCTTGCCGGCGACGGCGCCGACGAACATGTGATTGCGCGGCGTCGGCATCGTCTGGCGCACCTGCCACATGTTGGTGGCGGGATCGTACACATGGTTGGCATCGAGCACCCGGTGTGGCTGCTCGCCACTGAGCGACTCGTTCTCCATACCGGGATACTGGGCCACGCCGCCCATCACGTAGATCTTGCCGCCCGACTCGACCGCCGCAGCCGCCAGACGACGCATGGGCATCGGTGCGAGCGCGCGCCAGGAATCGGCCGCCGGGTCGTACTCCCAGGTGTTGTCAATCGGGAATTGGGTTGGACCGCCTGGCTGCCGCTGCACGCCGCCGCCGAAGACGTAGATCTTGCCGTTGAAGCCGACCACCCCGTTGTGATGCGCCGGCTGCGGCATGTTCTTCTTCTTGGTCCAGCGATCGGCGGCGGGGTCGTACTCGAACACATTGCCAGGAGGCGCGCCCTGTTTGCCGCCGACGGCCACCGGATTTCCGCCGAACAGGTACAGCTTGCCATTCACCACGGCGCTGTCCCATTCCTCGTTGGCTTCCGGGATGGGCGCCAGCCGCACCCAGCGACCCTGCTGTTGCGCGTCGACGGCAACGACGCCGAGCAACACGCCGATGAGTACCGTTCGAATAGTCCACGACATTGATTTGTCTCCTCGTCGAGCCACGGGCACGGAGTCAAGAAAATTGTTCTCCGTGTCTCTGTGTCTCCGTGGCCCGTTATCTGCTCGCCGTCGCGCCGGCGGGCCGCTCGATCTCGAACGCTTCGTGCGCCTCGGTGGCCCCGGGACCGCCGCCACCCGTGCCGCTCTGGAGCTGGCCGCTCACGGCGTGGAACCGGTTGCCGATGACACCGCCGGCAAAGCCATGCCGCGGCACCGACATCGGCGGCAGCGAGTACCACCGGTCGCGTGCCGGGTCGTATGCCTCGAAGTTACGGAACACGCCGACCATCTCCGTGTCGAGATACTCGCCGCCCACGGTGTAGATCAGCCGGCCGTCGGTGCCGTAGGCCATCCCGCTCCGCGGATAGATCATGCGCGATCGCACGCGCCACCGGTCGGTGGCCGGGTCGTATTCCTCGACGGTGTCAACGGCGCTCGAGCCGACGAACGACCAGCCGACGCGCCCGCCGATCGCGTAGATCTTGCCGTTGACCGCAGCTCCTGCCAGGTGATTGCGCGGCACGTTCATCGGCATGCGCGTCTCCCAGCGGTTGGTCGCCGGGTCGTACACCTCATTTGTCGTGACGGAGCGGTGCGGGACGTTCGCGCTGATCGAGACGTCTTCTTTCTGATCCGGGTGGTACCCCGCACCGCCAATGACGTAGATCCTGCCGCCCAGCTCGGTGGCGAATCCGCCGCCACGCTTGGTGGGCATGGCCGCAATCTCGCGCCACGTGTTGGTGGCCGGGGTGAATTCCCACGAGCGGTTCGTCGGGAACCAGTTGTCACCGGCCGGTGTGACCTTGATTCCCCCGCCGAACACGTAGACCTTGCCGTTGTACCCGACCATCGCCTGATGGTGTACCGGCATTGGGATGTCGGGCTTCTTCGTCCACCGGTCGGTGGCGGGGTCGTACTCGTTGAACCACCCGGCCAGACCGCCCGGAGCGTTCGCGCCGTAGGCGCCCAGGATGTAGAGCTTGCCGCTGGCCACGGCGCCGCCAATCTCCTGCGTCGGCTGCGGATAGGGCGCCAGCCGCACCCATCGGCCGTCCGGCGCCTGGGCGCCGACGGTCAGTTCCGCGACGCCCACAGCAATTGCCGCGACCACGAGCACGCGTTTGATGATTGACGACGACATGACGGTTCTCCTCTCGTAGTTCACTTGAAGTACGCCGTAGTTCACAGTAGGCAGTAGGCAGTAAGAACGCTGTGATCTTGACTGCGCGTGCACGGCCTGCTGCCTACCGCTTCCCGCCTCCTGCCTACTGCCTACCGCCTACTATCTCCGGCGCCTGTACTTTGCCCTGCAGCGCCTTCCACAACATCTCGGCGGCGACGAGGCCGCGGCCGTGCGAAGGCGCGATGCGTTGCACGTCGAGCTTCAGTGCGCGGATCCGATCGCCGAGCGCCGCGTAGTAAGGACTCACGAGTCCAGGCGGCGGATCGTTGGGCCGCGGCTCGCCGAAGTCGTTGAAGATGTCGGTGATGATGAGCAGCTTCTCCTGCGGGAGGTACGACATCAACAGATTCGCCGTGTGCCCGTTCGGCACGTGATACATCTCCAGCGCCCGGGTTCCGTCGCTCAGGACGTACTTGTCGTCCACCCACACGAAGGTGGCGGGCCGCGGATTCCGCGTCAGCGCATCGGGCGCCAGCGTGTGCGGATTCTTCAGGACGGACTGCTCGTAGAAACGCCTGTTCATCTCGTGCGTGACGATCGTGACGCCCTCGGAGACGAACCCCCGGACGCCCGCCGCATGATCGCCGTGGTGATGGGTGTTGACGTGGTAGCGCACCGGCTTGTTCGGGACGAGCCGTCGCGCCTCCGCCAGGTTGGCCAGCGCGCGCGCCTCGCTCACCGAGGACTCGATCAGCACCGTGTAGTCTCGAAGCTCCACCAACTGGCTGTTCGGCTCGGGCGCTCCGGTGAGATACCACACGCCGGGAGCGACGAGCTGCCCTTCCGCCCGGGCCGGCTGTGGGGTGGCCGGCGGCGGCGCCTGCAGGTTCACCGGCGCATTCGCCCGAACGTCCGTGATGGTGACATCGAGCGTCGGGAAGCCGCCCTGCTGCTGGACGATGCGCGTGGGAAACTGGACGCCACCGAAGCCGCGGTAATTGGCGAACGTCGTCTCGATGAGCGTGTCACCGAGAATCGGATTCGCCGTCCAGGTGTCGATCCTCTCAATCAGATTCTGCGCATTGACGTACGCGTCGACGCGGTACTGGTTCCTTGCGGTGAACGAGATCACCGTCATCGTGCGGCTGCCCATGCGTCGCGAGCTGATCGCCGGCGTGGCGCCCGCCGCCGCCTTCACGAATCCATGAGGCGTCAGGGCGAGCGCACCGCCGCCCCAGCCGGAATTGTTTGCCACGACGCCGGCACCGGGCGCTGCGGTATAGAGCGGCTGACCGCCCCCACCGCGCGGAGGGTTCTCGAACTGCGTGCGGACCGTTTCCTCGCGGGCGAGGCCGCGGTCGTAGTCGATGGCGCGTGTGTACGTCGCGTGGAACTTCGGATAGGGCGCATCGGGGCGGTAGTTCTGGCCGAACGAGTACGTGAAGCCGGTGCCCGAGTATTGAAGGGTCTTCAGCTCCCCGGCGCCGATTGTCCGCGCGACATCGGCGAGGACGCCCGACGCGTCCTGGACGGCGCCGGTTGTCCCAAGCAGAAGGAACAGGGCCACGAGCACGACGTGTCTGCTGCCGAGCATGAATGGCATCCTACGTATCGGGATCCGGGATCCGGGATCCGGGATCCCGGATAGTTACCACGCGAAACGAATCGCCACCTCGCCCTGCTGGCGGTTGAGGGCCTGGCGGATCTGTCCGAACGCGTTCGACAGGGCGTTGGTGACCCAGGCCGCCTGCAGGTTATCTCGCCCGAACAGGTTGAAGACCTGCCCGACGATCTCGAGTCGCCGCTGCGTGCCCGCGAGCGCGAACGCCTTGCTGACCTTGAGATCGAGGGAACCAAAATCATTTTCATCGATCTGGGAGGCGGCAACGGCCGAAAGGCCTCTCGACGTCCGCCAGGCGTTCACGGCAGTCACCATGCGGTCGTTGTCGCGGTTGCCCATGTTGCGTGTCGTCCCCGGCACGTAGTCGGTGTTGACACCGTCGCCATTGAGGTCGACACCGGCCAGGGCGCTGAACGGCATGACGGTCCGCAGCGACCAGGCGCCGCCGAGGCTGACGTCGTACGGCAGCAGCACCGCGCCGCTCAGCGCCAGCGCGTGACGACGGTCGTTGACGGCGGGGCCTTCATCCAACTCTGGCGCTTCCGACTGCGTGATGCGAGAGTTGATGCCGCCCGATGGCACGTTGCCGTCGGACTTGGCAAGCGTGTACGACAGACCGTACATGTATCGGTCGTCAAAGCGCTTCTCGAGTCGCACCATCAGCGCCTTGTAATCGATGTCGCCGTTCGAGCGCGTCTCCTCGATGCGCGCAAACTGCGGCAGCGGCCGCGGCCCCGTGGCCCCCTGGGCGCGTGGGTTGATGTCGATCGCCTGCGGCACCTTGGTCATCCGGTTGTAGACGACATCGACATGGACGCCGACGTTGGCCATCAACTCTTGCGAGAAGCCCACCGTACCCGCGTGTGACTCGACGTTCTCGAGATCGTTGGCCAGGATCGAGACGTTCTGCGGCGCCGTCGAGACGAACCTCTCCGGCGACAGACCCATGTAGGGATCCGGGTAGGACGGGTTGGTGATCGTGATACTCGCCTGACGGAAGTTCGTCCGCTCGGTCGTCGTTACCAGAAGGTTCATCGGGTTGTAGTAGATCCCGTACCCGGCGCGGACGACGGACCGCCCGTCGTTCAAATCCCAGGCAAGGCCCAGGCGCGGCCCGAAGTTATTCTTGTCGCCGCGCTTGGAGAAATCGACGTACGGAATCTGGGTCGGGGTGCCCGTGGTCGGAAAGATCGTCTTGTCGCTCAGATCGAGCTCCTCGTTGAACGCCTTGTACTGCAGGTCGTAGCGCACACCGAGGCTCAGAGTGATGTTCGGGCGCACGCGCCACTCGTCCTGGATGTAGGCGTTCCACATTTGATTCGGTACGTACCGCGGGAAGCCGCCCAGACCGGACGTGAACAGCCTCGCACCGGCCAGGTTCCGCATGATGGCGGGGTTGTTGGGGTCGAACACTTGATCGTTGGTAAACGTCCACGTGCCGATGTTCTCGCGCAGATCGCCCATGATCGTCAAGTGCAGGAATGCGCCGCCGATCTTCCACGTGTGCGCACCGGCGGCGATGGACAGATCGTCACGCAGCTCCCGCGCGTACTGCGTGGTGTAGTAGTTCGTGTTGGTGCCCCAGGTCAGGCTCGGGAACACGTACACCTGCGTGAGCGGCGCCGTCCGCTCCGGCGAGCTGTCGAAGAGACTCTCCTGCGGCCGCACGCCGGGCGGGTGCTGGCGGAAGTGGTAGTTGGTCACCTGTCCGCGCACCTCGTTCAGGATGCGCGAGGACACGACCCACGTATGCCCTCCGACGAGCGCGTAGCGCTTTTGCTGAATGCCGTTCCCCGAGAAGAGCGCCTGGGTGCCGCCGCACCCCTCACAGGTGAAGTCCGAGTCCTGCCACGCATAGCGGGCAAACGTCGTCTGGGCCTCGTTGATCTGCAGGTCGCCGCGCGTGAACACCAGGTTGCTGTATTCCGGGATGGCGAACGTCCCCTCGACCGCCGCGTGCAGATCCGGCCGTCCAGTGGTCACCGTCGCATAAGGCGTGGTATCCGTCCGTTCGGCTGCGGCGAAGAAGTGGAGGCGGTCGCGGACGACGGGACCGCCAAGCGCGCCGCCGAACTGGTGACGGTCGAAGTCCGGCTTCGCGACGCCCGCGGCTTCCTCGAACTTGGTCAGCGTATTCAGGTTCTTGTGACGAAAGTACTCGAACACCTCACCGGTGAACAGGTTCGTGCCGCTCTTGGTGGCGAAGCTGACGGCGCCGCCGGCCGTCCAGCCGAACTCAGCGGGCGCCTGGCTCACATACACCCGGAACTCGCGGATGGCGGACTGCGGAAAATCCTGCCGCGGCTCGCCGGTGTTCCCTTCCTTGTTCCACATCCCGTCCACCAGGAGCGCGGCGCCGTGGGTAAACGCCCCCGAGCCAACGTTGACGTTGAATTTACGCGGCCGCACGGCGTCCTGGCTCGTCCCCGGCAGGAGCAGGGCGAGGCCGACCGGCTGCCGCGACTCGAGCGGGAGCATCTCAATCTGCTCCTGCGTCACCACGCCCGAGACACTGGTCCGCGTCGTCTCCACAATCGGGGTTTCGGCCGTCACGGACACCGACTCCTGCACGCCCTGCACCTGCATGGTGATGTTGCTTACGAGCTCGAGAGCGATCGTCAGGGTGATATCCATGACGTCCACGGGCCCAAAGCCCTGCAGTTCGGCGCGGAGGTTGTAGCGGCCCGGCGGCAGTGCGGCGAGACGGTAGCGACCATCTGTTTCCGTGACCACCGTGCGGGTAAAGCCGGTTTCCGAGTTGCGGGCGGTCACGGTCACGCCGGGCAGCACGCCGCCCTGCGCGTCGGTCACGATGCCGGCGATGACACCGTTTGTAGTCTGTGCCGCCACCGGCGCCGCGGCCACAATCGCGAACGCAACAACGACGAACAGCGAGCGCAAGAAAAGACGCCGTGCCCGTACCAGCGAACGAGTGCGAAACATACAACCTCCTGATGGACGCCGAGGACCGCCGCTCCTCGCGTGAGGCACACGGCCGCTCCATGTCGGGTGCATGATTATACTCGCGCGATTTCGCGCATGGCCAACAGGCGGACGCACGGTTGACCGGCGGAAGCCGTCCGTGCCATGCTGCGCCGCATCTCGGTTGTGTCGGCTCTGTTTCGCCGGGCCTCTGCGACTTCGCGTCTCTGGCCTGCGATCGCGAGGGAGGAAGGCATGTTGTCAACATTTCGTCGAGTGTGCGCCGTGGTCGCCACGGGATCCGTCCTTCTACTGCTGGCTACGACCGCGTTCACGCAGGCGCGCTGGACCAGGCTCGCCCCGTTCCCCGAGCCGGACGAGGAGCTGTACGGCGTCACAGCCAACGGCAAGCTGTACGTGCTTGGCGGGTTCGGCTCAGGCAAGGCCAGGGGTGCCGTCTTCGAGTACGACCCGGCAGCCGATCGGTGGACGAAGAAGAAGCCGATGGCGCGGCCCGTCCACCATCAGGCGATGGTCGAATATCAGGGGAAGATTTACATGTTCGGCGGCTTCGTGTTTCCAAGTACTGGGGGTGGGTGGGAGCCGGTCGACAACGCCTGGGAATACGACCCGGCTGCCG
>JBOGIR010000221.1:0-2614 GCA_050742335.1 Vicinamibacterales bacterium | reverse complement strand
GGATCGAACTCCTTGGCCGCACGCAACACGCCCAATCCGTCTCCCGACGGAAGCTTCAAATCTGTCAGGACGACCGCAGGACGCGACTGCCGCATGTGATGAATCGCCTCGGGCTCGTCACGCGCTTCGAGGACGACGTGCCCCTGCCCTTCGAGGGCGAGCCGGAGCATCACCCGAAGCGAATCCTTGTCTTCGACGAGGAGAACGGGGAATGAGGACATCGCGGAAGTCAAGAGTCAAAAGGCAACAGTCAACGCGACTCTTGACTTCTGATGCTCAGTGCTCAGTTTTCACCCTCATCGGAGCCAACCCGGTGGAACCCCCGCGCGCCGGGCCTCATCCTGAATCGCGACGATGGCCTTCTGCTGGTCCACGATTTCCCGTTTCACGCGATCGAGTTCGGCGAGCGCCTTCTGACGTTCGGCTGCAATCGTATCACGCTGCGCGGGATCGTCGCGGTTCACGAAGTCGGTGGTGAGGGCATTGATGCGGCTCTGGAGCGCTTCCACAAATATCTGCGATCGTGACACCGCATCGCGCGCACCGGTGATCCGCGTGCGCCACGCCTCTTCCGTCGCGGGAGCAGGTTCGGCTGGCGGAGCTGCGGTCGCGTCCTGGCTTGCGGGCGCCTGCACACCCGGTGAGGCGGGGGTGGCCTGAGGGGCAGGTTGAACGGGCGGCGCGGCGCCCGGCGCCGACGTGGACGGCGTTTCCGCGCGCAAGCTGTCGTTCGTGTACACCTTCCCGGGCGCTCCAATCACCTTGCGGCGCTCGGCCTCCTGCTTCGCGACGTCTCCCAGCGCCTGTGCAAACGTGGGCATCGCACCCACGAGCAACAGCGCGAGAGCAACGCCGGGAACGGCTACTACCCTCATACCTAGGATTCTCGGCTCGACGAGTGCGGCCGTCAAGGCTCAAACCATCTTTTTGTCGACCCATCTTCTGGTCACCCTTACCGCAGTTCACGCCATGACACGACCTGGAGCTCCTCGGCATCCTGCGGCCTGGTGACCGACACCATCACAGAACGACGGCTGCCTGTCGGTCCGTACGCCCGACTCACAATCCGAATGCCCGGCGGCTCCTCGCCGTCGGCCAGCAGCTCAGCAATCCACGCGATGACATAGTACGGCGACCCGGCCGCGGTGCCTGGAATCATGTCCGCGAGATGGCCGTACGCGTACAGCCGGTAAGACACGCCTTCATCGTCGCCGTTCGTCGCCGTGAGGACGTCGGCTGTGGCAGCCGTCAGGTCGACCGTCGCAGCCCCCACCTGGCGCGCTCCGGCTGGCGGACCATCGACGAGGATCGAGATGCTGTCGCCAGCCAGGATCTCGTCCCAATCGGGCGCGGCCGCGAGCTCCTGAACAACGAACTCGACCGCAGCCTCGGCCGCGTAAAAGGTCTCGGTGCCTTCGCGGTAACTCGCTGCAATCGCTGTTTCGGTCACCGTTCCAAGCACGAGAGCCGCGCCCAGCGCCGTGAGCAGCGTCAGCGCCATCATCGCGATCACGAGAGACACGGCTACCTCCCCAGATTCATATTTCGCACGGCGACGTCAAATCGAAGTTCCAGGTCCGGCAGGTAACGCTCGGGGGACGTCGACGTGCCTCCATGCGCGAACAAGACGCTAGACGGTCCGCGCATCGACTCCAGCGCCGCCTGCACCCGAAGCAGGACCCGCACGCGCCGGATGGTCAGCAAGTCGGCGTCGAATGTGACTGCGTCCGGATCGTCTGGCACCCAAGGGCCGTCCTGCAGCATCGCGGGGTCGAGCGGCGACGCACTGTCCCCGAAATACTCGAACTGCAGTTTGACCACGTGATCGACGACCGGAAGATCGGTTGACGCGCCGTCGTAGTGCATCAACTGGAATGTGCGTGCTGCCAGATCGGTCTTGAGGTGATACGTGTGCGACACCGCGATCGACTCTCCCCAGGGCACATACAAGACACTGATCGCGTCGGAACGATAGAAAACACCGAGGTCGATGTCGCTGTCCCGAGCGCCCACGCGGTATGGCAGCACAGGTGCGGCCACTGGCGGCTCCAGCCCCGCGCCTGCCATCAGGAGATCCCGCGTGAGCGCATCGACCGCCACGCGGAGGCGCTGATGCATGTCCGCACGTTCAGGTTGAGCCTGAAAGCTGCCGCGAGCACGGTCCACCACATCCAGCAGCGCCGCCGTGACGGTGAGGGTGATGACTGTCGCAATCAGCAACTCGGTGAGCGTGAAGCCGTCTGCCCGCTCCAGACGCAGGTTCATGAGCCTCCCCCAGGCGCTTCGGTGTCGACCCGACCTCCGCTGCGGAGCGTGATGAGACGGACCCGGCCGCCGGCTGGAGTCGAACCACGACGGGTGACTGTGACCGTGATGACAACCGCGTTGCGTCCTGTCGGCAACGGTTCCACGATCCAGCGTCGCTCGTATACGGCGCCCCGGGATGCCGCACCGGCGGTCAGGACTACGCCGCTGGAATCGGCGTAGTCAACCGCGTCCACAACCCCGAGCGGCAACGGGGTCGCGCGCAGTTCTTCCATCTTCTGCATCGCAAGCACCGTTGCGTGGGTCGTATGCTGCGCCTCGGCGTTCGCGCGGGTCGCCAGCACGAAGA
>JBOGIR010000220.1:0-1854 GCA_050742335.1 Vicinamibacterales bacterium | reverse complement strand
GATATAGACGACCGTCGTGCCCTTGAGGGCAGACAAATCAACCTTGCGCCCGCCCGTCGACTGCAGCGCGACCGCAGGCAGCTTCATCCCGGCCAGGTGATCGCACGCGCCGTCGTCCTGCGGGACCGGCAGGTCTTTGGGCAGCTCGTAGAGGTTGTCGCTACGCATTTCGATCAAGATGTCACTGATAATGCGTCACTGAAAATCATCACTGATGAATCGTCACTGATAATGCGTGTCCTTGCGGCTACGCCAAGAACGCCCCACCAGTGACGCTTCTCCAGTGACGTCGTACCAGTGACGCTTCTTCAGTGACGTCGTACCAGTGACGCTTCTTCAGTGACGCATCACTTCACCAGCAGATTAGCGAGTATCTGCTGGTAGACCTTGCTCAGCGGCTCGATGTCCGCCACGGCTATGCACTCGTTGACCTTGTGGATCGTCGCATTGGGCGGACCGAACTCGATGACCTGGGGGCAGATATCGGCGATGAAGCGCCCGTCGGACGTGCCGCCGGTGGTGGAGATCGTCGTCTCGATGCCGGTGACGGCCTTGATCGCGCGCTTCACCGCCTCCACCAGGTCGCCCGGCTGGGTGAGAAAGGGGCGGCCGTCGTAGCGCCAATCCAGGTCGTACTTCAGGCCGTGCTTGTCGAGGATGCCGACCACCCGTGTCTGCAGCGATTCCAGCGTGCTGGCGGTGGAGAAACGGAAGTTGAATTTCACGTGCAGCTCGCCGGGGATCACGTTGCCCGCGCCGGTGCCGGCGTTGATGTTCGAAACCTGCCACGTCGTGGGCGGGAAGAACTCGTTGCCGCGGTCCCATTCCGTCGTCGCCAGCTCGGCCAGCGCGGCGCCGAACTCGTGCACCGGGTTGCGCGCGAGATGCGGATAGGCGACGTGGCCCTGCACGCCCTTCACGACCAGGTTGCCGGAGAGCGAGCCACGGCGGCCGTTCTTGATCATGTCGCCGAGGCGCTGCACGCAGGTCGGCTCGCCGACGATGCAGTAGTCCATTCTCTCGCCGCGCTGCTTGAGCGATTCGACCACCCGCACCGTGCCGTCCACGGCGACGCCCTCTTCGTCCGAGGTGAACAGCGCCGCGATCGAGCCGGCGTGGCCGGGATGGGCGGCGACGAACGCTTCGATCGCAGTCACGAATGCCGCCAGGGACGTCTTCATGTCGGAGGCGCCGCGGCCATAAAGCACGCCGTCGCGGATGGTCGGCGTGAACGGGTCGCTCGCCCAGTTCTCGAGCGGGCCGGTGGGGACGACGTCGGTGTGGCCGGCAAAGCATACCAGCGGCGCCCGGCTGCCGCGCCGCGCCCACAGGTTCTCCACGCCGTTCGCGCTCATGCGCTCGCAGCGGAAGCCGATCGGCTCCAGGCGCGCCGCGATGAGGTCGAGGCAGCCCTCGTCGCGCGGCGTCACCGAAGGCCGGGCGATCAACTGTCTTGCAAGTTCAAGCGTGCTAATGGGCACCGTGGCCTGGTACGTCAGCAATCGCCCGGCCTAACGTCGGTCCTCGCGGACCGACGTAGATTCCCTTGCCGGATTTCCATTAAGGAGTCTGTTGGGACGAGATCAGACGAGCCTTCCGGAATCTTAGCAAATAGCGGGTAAAATGGCCGCAAAAAACGGTGCGGGCGTTGCTTGAGCGCGCCGTCTTGCCATAGGGAACCAGATAAGGAATTCAGCGGGTGGCCGTCCTGCTTGTATCGCATCGATTCCGCACCGAATACGGTACCAGAGTCGTCGCCGCCGCTGCGCGGGAAGAGGTCTCCGCTGAATTCCTCGCTCTGCCGGCCGACCCGGCAGGCCGGCTGTCCGACGCCGAGTGCGCTCGCGCCGAGAT
>JBOGIR010000219.1:0-21370 GCA_050742335.1 Vicinamibacterales bacterium | reverse complement strand
CCGCCTGGGCGGCCACGTCGTACATCCTGCTCGTGGCGGTGCCGGATGCAAACCAGCGCTTCCGCGAGATCACGTTCGGCGTCGTGGCGGAGCGCGCCGAAGGCGAAGTGCGTCCGCGGGTGTTCTTCGAGGATTTTCCGGACGTCGTCCTCTACGTGCGCGAGGTGTCGCCGTCGGGCGGCGGCTGGGCCGACGTGTTCATGGTCGACAATCGCTCGCCCGACGCGCCGGCGGCGTTTCTGGCGCGGCGAGGACGCGTGGTCATCGATCGGCCGCAGCGGACGGTCGAGATGGTGCTCGAGGACGGCGCCCGCCATACGGCCGGGAGCGCGGGCAAGTACGAGGTGTTCCAGTTCGATCGGCTGCTGCTCAGTTTGAATCCCGACACCGTCTTCCCGCGGGCGGGCCCCCCGCTCGGCGTGCGCGAGATGTCGATTCCGCAGTTGCAGGCGCGTGCCGCGGAACTCGAGCAGCAGGGCATCTATCCGCACAGTGAACTGTTCGAGATCCAGAAGAAGTTCTCGATTCCGTTTGCGTGTCTGGTGTTCGGGCTGATTGGGCTGGCGCTCGGCGTCAGCAATCGGCGCGACGGCAAGCTTGCCAGCTTCGTGATCGGGCTCGGCGTGATCTTCATCTACTACGTCATGCTGTGGTTCGGCCAGTCGCTCGTGCGCGGGCACATCATCCCGCCGTGGCTCGGCGCCTGGGCGCCGAATATCCTGCTCGGCGCCGCTGGCGGACTGCTCTTCCTGTGGCGAGACCGCGGGTTCGACCGGCCGCTGCGGCTTCCCGCACTCCCGCGCCTTGGGTCGGCCGTGATGCCACCGATGACGCTGCCGCTGGTCGGGATCCTCGACCGCTATGTCGCCACCTTGTACGCGCGCGTGGCCGCACTCGCGGCAGCGGCGATGGCCGGCATCTTCTATATCTCCACGTTCCTCGACCTGTCGGACAAGGTGTTCCGCGGCCAGGCGACGTGGGACATGATGTGGTCGTACTTCTGGTTCGCGACGCCGCAGTACGTCTATTACATCGTGCCGCTGTCGGTGCTCCTGGCCGCACTCGTCACCGTAGGACTCCTCACCAAGAACAGCGAGCTCGTCGTCATGAAGGCGTGCGGCATCAGCCTGTACCGCGTGGCGCTGCCGATGGTGGTGGGCGCGGTCGCCGCCGGCGGGCTGTTGTGGTTTCTCGACGAAAGCGTGCTCGGGCCCTCCAACCGGCGTGCGGAAGCCATCCGCCATGTGATTCGAGGCGGATCGCCCGACACCTTCGACGTGCTGCATCGACAGTGGGTCACCGGCAGCGGCGGCGAGATCTACCATTACAACTACTACGATCCGCGGACTGCGCGGCTCAGTGGTCTGTCGGTCTATGAGTTTGGTGAAGGCATGCGCGTCCTGCGCCAACGGACCTATGCAGAGCTGGCCACCTACGTCGGCGCCGCACCACAAGACAGCAACGATCGGTGGACGCTCGAGCGCGGGTGGACCCGCGAGCTGACCCCGCAGGGTGAAGTGCGCACCTTCACGCCGTTTGCGAAATCAGACGGCCGCCTCGAACCCGCCACGTACTTCGACACGCAGCAGCCGGACGAGCGGTTCATGAGCTATTCGCAGCTTCGCGACTACACCGCGGGACTGCGCGCGAGCGGCTTCGACGTCAGTGCGCAGCTGGTGGCGCTCGAGCGGAAGCTTTCGTTTCCTTTCGTCACGATCGTGATGACGCTGCTCGCAGTACCGTTCGCCGTGACAACCGGCCGCCGCGGGGCGATGTACGGCATTGGCGTTGGTATCGTGCTCGCCATCTCGTACTGGGTGGCGATCAGCGTTTTCGCTGCGCTGGGCACGGGCGGTGTGATGACACCGTTGCTCGCCGCCTGGGCGCCGAATCTGCTGTTCGGCGCAGGCGCTGGGTATCTGCTGTTGACCGTTCGCACGTGAGTTGCGCCGGGTCCGCCGTGCGTGGCATTGTGTCGCACGGCGGCACCCGGCCTACGTACGTGGGGCGGGTGCCGCGAGGCAAAGGGCGCGGACGCCGAGCGGACCCGCCAAAGGAGATTACGTTCATGCATCGCACGATCGTCGCGGCACTCGTCGCGCTCGTTGTCGCCCCGTTATTCACGCAGCCGCAGGCACAGGCGCGACAGACACCTGCTCCGTACTTCCCTCCCCCACTGGAGTGGGAGCGCCGGATGCCGGCCGAGGTCGGGTTCGACGCAGTAGCGCTGAACGACGCCGTACGGTTTGCGGTCGACAACGAAACCACACGCTTCAAGGATCTGCTCCTCGACCAGGCGACTACCTTCGGCGCACGGGAGCCGTTTGACACGCCCATCGGCCCGATGAAGGAGCGCGGGCCCGTGAGCGGGCTCGTCATTCGACGCGGCTATCTCGTGGCGGAATGGGGCGAACCGTCGCGGGTCGACATGACGCACAGCGTCACCAAGACGTTCCTGTCGACAGTAGCGGGACTGGCGTGGCAGAAAGGGCTCATCCGCGCCGTCGCCGACCGCGCCCGCGACTACATGCCGGCCGGCGTCGATCTGTTCGACGCGCCCCACAATCGGACGATCACGTGGGACCACCTGCTGCGACAGTCGAGCGACTGGCAGGGCACCCTCTGGGGGAAACCCGACTGGGCTGACCGGCCTGAAGGCGATCCGCCGATGTGGCCGAACCGGAAGCTGTACGAGCCGGGCACCCGGTTCAAGTACAACGATGTGCGCGTGAACGCATTCGCGCTGGCGCTGCTCCACATCTTCCGCCGGCCGCTGCCCGAAGTGCTCCGCGAGGAGATCATGGAACCGATCGGCGCCTCGTCCACGTGGCGATGGCACGGCTACGAGAACTCCTGGATCGAGCTCGACGGGCGCCGAGTGCAGTCGGTGTCGGGCGGCGGCCACTGGGGCGGCGGGATGTTCATCAACGCGTACGACATGGCGCGCTTCGGGTACCTGTTTCTGCGCAACGGCAAGTGGAAGGACCGCCAGCTCGTGTCCGAGCAATGGATTAGGCAGGCGCGCACACCTGGCACCGCGAACAGCGACTACGGCTACATGAACTGGTATCTCAACACGACGCGCAAGCCAATGCCGGCGACACCCGAATCGAGCGTACGGTTCGTGGGCAACGGTCCGAACATCGTCTATGTCGATTGGGAGAACGATCTGGTCGTCGTCGTGCGCTGGATTCGCGACAACCAGCTCAACGAATTTCTCGGGAAGGTGATCGGGGCGTTGCGGCCACGACCAACGGCGTAACCATTTGAGCATCGATGATCGATGATTTGTCCATCGATCGAGTTCATCTGTTCATCGGGTCATCGAACCAATCTCGAGCCATCGGATCATCGATCGTGGCATCGCACCATTGCATCCGAGACCATCGTCCACTCGCAGCGGCACACGAGATGCTCCAATAATGCATCGATGCTGCAATCATTCAGATGATCCAATCGATGGACAAATCATCGATCATCGATGTCGGGTTCAATTCGCTGGTACTTTTCGCCGCAACTCTTCGAACCAGTTGAGCACGAGGCGAATTTGGACGGGCGCAGTTGTTTGCCCCGTCTCCTTGACCATCAGGAACCGCTGTCCATCGGGCGACACGTCATACGCGACGCCGGTCAGGGGAAACACGCTCGCGAAGTACTGTCCGTCGAACAGCAGGCGTGGTTTTCCGGGTGAAAAGCCAGACTGGGTCGTTATGTCCACTGCCATCATCCTGTCGCCGCTGCGATAGAAGAGTTCCCTACCGTTTGGATTCCACTTGGGCTCTGTCCCACTCTCCGTTGAGATCTGCCACTTTCCGCCCGGTCCGGGATACGGCTGCACGTAGACCTCTGGGCGTCCCGATTCGTCAGAGACATAGGCCATCCAGCGGCCATCCGGAGAGAAGCTCTCCGCCCCTTCGGTGAACGGCGTCTGGAGGAATGGCACCGCTTTGCGATCCTTCAGCAGTAACACCCAGATGTCGCGGCCAGTCTCGGGATGGTTTTCCTGAAAGGTGAGGACCTGCCCGTCAGACGACCAGGCGCGTGTGAGCTGTTGGTGTTGCCCCATCGTGAGCCGTTCGCCGCCACCGCTGCCATCCGCCATTTGCCAGAAGAGCCTGTCGGGTGGGCCCTCTCTGTTCGATCGAAAGGCGATGCGCGCGCCGTCGGGCGTCCACGTCGGATCCTGATTGAGGGTCCCTTCGAACGTGAAGCGCGTGAGCGTATCTCGGGAGAGGTCGTAGACCCAGATCTGATTGTCGAGCTCGACGGCGACGCGGCGGCCGTCCGGCGAAATCTTGGGATACCCGTACGCGCGGGGAGGTGCAGCCAGCGGTTGCTCGATGCCGCTGCGTGTGATCCAAACGAGCCTGTTCTGGGTTGCTGCAACGCTGCCAGACAGATATGCGAGCGTCCCTGTCGCTGACAGACTGTAGTTCGCGTTGCCGTTGCCGAACTGCAGCACGCCTTCGACTACAGGGGCTGGGGTGCCAGAGGTCTCGAGACGATCGAGATCGAATGCGACGGCCATAAGCGTGCCAGATTGCGCATACACAAGGTGCCCGGAACGCGCGTACCGTGGGTGGGTCCCTGACGGAATCAACTCTCGCCGTTCACCGGTTTGCGATTGCGCGACGATTCGCAGAGTCTGCGGATCTGGTCCGGCAGCAAATATGAGCCCTCCGCCGTTGGGCAAAGCATCCGGAAAGCGATGGGTAGTTTCTCCTTGGTTGAAACCGGTTACCGGCTGTGGGGTGCCGCCGGTGTCCGCCACTCTGAAGATGATCTGATTGGAGCCTTGCCCGAAAAGGAAGCCTTCAAGGGCCCATGTCGGAGGTCCCGCGACCGATGACGCAACATTGATGGCGGCACCTCCACCAACGGGTACCTTCTTCATCACACCGTTGGCGACGAACCCGAGCCACTGACTGTCAGGCGCGAAAAACGGCGCGGCCGCGCCGATTGTCCCGGCAACAATTCGAGACTCGTTTGTGTCCAGCGCTCGCAAGACGATTTGCTGCGCGCCACCCCTTGTCGTGGCATAGGCAACGTATCTACCGTCCGGCGACACCGCTATCGTCGTGTTATTCGTTGCTCCAGTTGACGCCAGGAGTCGTTCGCCAGGCTCCAGATCAATCGTGAACCGTGTAACAGGCAGCGGCGGCGCCGATGTGCGTCCGGCCCACCAGGTGGTAAGGCCCGCCAGAGCTGCTGCGGCAACAGCGACGGCGATCCACGTCGCTGACGTGAGCGCGCGGCGCCGTGGCTGGTGGTCAGCGCCCCTGAGAACCGTAGTGAGTGTCCGACTCGATTCGGTCTCTCGTTTCAGCCGCGCCAGATCGGCGCGCAGCTCCGCGGCGCTCTGATACCGCAGCTTCCGATCTTTTTCGAGCGCCTTGCTGATGATCCACTCGAGTTGCAACGGCAGGTCGGGATTCACGCGTCCCGGCGACAGGGGCACCTTGTTGATAATCCCGTTGAAGATGGCGGCGGACGTGTTGCCTTGGAACGGAGGTCGCCCGGTGGCCATCTCGTAGAGCACCACACCGAGTGAGAAGAGATCGGTGCGCGCGTCGACCTCGTCTTGTCCGAGCGCCTGTTCGGGCGACATGTAGGCCACGGTGCCGAGCGCGGTTCCCGGGCTGGTCAACTGTTCTTCGGCCAGACCTGCAGTGGGTGCCTGCGACAGCGCAGCACCCGCCGGCGCGGGCTGTTCGAGCTTCGCCAGGCCGAAGTCGAGAATCTTGGCGTGGCCGCGCGTGGTGACGAAGATGTTGGCCGGCTTGATGTCACGATGGACGATCCCCTTCGCGTGCGCCGCATCGAGCGCGTCGGCCACCTGCGCGGCGATCTCGAGCAGCGCGTCCAGCGGGAGCGGCTTGCCGCGAATGCGGTCCTTGAGCGTGCTGCCCTCGAGAAACTCCATCGCGAGGAACGGATGGCCATCCGATTCCTCGACTTCGTAGATCGTGCAGATGTTCGGATGATTGAGTGCCGAGGCGGCGCGCGCCTCGCGCTTGAAGCGCTCCAGCGCCTGACGGTCCTGCGCGAGCGCCGCGGGAAGAAACTTCAGCGCGGCCGATCGTCCGAGCTTGACGTCTTCGGCGCGATAGACGACGCCCATGCCGCCGCCGCCGATCTGCTCCAGGATGCGATAGTGGGAAACGGTTTCGCCGATCTGCACCCCTGCCGACCTCCTCGCGTGGCGTGACCCGACGGGAATGTGTCGTGAGAATACGTCGGGGTTGCGGGAAAGACAAGGCGGGGCGGTGCGCAGCGAACGACGATTTACCTCCCGTATTTCACATCATCCATCCAGATCCGTCCATTGCCCCCGAGCGGCGTATTAATCGTGTCGAGGACGAACAAGATGGAGTCGACCCTCGCGAGATCCGGCCGTGGACGCGTGGCGGCGAGGGGCCTGAGGTCGTCGAAGTAGACCGTGATCTCGCGCGGCTCGGTGCCGATGAACACCGACCGGTGCCACCGCTCGCCATCCACGCCACCCGGCTCGCGCAGTTGCACCGACATCCGTGTTGGCCGGTCCGCACGCGCCGTGAAGACGAGCCGGTCGTACCGCGCCAGCGACGCGTCGGTCCGCAGGGCGATGGCCGCGTACGGGCTCGCCGACGCCGCCCCGCCGACCGCGTATCTCAGGGCCAGTTCCGTTCCAGCCTTGGCCGGAACCACGTCGAGCACGGCCTTGGAGGCCGGACTCGTTTCGATCGCCCACGCCGTCGCAGGACCGTTGGCGTACCGGACGTCGAAGCTCGACGCCGGGCCACGCGGAGCCGCTGGGGACTGCGCTCGCTCGCCGACGTAAATCGGGTTCGACAGCAGCCACGGTACCGCCGGCTCTCCAGGTCCTCCTGGCAGTGACACCTCCACCCGGTACACACCGGGCGACCCGGAGTCGGTGACGTGTTCCATCCGCAGGCCGGATTCGTCCTTCACCACGCTGCCGTCCTTGAACAGTTGGATGCGCGCGCCGGCGGGTCCCTGCAGCTCGGCGCGCAGGGTGATCGCGCGTCCAACCGGCATGACGTCACCCGCCACCGCACGCGTATTGCCGTCGGTCGCCGTGAGCGAGAGGGCGCCGGCGCCTCCGCTCGCATCAATCGACGAGTAGACGTGTCCGCTGCGGATTTCGGCCATGACCCGGTCTGCATCCGCCGCCGCGTCTCCGGTCAGCGATATCCCCGGCACCACGTTGGAGAAGACCCGGAACACGTGCTCGTACGACGGCACGTGCAGCGACGAGCCGCTGTCGTATGGTTCACCCAGGCTGCGAAAGCCCAACCGTGCATGTGCGTCGGCGCCCGCGACGGCGACCACTCGTCGCTCGCGCGTCAGGACATCCCACTGTTGCAGGACCGCGTCCGGGCGATCGAGCAACGCCGCCAGGGTCTCCGTCCGGCGCACGGGATAGGTCAGGAGCGCCTTCATCAACGTCCAGCGCGATTCGTCGCGCCATTCGCTGTCGCCATTCAGCCACTCGAGGCCGCCGACAGGCGGCGTCCAGTCGGACCAGCCCAGCTCCGGTTTCACCGATCCCGGATGCGCGACGATCGCGAATCCGCCCAGGCGCGCGATGTCCTCGACGACGTCCCGCGCCTCGCCGCCGAGGGGATAGGGCGACTTCGGAAGGCCTACTGAAACGATGTGACCGTCCTTGGTGCTGATCTCGACGGCGTCGATGCAGAGCACGCCCGAGCGGTACCGCGGCGGATCCGGTTCCCTGGTCCCGTCGCCGTGATCGGTGAGCACGATGAACTGAAGGCCGGCGCGCGCCGCCGCCGCCGCCACGTCCTCCACTGTGCCTGTGCCGTCCGAACGATTGGTGTGGATGTGGATGGCGCCGCGCACCCCTTGCGCCGCTCCTGCACCGGCGGTGGTGATAGACGCCGCACGCGGCGGGAGCGCGAGATACCAAGCGCCTCCAAGACAGGCCACGAGCGCGATGGGAAGAATCCTACGCACGAGGATGGAACTCGTCGTAGATGGCGCGCAAGCGCTGCTCGAGCACGTGTGTGTAGACCTGTGTCGTGGACAGATCGGCGTGACCGAGCATCATCTGGATGGCTCGCAGGTCGGCTCCCCGCTCCAGCAGGTGCGTGGCAAAGGAGTGCCGGAGCATGTGCGGACTGATCGCCGGTTTCAGGCCGGCCCGACGCGCGTAGGCCTTGAGAATCTTCCAGAAGCCGACGCGCGTGAGGCCGGGCCCTCCCCCGCGTGCGTTGACGAACAGGCGCGGACTGCTGCGCCGGCCCAGCAGAACGCCGCGCGCCTCGCGCAGGTACCGGCGCACCCAGACGGCGGCCTCGTCGCCGACCGGCACGATCCGCTGCTTGTTCCCCTTGCCGGTGCAGGTGAGGTACGACGCATCGAGATTCACGTCGGCCGGCCGCAAGCCGATCAGCTCCGACACGCGCATGCCGGTGGCGTACAGAAGCTCGATGAGCGCGCGATCGCGCAGCCCGCGGGGTGTGGTGACGTCAGGCTGCGCGAGCAGCCGATCCACGTCCTCCACCGACAGGAAGCGCGGCAGCGACTTCCAGGCGCGGGGCGGCCGAAGGTCGTCGGCGGGGCTGCTTCTCACGCGCCCATCGACGATCAGAAACCGGTAAAAGCCGCGATAGCAGGCCACGGCCCGTGCAACTGAACGCGGCGATCGGCCATCGGACATCTGGCTGCGCACGAAGCCCTCCAGGTCGGGTCGCCTCAGTTTCTCGATCCGGACCCCACGACCGGCGGCAAATTCGGCCAGCAGCGCCAGATCCCGTGCATAGCTCTCGACGGAATTGGCCGCCAGCCGCCGCTCGACGGTCAAGTGGGCCAGATAGGCGTCGACCGAAGATGACAGGACCTTCGCCACGCGAGTTTTCCGTTGAACCGGTAGAATTGTACGTGAAGCGCCCACCAGCGCCGCGCAACGGGGTACCGGATCCTCGTAAGAGGCCGCAGAGCGGTCCAACCATGAACGTCCGACAACGATGGTAATGCGTTCGAAATGGCAGTCGCTGCCCACCGAAGCCATCAATCCCTCCAGCCTTGGCATCGACAAACTCGCTCCAGGTGAAATCGTCGATCTGATGGTCAGCGAAGACCGCAAGATGCTCGCGGCCGTGCAGCGCGAGCGTGAGCGGATCGCGGTCGGCATCGAGATGGTGGCGTCGACGCTGCGCAAGGACGGCAGGGTCGTGTTCATCGGTGCCGGCACGAGCGGGCGGCTCGGCGTGTTGGAATCGGCCGAGATGCCGCCGACCTTCAGCACCGAGTCCTCCCTCGTCCAGGCGATCATGGCGGGCGGACAGGAGGCGACGTTCGCATCGAAAGAGGGCGTCGAGGACAACTACGAGGAGGGCGCGCGTGCCATCACGAGATTCCAGCCGACCAAGAAGGACATTGTCGTCGGCGTGTCGGCCAGCGGGATGACGCAGTTCGTGCGCGGCGCCCTGACGCGGGCGCGGAAGGCCGGCGCGCGCATCATTTTCGTGACGTGCGACCCCGACACCGAGCTCCAGACCTTCGTCGACCTGACGATCGCCCCGGCTGTCGGGGCCGAGGTCATCGCGGGTTCGACGCGACTGAAAGCGGGCACCGCCACCAAGCTGGTGTTGAACATGCTGACCACCGGTGCGATGGTGCAGATCGGCAAGACCTACGGCAACCTCATGGTGGACGTGCACACCGGATCGGAAAAGCTCAAGGACCGCGCCCGCCGCATCGTCAACATCGTCACGGGCCTGGAGTACGACGAGGCCGACCGGTTGCTGAAGAAGGCCCACTGGAACGTCAAGGCCGCGATCGTGATGCAGAAAACCGCGCTGCCCTACCCGAAGGCGATGTCGCGACTCCGCAAGGCGCACGACTCGATGCGCGAGGCGATCGGCGAGGACATCGAGCCGCGCTTGCGCGGCATGCTCCAGGGCCACGCCGAGGGCGCTTCGACCCGAACGTAGGAAACGGCCCAAGAGGGGTCAGGTGCTACGTCCTCCGGTCAATCGCGATGCCGCAGCTCGGTCGAGGTAGAGCTCCACGCGGCGGTGAAGCTGCAGAAACGACGCCGGCAGATGCGTCGAGATCGGCCCGCGCACGGCCTGCTCGATGCTCGCGGCCTTTCTCTCGCCGGTCGCAAGCAGCGCGAGCACGCCCGCCTTCAGAATGGTTCCCATTCCCATCGAGAGCGCTTCGAGAGGGACCTGTGCAGGGTCGCCACCAAACAGCGCGGCGTTGTCGCGGCGCGTCGAATCCGCCAGCCGCACGCGGTGCGTGCGGGCGATCAGTGCGTCGCCTGGCTCGTTGAAACCGATGTGGGCGTTGCTGCCGATGCCGAGCAGTTGGAGATCGATCCCGCCCGCGCCCTGGATCACCGTCTCGTATCGCTCGCATTCCGCGTCGAGATCGTCCGCTGCCCCGTTCAGAAAGTGAATCCGTGCCGGCGAGAGGTTGACGCCGGCGAACAGGCGGCGATCCATGAACGTCCGAAAGCTGCCAGGATGCGACGCCGCGATGCCGGCGAACTCGTCGAGGTTGAATGCGGACGCGCGCCCGAAGTCAGCCTTGCCAACCGCGTGCAGCCGACATAGCTTCGCGTAAGTGGCAACCGGAGTGCGTCCTGCCGGTAGTCCGAGCACGAGTGCGGGCTGTTGCGCGAGGGCGTCTGCGACGCGTTGGGCCACGGCCGCGGCGACTTCGTCGGGTGTGTCGAAGATGCGGATGTCCACGCGTCACACGTACGAAGGCACCCTCACCTCGCCGCGTGCCGCGGCGAGCGCGAGCTTCACCGCGCCAACGGCGGGCTCGACCTGTAAGAGGCTCGCGGTGCTGCGCGGGGCGATCTCCGACAGCCGCGTCCGGACGTCGCCGACCAGCCACGGAACGCCGCGGAAGATGCCGCCGGCCAGAATGGTGGGAAACGCATCGCCGCGCATCCCCAGGCGCGCGATCACCGACGCGGCCGCCGCCGCGAGCTCGGTGCCGGCCCGGGCGAGAATCTGCGCCGCCACGGCATCGCCTTGTTCGGCCGCTTGGTGCACCAGCGCGGCCAGACCGGCAATCGCCCGGCGGTGCAGGTCACGGTAGTAGATCTCGTGGATGAGTTCGGTCGGCCGTGCCAGTCCCATGTGGCGCAGGACGAGTTCGGTCAGCTGCGTGGTCGGCCCGCGGCCGTCGAACTGTCGGACGACGGCCGCCAGGGCGGAGCGTCCAATCCAGAAGCCCCCGCCTTCGTCGCCAAACAGGTAGCCCCACCCGCCGGCGCGCGCCGCCTGCGCGGATCCGTTTCTGCCGTACGCAATCGATCCCGTGCCGGCGACGATGACGACGCCAGGCTGGTCGCCGGCGCCAGCTTCCAGCGCGACCAGCGCGTCGTTCACCACGAGCATGCGCGACTTGTAGCCGATGCGCTGCATGATGGCGCGAATGGTCTCGGTGTCGGCGGGTCGATCGACACCGGCGATACCGAGACACACGGCCGTGGGTGAGATGGCGCGATCTCCCAGCGCGGTCTCCATCACACCGTGGAGCACCTTTTCGACCTCGAGCTCCCCCACCGACTGCAGGTTCGCTCCGCCGCCGCGCGCTTCCGCGACAACCGCGCCCTCCGCGTTGGCCAGCAGGCAGACGGTCTTGGTCCCGCCCGCGTCGATTCCCAGGACGTGCATGTGCGTCCATGGTACCTAACCAGCCAAGGGCCTGTCCTTGATATCCCGATGAGGAATGCCCTCGGCTGGTTGGCAGTGTCTTTTGGCGCGCTCCGCGCGCGGTAGACCGTGATGCGGCTCAGCAGCATACGGGACAACGGGTACGAAATTCTCGTGTGGAGCCGCATCACGGTCTAACGGAACCGGGAACCGGGATCTGGGATCCGATTCAACGGCCCAGCGGAACCAGTCGGAAGCCCGGCCCTTGATATGCTCCAGATGGACCGCTCTGATGTTCGACGCCGCTGCACGTGTGCTCGCCGAGGCCATCGAGGCCAAAGCCTTCCCCGCCGCCGTGGTCGAGGTCGGCGACGCCGCGCGGCCGTTGTGGCGCGAGGCGTTCGGACGGCTGACGTTCGATGACCAGGCGCCGCGGACGGGCCACGACACGATCTTCGACCTCGCGTCGTTGACCAAGATCCTCGCGACTGCCCCGCTCGCGATGCAGCAATTCGAGCGCGGCGCGCTGGGCTTGGACGACCGCGTCGGCCAGCACATGAGCGGATGGAAGGGCGCCCACCGCGCCGATGTGACCATCCGGGATCTCCTGTCTCACTGTTCAGGCCTTCCCGCATGGGCGCCGTTGTTCCGCGAGCATCGCGGGCGTGAGGAATTCGAACGCGCCATCTGCACCGTGCCTCTGGCGTACGCGCCACGCTCGCAATCGGAGTACAGCGATCTCGGGTTCATGCTGCTCGGATTCATCCTCGCGGGCGACACCACGCTGCAGGCGCGGTTCGACGCAGTGCGAGCGCAGATGGGCGTGGTCGAAGACGTGCAATTCAACCCGCCGCGGCTCTGGCTCGGGAGGACCGCTCCCACGGAGATCGACCCGTGGCGCGGACGCCTACTCGTCGGAGAGGTTCACGACGAGAACGCCGACGCGCTTGGCGGCGCCGCCGGTCATGCCGGCTTGTTCGGCACCGCGGCGGCCGTTGGCCAGCACGCGCGCCACGTCCTGCAGATGCTCGACGGCAAGGTCGGGGCATTCCGGCACGAGACGCTGGAGACATTCGTCACGCAGCGCCCCGATGTTCCGGGCAGCTCGCGCGCACTCGGGTGGGACACGATGCGGCCCTCCTCCTCATGCGGCAGCCGCATGTCGCCGCGGGCGTTCGGTCACACGGGCTTCACCGGTACGTCGTTGTGGGTCGATCCCGATCGCGGGATGTATGTCGTCCTCCTGACCAACCGCGTCCATCCATCGCGCGCGAATGACGCGATCAGGCAGGTTCGCCCCGCGTTCCACGATGCCGTGATCGCGGGTATTGACGAAACTCCAACTTAGAATCGCCCAATGACGCAAGGCGCCGAGCCGTTGATTCGCGCGCGCGGGTTGACAAAGCGCTTCCCCGAGCTCACCGCCGTCAACGGCATCGACTTCGACGTGTACGTTGGAGAGGCATTCGGCTTTCTGGGCCCCAACGGCGCCGGCAAGACCTCGACGATGCGGATGATTGGGTGCACGTCGCCGATCACGGCTGGTGAACTGCGGGTGCTCCACATGGACCCGGAGGTCGATGCGAGCCGGATCAAAGCGCGCCTGGGCGTCGTTCCGCAGCAGGAGAACCTCGACAACGAAATCACCGTGAGGGAAAACCTGTTGATGTACGCGCGATACTTCGACATTCCTCGCGCCGAGGCGCAGCGCCGGGCGGACGACCTGCTCGAATTCGTGCAGCTGGCCGACCGGAAGCATTCGGAAGTGCTGCCGTTGTCAGGTGGCATGAAGCGCCGCCTGACGATTGCGCGTGCGCTCATCAACGAGCCCGACGTCATCTTGCTGGACGAGCCGACAACCGGCCTCGATCCGCAGGCGCGGCACGCGATCTGGGATCGGCTGTATCGCCTGAAGCGCAAAGGAGCCACACTGCTGCTCACCACGCATTACATGGACGAAGCCGAGCAGCTCTGCGACCGGTTGGTCATCATGGACAAGGGCGAAATCATCGCCGAAGGGTCACCACGGCAGCTCATTGAGCGGTACTCGACGCGTGAAGTACTGGAGCTGCGGCTGCGGGACGAGGTGCGTGCCGGCCTGGACCGGCGGCTCGACGATCTGGCCGAGCGGGTCGAGGAACTGCCGGACCGTATCCAGTTGTATACGGCCGACGGCGAGCACGCGCTCGAGCAGATCCACACGCGCGGTATTCCGCTCGAAAGTGCCCTGGTACGGCGGGCGACACTGGAAGACGTGTTCCTGCGGCTCACCGGGCACACACTGATCGATTGAGCACGCCCGTGACAGGGGTCATTCGCATCGTCCAGCGCAACGCGCTCGTCTACCGGCATACCTGGCGGGGAAGCCTCTTTGCGAGCTTCCTGCAGCCGCTGCTCTACCTCGTCGCGATGGGCGTGGGGCTAGGCTCGCTCATCGATCGCGGAGGGGGCACCACACTCCTGCCGGCCGGCAGGAGCTTCCTCGAGTTCCTTGCGCCGGGGCTGTTGGCGGCCGCCTGCATGCAGACCGCCACGTTCGAGTCGACGTGGCCCGTCAACGGGAAGATGCAATGGCGCCATATCTACCAGGCGATGACCGCCACACCGATTCGCGTCCGTGACGTGGTGCTTGGCGAGCTCGCCTGGATTGCCGTGCGGCTGACGACGGTGGCGGTCGCATTCACCGTGGCCATGACGGCCCTCGGTGTGCCGCGTTCCGGCTCCGCCGTCCTGGCGATCATGGCAGCGGTGCTCACCGGTCTCGCGTTCAGTGCGCCGCTCCTGGCGTACGCGGCGACGATGAAGCGCGCAGACAGCTTCAACGTGGTGTATCGGTTCATCATCACGCCCCTGTTCCTCTTTTCAGGCGTGTTCTTCCCCGTTACGCGACTGCCGGAGACGCTGCAGCCGGTCGCCTGGCTCACACCGCTCTTTCATGGCGTCGAGCTCGTTCGTGGCCTCAGGTTGGGCACGCTCGGGTTCACGGACGGGCTCGTGCACGTCGCGTATCTCACCGCGATGCTGACAGGAGGCGTCTTCGCCGCCGTCCTGGGCTTCACGCGCAAACTGCGGGCGTAATGAACATCGCGCTGACGCTCCCGTCGCCACGGCGATCCCGCCGCATGGTCGAGCGCAACCTCCTCGTGTACAAGCACACGTGGATGGTAATTTTCTCCGGTTTCTTCGAGCCGCTGTTCTACCTGCTTGGCATCGGATTCGGGCTGGGTGCCTTCGTGCCCGACATCGAAGGCGTCAGTTACAGTGCGTTCGTCGTGCCGGGTCTGTTGGCCGCAAGCTGCATGAACGGTGCCATCACGGACGGGATGTTCAACATCTTCTTCAAGCTGCACTTCCAGAGGACGTACGACGGCATCCTCACCACGCCCATGCGTGTGCCCGACGTGGCGTTCGGCGAGATGCTCTGGGCGCTGACGCGCGGATCGCTATACGCACTGACGTTCCTGACGGTCGTGTTCGTCCTTGGAGAAGTGTGGGATTCGCCGATGCTCCTGTCGCCATGGGCCATGCTGGCGCTCCCGGCCAGCGTGCTCGTGTGTGCAAGCTTCTCTGCAACGGCGCTGTGCGTGACGAGCTTTCTCCGGAAGATCGAGGACTTCGACAGCGTGATCGGGTTGGGTGTTGTTCCGATGTTTCTATTCAGCAGTACGTTCTTCCCGGTCACGCAGTTCCCGGACCCGGTACGCTGGCTCATCCAAATGGTGCCGCTGTACCACGGCGTCGCGTTGCTGCGGCAGCTCACGACAGGCGCCGTGGACATCGCCATCCTCGCGCACGTGGCCTATCTCGCGCTGCTGGGCTGCGCGATGTTCGCCATCGCAATGGTCCGGCTGGAACGAACGCTGATCAAGTAACCCTGATGTGACAATCCAGCTTTTCGGTTTGGGTCTCGTGGCCCTGGGCCAAAGGCGGGACGAAAATTATCGGGACTACGGTCGCCCGCGCTGGCCCGGGCCGAAAGGCTGCGGAATGCCCGGTCCGCCAAATGGCATCGCGCGGCCGGGCCCGGGACTTGGCGGGTTCGGGAACCCGCGCGTGGGACCACCCCGATTCGGGCCGTCCAGTCCGATGCCACGGCCCTCGCGACCGGGCCCCCCCAATGGTGGCTGCGCTCCGCGGCCTCCGCGACCGGGAGGGCCTCCCAGGCCGGGTGCCGGACCGCCTGTCGGGGCGCCAGCCTGGCGTGTGGCCGCCGTGCTCACGAAGGCCCATTCGTTGTAGCGATTCCGACCGTTGTAGAGACGAAGCGACTGGGCGGTGCTCCGGCTGGACACACCAATGATGGGGCCACCGCCGGGCACCGTTTGTCCGAGTCCACCGGCTGCTGGAGACTGACCAAAGCCGCCGCCGGGCGGCATCTGAGTCGCTCGGCCCGCCGCCGAAGGGAAACCACCCGTCTGCGGCTGCCCTCCTGCGCCGCGCGGCGTGGCGCCACGTCCCGGCTGCTGCGACGGTTGGCCGGGAACGGTCGGGACGCCGCCAGCAATCTGACCCAGGTAGACGGGCTGAAACTCGCCGTTCGTGATGGGATCCCGGTACAGCCTGCGAATGTAGCGGCCGTCGCGCAGTGCGTTCAACGATGTGGGGAATCCGCCGTTGCGCCGCGAAAAGAGCTCGATCGCCTGCACGTACTGTTCGCCCCGGAAGACGAGCTCGGCCTCCCGCTCGCGCTGCACCATCGTCTGCCACGAGGGCAGCGCCACGCTGAGCATGATGCCCATCACGCTGAGCGCCACGAGCAGCGCCGCCATCGCATAGCCGCGCTCCTCAGTGCGCATCATGGCAGCTTGACGAGGACTTCGGTCCGACCGGTCGCGGTTCTCCCATCGACCGTTCGCACCGTCACCGTCACCGTGTACGTCCCTGTCGCGGTGTACACGTGCGCGGTTGTGTTGCCGGATGTCGTCACGTCGTCCGAATCGTCACCGAAGTCCCAGGTGTACGACTGGATCGGGGCAGTCGTCGTCCCCTCACCGCCGCTGGTCACGGTGGCCGTGAACGCGCAGCGCTGTCCGGAGGCTATTGCTGCGCTACACGTGTCTGAGATCGAAACACTGATCGGCGATCTGGGCGTCACGATCACCGTCGTCGACACCGCCGCAGGCTCACCGTTGATATCGATGGCCTGTACGGTGGCCGTGTACGAGATCGGTGTCGAGTTGGACGGACCTGCATACGCGTGTGTGACCGTGGCCGTGCCGCCAGCCAGATTACCCAGGTTCTGCGACGAGCCGTCGCCGAACTCAATCGTGGCGGTTCGCAGCGCGCTGCTGCCGCTCGCCCTCGTCACGGTGAACAGCACGGTCGCGGTGTTGCTGGTCGCGTTGGCTTGAACGGCCGCGCAGTTGCCCGTCCCCGAAGAAGGCGCGCAAGCGATCGTCACAATCGGACCCGAGCGCATACCGACGGTGAGATTGGCGCTCGTCTTGGTTCCCGCTGTGGCGCTGACCACCGCCTGCTGGCTCGTGGTGAGCTGCGTTCGCGCCTCCCCGTTGGCATCCGTCACGACGTTCGTGCTGCTCAGGACGCCCTGATCGGTGCTGAACGTCACGCCGATCCCCGGGAGCGCCTGCCCGTTCTCGCCCACCACGGCGGCGATCAGATCCACAGACCCGCCGTTGGGGCCGACCGTTCCAGGATTCGCGCGGAGCGTCACGGCATTCACAGCGGCTGCGCCAACCGTGATCTCAACCGAATTTCCGTCGCCCTCGCCGCCCGAGGCCGTACCCGAGATCGCCCGGACACGCGCCACGCCCGAGGTGTTGGAGGCGAAGAACGTCGTGACGGCGATGCCGTTGCGCGTCTGTGACTGCACCGGATTGACGAGTCCCACCGTGGCAGTGAACGTGACAGTGGTCCCGTTCTGGACCGGTGTCCCGGCCTCTTCGGTCACGACGGCCGTGATGGTCGTGCTCCCGTTCGGCGGCAGCACGCGCGTTCCCGCGGAGATCGCGATGCTGGACCTGATCGGTGCCACCAGTTGCGCGCTATCACACCCCGCAGCCGCCGTGGCCGCAACGAGCAGTGCGCATGACGTCGCCCGTGAAAACTTGAACGACTCTGCGTTCGTCATTCCAATCACCAATCCGCGTGCATCGTGCCGTCGAGCGCCCGTCCCGTCGAGCCGCTCTTCACGTCGAACACGCCGGGCTGTGCCGTCGGGTTCGCCGGATCGATCTCGGACATCGTGACCTGCCATGTCGTATTCGAGTTCGTGAACGGGTCCGCCGGAATCGTGCGGAGGTACTTTTCGCCCACGAGCGCGTCGAGCGAGGGAGGATATGTGTTCTTGTCCGCGTAGTACTGATCGATGGCGTCGCGCATCCGGAACAGGTCCTCCTTGAGCACCGCTTCCCTTGCCCGCGTCTGGCTGTTGGCATGAACGGCCAGCCCGATGCCCGCCAGAATCACGATCAGCGACATCACGATCAGGAGCTCGATGAGGGTGAACCCGCCGAACCTGAACACGAACCGGGAACCGAGAACCGAGAAGCGTGAACTGCAGGCCGTACGCATCTACCAGTCCCGATAGTTCGTGCCATCGAGCGCCGTGCCGTCGTACTTGGTGTAGACGTCGAACACGTTCTGGCCGCCCCAGCTTCCAGACGTCGGCGCGTCCTGGTACGAGCGCAAGCCCCATGCCGTCGATCCCATCATCGGATCGACGGGCACGCGCCGCAGGAACTTGAGCTTCCGACCGGAGGCATCGTTGGCCATGGAGATGCCTTCGACAAGCGTCTCGAGATCCGGCGGATAGCCTTCACTCGTGGGCTCCAGCTCGGTGGTCGGAATCCGTCCCAGGTCGACGGCGTTCTTGAACTGATCGATGGCCGTACGCATGTCGCGCAGCGCGCGGCGAAGCTCTGCCTCGCGCTGCCGCTGCGACACGACCTGCGCGAGCGGCATCACCGCCGACGCGAGAATCAGCAGAATCGTCACGACGACGAGCAACTCGACGAAGGTGTACCCGGTCTGGGAGCGACGCAGGCGTCCCATCATTTGACCGTCACCGCCGTGACCGCTCCGAACTGCAACGGCACCGGCGTCCCGCGGGGAGCGGCCGCCGCGCCCGTCACCGCGAGATTGGCGGCGCCGCCGCCGACGGCATCGAACACGACCGCAGCGAGGAGTCCCGTGCCGGCGACGCCTGTCTGGTCGCCGCTCCTCACGATGGCAATGTCGATCCGGCCTCCGGCGGCATCGACTTGCTGTGTGAACGTGGCATCGACGCCGCCGGTTCTCATGAAGCTTCCCTCCTGGACCGCGCGCACCCGGAGCGCCGAGGGGTTGAAGGTGATCGTCAGCGTCACGCTGGAAATCTGCGACGCGCCGACGATCGACACGGGGACGGTGTACGGGCCGGCGCCCGCGAGAAACTCCGGTCCAGGCGGCGACAGCAGGATCTGCCCGCCACTCGACGTCGTGGGAACCGCCACTGGCGGCGCGCCACCGGCCGGCGCCCCCGGCGGTCCGGACGGAGGCGCCAGCGTGGCGGGCGGCGCGACCGGCAGGGGCTGAGCTGGTGCAAACGGGACCGCCGTTGTGCCGGGAGTCTGGGAACTGCCCGGTGGCACCACGGAGACGCCGCCCGGGCCGGGGGCGCCCGGCAGGCCGGCGCCCGGAATTCCCGGTGGTGGGGCGGCCGGCGTCGGGCCAGCCGGCACGCCTGGCTGCGCCGGGGCGGTCTCCGCGGGGGCCGGTGCGGCAATCAGTGGCGGTGGGCCTCCCAATCCGAGACTCTGCTGCGACCCGATGAAGATCGGACTGACGTCCTGGAACGTCAGTTCCTGGGTCCGCACGATGCGCGGCGTCAGCAGCATGATGATATCGGTCTGTCTGATGTCGTTGTCGTTCGACGCGAACAGGCTTCGCAGCACCGGCAAGCGAAGCAGGCCGGGAATGCCCCGCAGCGCGCGCCGCTCTTCCTCACGCAGGAGCCCGGCCATCAGGTTCGATTCCCCGTCGCGCAGCCGCAGCCGTGTCTGGATCCGTCTGGACCCGAAGGAGGGCAGACTCTGCCCCGCGATGATGATGTCCGGCCCGAGCGTGCTGTTCTCGACGGTCAGGTCGAGGATGATGTCGCCGTCGAACGTCACGCGCGGCGTGACCTGAATGTTGACGCCGACCGGCCGGTAATTGAACGACGTGAGCGGATTGAAATTCGCGCCACCCTGCGCCACGGGCGTGAACACCGTCGTCGGCACCGGGATCTCGTCGCCGAGATTCAGCGTGATCTGCTGGCCTTCGGCGCCGCGAAGCTGCGGCTTCGCAATCAACCGCGATTCGGTGTCGCTTTCCAGGAACCGGACCACGGCCGCCGGCACCGCCAGGTAGAAATCGGCCGTCGAAATGCCTCGCGTAATCGTGTTCAGGTTGAACGGCTGCGCCGACAGCGTGGCGGCCGCGTCTTCTGCCACCCGAGGGTCCGTCTCCGGCGAAAACACGGCATTGATCGCGAACTGCGACAAGTCGATGCCGAACTGCTTCGCGCGCCCGCGATTGACCTCGAGGATCTGGACGTCCAGGACGATTTCGGCTTTGGGATTGTCGTTCTGCTCGACGACGCGCTGGATGATCTGCACGATGTTGGCGCTGGCGCGAACCGTGATGGTGTTGTTCGTCTTGTTGGCGACGATCTGCGGCGCCACGGCGAGCGCGGGGATGCGGACGACGCCGTTCAGGATCTGGGCCACCTCGGTCGCGTCCGCATTGGAGATGAAGAAGGTGCGAATCACCTGCTCCTCGTACAACGCCCGTTTCTGGGCGTTGTCGGGAATCACCATGATGGTGCGCTCGTTGATGACCTTGTAGAACAGCTGATTGGCCGCGAGGATCTGGTTCAGGGCCTGTTCGAAGGTGACGCCGCGCATCTGCACGCTGTAACTCCGGTCGGCGTAGTCACGCTCGAACGTCACGTTGATGCCCGCCGACATGCCCATCGAGTTGAGAATGTCGCGCAGGCTGGCGTTGTTGAAGACGATGTCGATCGGATCGCGCGAAGCCGGGTTGAGCAGCGGCTCGGGCGACTGCCGCACGCCCTGCTGCAACTGTTGAATGGTGGGCTGCGGACGAGACGCTTCCGCCAGATCGCGCAGCCGGCGCTCCATCTCGATCACCTTGCCGGCGATTTGCCGGTTCGTCGGGTCGTACTCGCTGGCGCGGCGGTACTCACGCAGCGCATCCTCGAACTGCCCGCGCGCTTCGAGCACGCGCGCCTGGTCCAGGTGCCGGATCGAGGCGCTCAGCATCGCGCGCTCGAGCGCAATCTGATAGTCGACGCGGCTGGGATTCTCCTGCACCGCCTGCCGGTAGTACTCGACGGCCGTGTCCCAGTCTCCGGCTCGCGCCGCGCCTTCAGCTCGTCCGAACGCCCCTCCGGTGGCACAGCCCGCGGCGGCGACGACCACGATGAGAACGGCCAGCAAGCTGACAAGGCTTCCGCGACGTAGTCGATGCATCATTGTCCTGACAGGCGAATCGTCTGGCGTCCCCGGCCGTCAACGTACGAAAGCTCCGCGACGTCGGGACCGACCTTCAGCATCTTGTACCGGCCTTCGATGGTATCGCCTTCCCGGCCGTAGAAGACATTCCCCCGCCCGTCGCTCAGAATCGCGACACGGCCGACCTGCCCGGGCGCCTCGACAAGGCCGATGAACCGCAGCGGAATCGGTGGCGGCGGCGGCGGACCCGCCGCGGGCGCCACCTTGGGG
>JBOGIR010000218.1:0-28967 GCA_050742335.1 Vicinamibacterales bacterium | reverse complement strand
CAGAACTTCCTTGCCACTGCCTACCACTTACCGCCTCCTGCCTACCGCCAACTGCCTACTGCCTACTGCCTACTGCCTACTGCCTACTGCCTACTGCCTACTGCCTACTGCCTACTGTTCCGTCGTGCAATGGGTCAGACGGCGTCCGAGAGCGAGCTGAAGTCGAAACGGCTGACGCGCAACGCCGGCATCAGACGCCCGGCGGCCGTCAACTCAGGCCGGCCGATGTCCTCGAGCCGATTCAGCATGAGCAGCGGGCTCTCGTTCCACCGAAAGTTCTTCAGCGCCTTGGTGATCTTCCCGCTCTCGATCAAGAACGTCCCGTCGCGCGTCAGGCCTGTTTGCAGTACGGTGCGCGGCTCGAGCGACCGGATGTAGAAGAAATGTGTGACGAGGATCCCTCGCTCGCACCCCGCAATGAGCTCCTCGGTGGTCCTGGTTCCTCCGATCAACGCCAGGCCGCCAGCCTGAGGGGGCCCGGTTGGTTGCCGGCCCTGCTTTTGCGCCCAGAACCTGCTGTAGGAGAGGTTGCGTAACACGCCCTTGTCGATCCACACCGCGCGACCGAGGGGCAGGCCCTCGTTGTCGAACGGCTGACCGAGCAGAAGCGGGTCAGAAGGATCCGAGTAGAGCGTCACCCGCTCGTCCACCACCCTTTCCCCGATGCGCGTCCCTCCACCAGGCTTCGAGAACGGACTCCGGCCCTCGTCGGCCGTGCGTGCGTTGAGCGCCGGCGCCAGGAGCGGCACCAGGTCGCTCACTGCTTGTGGTTCGAGAACGGCGGTGTAGAGTCCGGGCTCGATCACCTCCGGGTTTCGGCTGGCCACGGCTTTCTGCGCAGCGATGCGGCCGATGGCTGCAGGGTTCACCGCGGCCCAGTCGCGTCCGCCTGCGCTCGCCCAGCCGCTGCCGGTGCCGTCCGAGGTCCGTGCCGTCACCGAAAAATCGGCATCGGTCGCTCGGTGATAGGCGAAAAGCCCCGCGCTCGTCGCAACGGCGACGACACGGGCGTTGGCCTCCAGGAATCCAGCGCTGAAGAGCTGGCCGCGGCCTTGCCTGCCGCGTTGACCGAGTCCACCGCGCGTCGCACCGCCGTGGCACGCGCCTCGGGATCGAGGTCCTCCGTGCGGCCGACGAATGCCGCCACCGCTGTATAGGTCTGTGGCCCGAGCTCGGGCATCAATTCGGGGTCCTCCGGGGCGAGTCTCGCCAGATGGGCGGCCAGGTCGACCGTGCGGCGGAGCGACGCCTCGTCCAGCGTGTTGGTCGTGGCCGACGCCCGGCGCCGGCCTGTCGTGGCCGTGACCGTAACCGACGTGTCTTCAATCTCCCCCGAGGTGCTGATACTGGCGTCGGCAAACCGCGTGTTGCCGCGACGCGAGCTGGCGATCGTGACGCGCGTCTGGTCGGCCGCGCTCATCCCGAGGATGCGGTCGGCGAGCGCCTCGGCCTGCTGGCGCGACAGAAGCGTTGTCCCTTCGGTGACGACGGCGCCACCTTGGCTCGTGCCAGCGCCCTGCGAAGACGAAGAGAAGCTGCTCATGCGGTCCTCGCCGTGTTCAGGATGCGCACGTTACGGAACCGGGCGGGGACACACCCATGGCTCACCGAGTTGGCCTGCGGCGGCTCGCCCTTGCCGTCGTTGAATGCACCGCCGACCCAATAAGACGACTTGCCGCCGATCATGTCCATGGCGTTCCAGAAGTAGGGCGTGTTGCTCTGGTAAGCGACGTCTCGCAGCATGCCCACGATCTTTCCCCCTCGCACTTCATAGAACGCCTGACCCGAGAACTGGAAGTTGTAGCGCTGGTGGTCGATGGACCACGACCCATCGTGCTTCACGACGATGCCGCGGTCGGTCGCGGCGACGATGTCGTCGAGCGACAGGTCCTGCTCGCCGGGCAGGAGCGATACATTGGGCATGCGCTGGAACTGCACCGCGTTCCATGATTCGGCAAACGAGCAGCCGTGCGAACGGGACACGCCGGTGAGCTTCTGGATGCGCGCGGCCTGTTCGCGGGTGGTCTGGTAGTCCTTGAAGACGCCGCGCTCGATGAGCAGCCACTCGTCGGCGGGCACGCCTTCGTCGTCCCATGCCACGCGCGAGAGCGATCCCGCCTGCGTGCGGTCGGCCTGGATGTTCATGTTCGGCGGACCGTATTTCAGCTGGCCGATCATCTTCTCGGGCGGGGCGACAAAGCTCGTTCCGGCGAAGTTGGCTTCTTCGCCGATCGCGCGATCGAGCTCGGTGGCGTGGCCGATCGACTCGTGGATGGTCAGCCACAAGTTCGTGGGCTCGAGAATCAGATCGTAGCTGCCGGTCTCGACGCTCTTGGCCGCCAGCTTTTCCACCGCCATCGACGCCCACCGCTCGGCGTTCTCGGGCATCTTCAGCGACTCGACGTAGTCCCACCCCTCACCTCGCGGAGCCAGCGCTTCGGCGAACGACTGAAAGTCGTCATTGCCGACGGCGGTGGCCGAAAACGAGGGGCCCACCCGGATGAACGTTTGAGTGACATTGGTGCCCTCGGAGGTCACGAGCGTCTTGATCTCGCGAAGCGCCTGGACGCCGGAGGTCACAAACTGCACCCCCTTCACTTTCAACGCCGCCTCGTTCGCCGCGAGCAGCAGCGCGATCTTCTCCTCGATCGGCACGTCGATAGGGTCGCGGCGGACAGGCGTGATCCATGTGCCGCGCACGGGCGTCACGGGCGCGAGCTCGACACGGTGGCGCCGGACGGCGCGGGCCGCCTTCGACAGGACAACCGCCGAGAGCGCCGCCTGCTGCGCCCCGCGCCGCGTCACCTGGCTCGTGGCGGCAAACCCCCAGCTCCCGTCCACCAGCACTCGAACCCCCAACCCGAACGACTCAGTGTCGCCGACTCCGGTCACTTGCCGCTCACGCGTCGTCACGTTCTGGCGTCTGTAGCGACCCACGCGGACGTCGGCGTAGGACGCACCGGCGGAGCGGGCCAGGTCGAGCGCCGCGTTGGCCATCTCAACGGCCATGGGGTCGGCGTCGGGCGCCGGCAGAGTCTGCGCGGCGAGGCCGAGCTCCACGAGGCCTTGATGGGCCGCGAGCGCCGCGGCTGTCGCCGCCGTCGCTTTCAGGAAATGACGTCGAGTGGGAGACATCGCCTTCTCCAGAGGAACCGGGACCGGCCGGCGTGGAAGGCCAGATTCTGACACCAATGCGACCCACGGGGCCAGTGCAGCGGTACGTCCCGGCGGCGGGCGTTTTCCGCTCGTATCGTGTGACCGTTGACGTGACCCTGTGACTGGACTTGTCCGGCTCGGACTCAGTTGTGCGGGGGTATTGGCTGCGATCCCGGGATCCCGAGGAACAGATCGAGGCAGTCGTCGCTCCCGTTACAGGGGATGATGATTACGAGGAGCCAGCGGTTCAGCGGCGCGGTTTCTTCACCTCGATGTCGCCGGTGCACCTGACCGGCCCGGATGCCGCCACTCGCCGAGCCTCCGACAACCGCTCGAGAGCAACGTCGATCCGGGCAGACTGCTCCGTCACGCTGATCGTCTCGTCTTCCCACCCTCCGTTTCGCATCCCCGGAAACGGGGTCGCCCACGAATAGCTGCCTGGGATCTCCGCCTGCAACGTCTGTTCGTACTCCTCTTCAACCTTCCGGCGTGCGGTTTCGTACCTGCCCACCGCGAAGGCATCCCACCAGCCTGACCTGTCGATCTGCGCCTTCAGGTCCGCGAGCTGTCGATCGCGTTGTTCAGCCGCGTCTCGAATCCGTTGGATCGCCTCATCGGTGACGTCATCCACGGGCGGCGGCGGTGGAATGGCATTCAGTGCCGCGGGGGGATCCATGATGAACAGCGTGTAGCACTGCGACAGTTGAGTGTCACGAACGGTGACGATACGGAGTCCCGACACCTCGGCAATCACGTGTTGCTCGAGTACTCGAAACCGATCCTGCGCCCACAATCCCGTCGTCAAGAGAAACAGCGCCGACGTGCAACCCGCCGCAAAACGTCGCGGTCGCATGGGCATGACCTGCCTCCGTCTATACACTGTGAAGTGAGCAACGCGAGTGCCGTCCCTATGTGTTCTCGCTGCGACTGGTCGGCGCCGACCTCATCCCCTTCGTGGAGGCGGCGTGGAGCACATGCGCACGAATGGCTGACGTTGAGGTCGGACCTTGAACGGCACCTCGCGAAGCGTGGGATACTCGGAGGCGTGCGACCGGAAGCTGCTGTGCCCGACTCCTCGGAACTTCAAGTGCTCATCGAGGCTGCGGAACAGGCGGCGGCCGTCGGCGATTGGACATCCGCTGAGGAGCGTCTGCGTCGAGCGGCCGCCGTTCAGGCGACACAGCTCGGCCCCCAACACATTGACCTGGCCAACACGTTGAACAATCTGGGCGTCCTGTGCGAGCGCACCGGCAAGCCCGACGAAGCCGAACAGTTCTACCGGCGTGCGTACGCCATCGCGGCCGCGGCGCTTCCGTTGGACGACCCGCTCGTCGTCACGAGCCGGTTGAACCTTGAAGAGTTCTGCACTGCGCGGGGACGGCCGCTCGATCTGACACCATGGGCATCGCCACCGGCACCGCCACCGGTACCGCCAGTGGAAGCGCGCCCTTTGGATGAGCAGCCCTCGAGCGCGAGCGCCGACGATACGTCTCGATCCTCTTCGTCAGCGATCGGTATCGCGGTCGTCGTCGGCCTGGCAATCGCGGCGTTCATCGGTTGGCGCATCTGGTCGGGATCCGGTGAGTCGGTCGAGTCCGTCGAGTCTCGGGAGGTTGTGACGGCCGAGGCACCATCGGTGCCGGCTCCTTCGGTGCCGGCTGCGCCTGCCACCGAGCCGCCGAACGCCATCGAGGCCCGTCCGGCTGTGCGCGCGGAGCCTCCTGCGGCGTCGGCGTTGGCGACGCGACCCGTATCGGTCGTCGAGGCGCGACTGTGTCGCACGTTGTCGACGAGCGATTGGCGATGCGTACCTGCCATGCCGCCGATGGCTCCCGGCTTGCTCTACTTCTACACGCGCCTCCGATCGCCCGTGGCTACCACCGTGGAGCATCGCTGGTACCACGAGGAGCAGCTGATCGAGGCGGTGCCCCTCGACATCGGCGCCAACCCGGGCCCCGGCTATCGCACCAACAGTCGTCACACGATCGGGGCGGATCGCGCGGGCAACTGGAGAGTGGAGCTTCGGAGCCAGGACGGTGCCGTGCTTCACGAAGAGCGCTTCGTCGCCGGTAATTGACCCTGGGGAATGGATTTCATAGCCTGTGACACTATGATCCCGGGAAAGATCGTTCGTTTCTTGGAGCAATATGCCAACGTGGCGTTCGCAGGCACACGCGATCGTGATCGTGTGCCTTACGGGCATCGCGTGTGCGGATGGCGTGTCGGCGCCGACCAGCGCACGATGACGGCGTTGGTTCCCGAGGAGTTCACGCCCGGGCTCGTCGCGTCGCTGCAGGAGAATGGGGAACTGGCTGTCACGGTAGAGGAGTTCCCGTCGCACGAGACCTATCAATTCAAGGGTCGCTACCTCCGCAACCGTGGCGTGCTGCACGACGACGTCGAGATCGTGGATCGCATTCGCAGGCGTTTTGTGAGGAGCCTTCGGCCAATCCTCGCAGACGCTCCCGAAGATGTGTTGAAAGCCTTCGTCTCGAAGCCGTCGCTGGCCGTCGAGTTCGAGGTGCTCGAGATCTACCTGCAGACGCCCGGACCCGGCGCGGGGACTCGCCTGGTCCCGCCCGTGGAGAGCTGAGATGCGCATGACTCGCCTGCCCCCCGAGATCCGTCCTGTACTCGAGAACGGCATTCCGGCTGTGATGGTGACCTGCTCGGCCGACGGGAAACCGAACACCACCGTCATCTCACAGGTCTACTACGTGGATGAGACGCACGTCGCGCTCTCATTCCAGTTCTTCAGCAAGACGATCCGGAACGTCCGCGAGAACCCGCGCGCGTACGTCTGCGTGTCGGACCTCGCCGGGCACGCCAACTGGGTGCTGCAGCTCGAATTCCAGCGGTCCGAGACGGGGGGCCCAGTCTTCGACACGATGGATATGCAAATCGAGGCGATCGCCTCGATGACGGGGATGTCCGGCATCTTCAAGCTCCGTGCAGCCGACATTTATCGGGTGCTCTCGGTGGAGAAACTGCCGTACGCCACGTGGACCGCCTCGTCATCCGATGTCCCAGCCTCCGCGAGCGCATGAAGACCCGGCGGACACGCTGCGGGTCGGCGGCCCGATTGCCAGCAACGCGCAGGTGGTGTCGGATCCCGAAGGCGTCGCACGAAGGGCAGCGGAGCTCGACCGCAAGACGGCCGAGTTCCAGATCCTGCAGCGCGTGTCTGCCGATATCAACTCCACGCTCGACCTGGAAGAGATCTGTGACGTGGCCTTACGGACGATGGACGAGCTGTTCGAGTTCCACCACGCGAACATCCTTCTGCTCGAGCCCGGCGGGCAGACGCTGAAGGTGGTGGCCAGCCGGGGCTATGAAAATCAGGCGACCGGCGGGCGAGTGCGCATCGGCACGGGCGTGATCGGTGTCGTCGCGCAGAAGCGCAAGATACTGCAGGTCAACAACCTGGGGCAGCAGCGCGCCTACGCCGCGGCGCAGCGGCGGGAGACGATGAAGTCCGGCCTCCACGCCAGGCTCGGGGAGGCGGTCCCGGTGCCCGGCCTGGCCAACGCGGAGAGCCAGATTGCCATTCCACTACTCATCCGGGACGAGCTGATCGGGGTCTTCTCGATCGAAAGCCCTGTGCCGCGCACATTTGGCGAGCACGAGCGCGATCTCGTGTCGATCGTCGCCAATCAGATTGCGAGCGCGATCCACAACGCGCGGCTGTATGAGGAGCGGACGCGCACGGCCGCGGCGCTGCAGGAGGCCAATGCGTCGCTCGAAGCGCGGGTCGCCGAGCGAACCGCAGCGCTCGAGCGCGAGCTGCGTGTCGCTCAGGCACTCCTCACTGAAGCACGCAGCCGCGTCGAAGGGCCTCTGCTCGGCGACAGCCCCGCGGTTCGTGCGCTGCGCGATGCGATCGCACGGCAGGCCGCGTCGGCCGACCCGCTTCTGCTGACAGGTCCTCCCGGGTCCGGAAAGGAAGCCGTGGCGCACGCGGTGCACGGTGCGTCGGGGCGCGCAGGGGCGTTCATCTTCGTCAGCAGCCCCGAGCTGCATACTCAGCATCGCCACGCCGCCGCCTCGGACGAGACGACGCCGCGTGGTCCCGACAGGTCCCTGCTGGCGAGCAAGCTCGAACTCGCCTCGGGTGGCACGGTGTTCCTCGACGCCGTGCACGAGCTGCCGACGGAGCTCCAGCGCGCCCTCTACGACATGATGGAAAGCGACGGCCGCTCCCGCGCTCGTGGCGAGTCGCCACTACCCGACGTGCGGGTGATTGCGTCGACGTCGCGCGATATGCGCGAGGCGGCGGCCGGGGACTTCCTGCCGCTCTTTCGCCTGCTGGCCGGCAACCGCGTCAGCGTGCCTCCGCTCGTCGATCGGCGGGAGGACATCCCGGCGCTCGTCGAGTATTTCGTGCGCAGGCACGCCCGGCAGATCGGGAAGGTCATCGATGGCGTGTCGCCAGACTCCATGCGCCGGCTCGCCGTCTACGCGTGGCCGGGAAACATCCGCGAGCTGCGCACCGTGCTGGAGCGTGCGGTGCTCCTCTCCAGGAGCACCGTCCTCGAGATCGACGAGGAGCTGCTCGACGAAGGCGTCGCCATTGGCAGCTACCGTCTGGTCTCGCTCCTCGGTTCAGGCGGCATGGGCGAGGTCTGGCTGGCCAGGCACCGGCTCCTCGCCCGTCCCGCCGCCGTGAAGCTCATTCGTCACGACGTGCCGCCGGGCTCGGCGCGGGAGCAGCTCGTCCGGCGCTTCCAGCGCGAAGCCCAGGTGACTGCGGGCCTGCGGTCGCCGCACACGGTGCAGCTGTACGACTTCGGCGTGAATGACGGCGGCAGCTTCTATTACGTCATGGAGTTTCTCGACGGACTCGATCTGCAGCGCATCGTGACCCGTTTCGGACCACAACCAGCCGAGCGTGTCGTCATGCTCCTGCGCCAGGCATGCCGGTCGCTCGCTGAGGCGCATGAGCGGGGGCTCGTGCACCGTGACATCAAGCCTGCAAATCTGTTTGTGGCGCGGCTGGGCACTGAATACGATCACCTCAAGGTGCTCGATTTCGGCGTCGTGAAGGACCAATCCAGGGAAGATGCCACGATGCTCTCGAATCAGGGCATCGTGCAGGGCACTCCTGCGTTCATCGCACCGGAGATCGTGCTGGCCGAGGGCCTCATTGACGGCCGGGCGGACCTCTACTCACTGGCATGTACGGCGTACTGGGTGCTGACGGCGCAAACCCTGTTCGAGGCGAGCACCCCGGCGCAGATGCTCCTGCATCACGCCCAGACGAGACCGCTGCCTCCCTCGGAGAGGTCGGAGCTTCCTGTTCCGGAACAGCTGGAGGCGATTCTCATGAAGTGCCTCGAGAAAGATCCAGCGAAGCGACCCCACTCAGCACTCGAGCTCGAGTCTGAGCTTGCGCGCGTCCCGTGCGAAGAGTCATGGACGACGCAGCGGGCGCAGGAATGGTGGGAAGTGCACGCGCCCGACATTGTCAGAAGGGGGCCACCCTCACCGTAGCGTGGGCCAGCGTGTGATCATGCAAACGCTTGTCAGGATGTAGCCTACGGCTCCAGGGTTTTGTGAAGGAAGTGCCGTGGACGATACAGTACGCACCATGGTGCCGGAGTCGACGGTAGCGGGCCGTGTTCCGCGTATCGTGCCGACGGGTGCCGCCCTTGGGGCGCGCGTCGAGGGCCTTGACGTGCGTCGGCTCGACACGGAGACCTTCGCGCTCGTTTATCAGGCCTGGCTCGATCATCAGGTCCTGCTCTTCAGGGACCAGCCGCTCACCGACGAGGATCTGTTGGCCTTCAGTCGTCTTTTCGGTCACTTGGACGAGGCGCCAGTGCAGGAAAGCGGGCGGCGGTTCGTCGAGGGGCACCCGGAGATCTACGTGGTGTCGAACGTCGTCGAACATGGCGTGCCGATGGGGAGCCTCGGGGCGGGCGAGGCCGTGTGGCACACGGACATGTCGTACCTGCCCGACCCGCCGAAAGCGAGTGCGCTCTATGCGATCGAAGTGCCGGAGCACGGGGGCGATACCAGCTTCTGTTCGATGTCTGCCGCCTGGGCTCAACTTCCGGACCGGCTGCGACAGCGTGCCGCAGGGCTTCGCGTGAAGCACGACGGCACCTACAACAGTGGCGGGTACGTCCGGCAGGGTGTGACACCGACCGGCGATCCGCGCACGTCGCCCGGCACGTTGCACCCACTCGTGTCCGTGCATTCCGAGACGGGCCGGTCGGGGCTCTACCTGGGCCGCCGGCGCAATGCCTACATCGAGGGACTGTCGCTCGACGAGTCCGACGCGCTGCTCGACGCAATCTGGGCCGAAGCCACGCGAGCGTCTCTGACCTGGACGCACCAGTGGCGGGTGGGCGACCTCGTGCTGTGGGACAACCGATGCACCATGCATCGGCGTGACGCCTTCGACCCCGCGGCGCGTCGCGTGATGCGCCGCACGCAGATCAGGCGCTAGTCGGCACCGACCGGGACGCGGCCCCGGCGAGCGGAGCCTCTTCGGACACCCACCCATGATATTCTCTACCCAGAAGGGAGAACAACTATGCCCACCAAGGTCAACGTTGTCCTCGACGACGACGTGAAGGCCGACCTCGACCGCCTCGTCGACAGCGGAAGACGGAGCCGCGTCATCAACAACGCGTTGCGGCGCGAGATTCACCTGATCAGCCGGCGCGCCGCTAATGCCCGCCTCGATGAGCTTCGAACCACGACGAAACCCGTGTCGACCGACGACATCGTGAAGCTCATTCGACGTGACCGGGGCCGGTAGTGTCCGGGTCCGTGCTCGTGCCAGACGCATCGGTCCTGCTGAAGTGGATCCTCCGGTCGAAGGACGAGCCGGACCGCGATCGGGCCCTCGCGCTCAAGTCCGCCTGGCTGGAAGATGCCTGCGAGCTGGTGGTGCCGAGCCTCTGGGTCTTTGAGGTCGGCAACATCCTTGGTCTGAAACATCCCGCCACGGCGGCCTCGCTGCTCCAGGCCATGCTCGACCTCGGGATCCGCGAAGAGGCGCCGAACGGATACGCCGCCGCAATCGTCAGCCTGATGCGCGAACACGCTGTGACGTTCTACGACGCCGCGTATCATGCGCTCGCCATCCGACACCGCGGCACGATGATCACGGCCGACCGCGCTTACGTGAAGAAGGCCGCGCGCGCAGGGCACATCACGCTGTTGAACGACTGGCGCGCGCCGGCCTCGGTAGGCTGAACGATATTGAGGGCCGCATCAATCATCGTTACTGAGTTGTCCCATTCATGGGTTGTCATGTCGAGCAGGAGTTCGGTATTCGAATCTGCTCGCTCTGCGCGGCGCCAAGCCCGGCCGCGCGGCCGGTCGACCAGGCCCAGGCGAAGTTGTGGCCTCCGATGGGGCCGAACGCGTCGAGCATTTCACCGCACAGGAACAAGCCTGCGTGGCGCTGGCTCTCGAGTGTTCGCGGATTCACCTCGTCGAGTGCGATGCCACCGCCGGTGACCTCGGCCTTCTTGTAGCCCTCATCGCCGGTCCATGGCAGGACGAACGCGGTCAGCGTGTCGAGCAGCGCGGTTCGTTCGTCGCGGCGCAATTCGGCCCCTCTCCGATCGGGAGGGATGCCCGCTTCCTTGAGCAGTTGTACCGCCAGACGCTGCGGCAGATATCGCGCGCCCGTCGTGACCACGAGGGCCGCGGAGGTCGTGAGCTCCCGCTGCCACTCGCGGGCATCGTTCGCCGACCACGCGATGTGAATCACGGCGGCATGCGCCGGATTGTCTTCCTTCAACCGGCTGCGCACGGCGAGGTGCGACACGTCGAGCACGGACGGACCGCTGTAGCCGCGATGCGTGAACAGAAAGCCGCCGGACGCCTCGGCCGACCTGCCGCGCCATTTCGCGCGCACTCTCACGTTGAGCGATACGCCCGCGAGCGATGCGTGCACCGCCGGTTCGGCCATGAGCGGTGTCAGCGCCGGATACGTGTCGTGCAGCACGTGGCCAAGCCGGGCCGCGAGATGGATGCCCGTGCCGTCGCTGCCGGTCTTCGGCACCGACAATCCACCCGTGGCCAGCACCACCGATCGCGTGTCGATCTCGCCTCGAGTCGTCTCGACGCGCCAGCCATTGGGTGTTGGCGCCAGGCCCGTCAACGATGTGTCCCATTGAAACTGAACGCCGCGCCGCCGGGCCAGTTCGATCAGCCCGTCGCGCACGTCCCTCGAGCGACCCGAGACAGGAAACAGCTTTCCTGTCTCTTCCTCGAGTGTGAGCGGGATGCCCACCTCGCGTTCAAAGAACTCGCGCTGTGCGACAAGGGGCCACGCCCGCAGCATTCCGCGGAGGAGGTGGGCGGGTGACTCGGTCACGAATCGGTCGGGTTCGAGCGCGACGGGGAGAATGTTGCACCGGCCGCCGCCGCTGATCAGGATCTTGCGCCCGCCGTCACTCGTCCGCTCGATGACGGTCACCGAGGATCGCGTCGAGGCGAATATCGCGGCCACGATCCCCGCGGCGCCGGCACCGACTACGACGGTGGTGGGCATGAAGGGGGTTAGTCGTCGTCATGGCGGGCGCGTCCCCTCGAGTCCTTGATCGTACCCCGCAACTTCTTTGACGTGAGACGCGTCTCGATGGCACGTTTCCGCGGTTTCGTCGGGCGACGTGCGGGGGGCCGCACCATCGCCTTCTGTATCAGTACGATCAGTCGGTCGCGCGCGGCGACGCGATTCTGTGCCTGCGTCCGATATGTCCGGCTGTCGATGAGCAGCACCCCATCCGACGTCATCCGGGTGCCCGCGAGGACGACCAACCGTTCCTTCACGTCGAGTGACAACGACGACGCCCGGACATTGAACCGCAGCTCAACGGCCGTCGCGACTTTGTTCACGTTCTGACCGCCTGGTCCGGAGGCGCGAACGAAACGCTCTTCGATGTGGCGGTCGTCCAGGATCATGGCGGTCGTCCCTCTTAGCTTCCTCCGACCTTGCGAGGCGTCCGCACGCGCTGGTAGGAACCACGCCTGGTGGCCCCCCTCCAGGGCTGCTGTGTCTCGTGTCTCGGTGCCCGTGGAGACGCCGGGGCGGAATCGGGCGAAGGCTCAGGCGCCTCGGCAATGGCTTTCGCGTATGCGATGCGGGCCTCCGACTCGTCCTTGTCGAGACAACACTGTTTGTATTTGCGACCGGAGCCGCAACGACAGGGTTCATTGCGTCCGGGTCGAGCAACCGTCGTTTTGTTCATCCTAACCTTAAATGTTCCTCTCTCTGCCGCGACTGCTCCTATGATCCCCCGAAGTCGCGGTGATACGGCGCCTCAGTCGGATGGCGTGGGCCGTTTGCGCATCGGGTAGACGAACTGACTTGTCCAACCTGAGGGAACATCCGGCACGTGTAACAGGCCGTATGCCGCCGGCCAGCGATCGGGCTTGTCGTTACTCTGAATTATGATGCGTGTACTCGCGTGATGGCGGCTCACACCGAGGGCTCGGCCCTCTACCTCTTCCTTCATCAGTACAAGACCGCCGGGACAACCTTGTGGAGGCACCTGTCGCCCAACTTTCGGGGCGGGTCGCAACTGTTTCTCTCTGGCGAGCGCATCGGCCTGGATATCAGTAAGCGTGATGGACATCCCGCGGTTCCGGGGTTTGTCCGAGATCGGGTCGATGAGTACGTCGCTCGCAACAGCAGCGCCCGCACACGTCTGCTCATGGGGCACTTTGTGTATCCCGGGATCCACACCCTCGTGCCCGGCGTCAAAGACCCACGCTATTTCACGTTACTCCGGCACCCCGTCGAGCGCGTGGTGTCGCTCTATTGGTTTCTCAAGCACGCGTCCGACAGCTATTGGCATCACGAGCTCGTGGAGGCCAACTGGTCCCTGGATGAATGGCTCGACGGGAGCCGAGCGTTGTGGGCACGCAACGGGCAGACTCGACACCTGCTCGTCGGCACGCACGAAAAGGCCTGCCTGGAGCGCGAGTTGGATCCACGACTCCTGTCCGACGCCATGCGGACGCTCGATCAGTTCTGGTTCGTCGGCCTGACCGAGACATTCGACCGGGACTCCGCATTCCTGCTCGGGCGCCTCGGCGCGACGCGATTTGCCGGGAAGAACGCGATCCGCGTCAACAAGCGCAAGGAGGCGGCGACCCGGGACGTCTACGCGCGCATCGCCGCAGCCAATCAGCTCGACATGGAGCTCTACGATCACGCGCGTCGACGGCGCCTCGCGTTCGTGCGACGACACGCCATCGCCTACTTCTGGTTCAGCATTCGCGGGAACGCCAGAAAACGAGAGTGGCAGAGCGCCGTCCCTGTCAAAGATCGCAGTTAGTTGCGACCGCCAGCCCGTCACACTGGCGAAGATGCTGCGGTGAGATGAACGGACGCGAATTCACCGAACGGATCTTGGGCAGACGTGCACGGCAGCGAACGCCCGCGACGCGGACATCAACACTACACTGGAGCTGACCATGAGACCAGGAAGACGAAAGGCGGGTCCGGAACTGACGCTCCCTGTGGGCGGCGGCTGCGCGAAGCCACGGCCCCCTATCTGGCAGCGAGGAGACCTATGACCGAGCCACGCTCCACACATTCCCATCGCGGAATCTCGATGTCGAGTGCGTCGGGGCTCCAGCTGTCCGTGGTGTGCGCCTTCACGGTGGCTATCATTGCCCTCGCCACCATCTTCGTCCCCGCTCAAACCCGATTCAAGTTGGACCCGAACAAGTACACCCCGGAACAGGACGTGAAGCTCGGACAGGAGGCGGCCGCCCAGGTCTCTAAAGAACTGCCGATGCTGAATGACAGCCGAACCGAGGAGTGGGCCGAACAGGTCGGTCGCGTGCTGGTGACGGCCATCCCCGGCGAGTTTGGGCACCCGCAGTTTCGGTACACGTTCGACGTCGTCAACCAGAAGGAGATCAACGCCTTCGCCTTACCGGGTGGGCCAATGTTCCTCAATCGGGGCATGATCGAAGCGGGCACGTCCGAGGCCGAGGTCGCCGGTGTCATGGCACACGAGATCGCCCACGTGGCCCTCCGTCACGGCACCGCGCAGGCCACCAAGGGCGAGCGCTTTCAGATTGGCGCGCTCGCGGGCCAGATCCTGGGCACGGTCGTCGGCGGCACCGCCGGCGCCATCATCGCCCAGGGCTCGCAGTTCGGGCTGGGCACGTACTTCCTGAAGTACGGGCGGGAGTACGAGCGGCAAGCCGATCTCCTCGGTGCGCAGATCCTCGCCCGTGCCGGCTACGACCCGCGGCAGATGGCCAACATGTTCAAGACCATCGAGTCGCAGGGTGGGGGCCGCCAGCCAGAGTGGATGAGCAGTCACCCGAACCCGGGCAACCGATACGACGCCATCCTCCGCGAGGCGTCGATGCTGCAGATCCAAGGCAAGGCCGACACGGGCCACTTCGACACCATCAAGGGGCGCCTCGCTGGCATGTCGCCAGCCCTGACTGCCGAGCAGATCGCGAAGGCGAATGCCGCCAAGGCCGGCAACACCAGCAGCGGGCCGGGTGGCACGCGCACGGTCGTTCGCGTCGAGCCACCCTCCAATCAAGGCCGGACGTACCAGCCCGCGAGCTTCCTCACGATCACGGTGCCCGCCAACTGGCAACCGACCGGGGCCAACGGCGGTGTGGTCACGTATGCTCCGGAGGGCGGCTTCTTCCAGGGCAATAACGGACAGACGGCGTTCACGCACGGCATCCAGGTCGGCGTGATCCAGAACGGGAGCGGCGATCTCCGGCGAGACACGGACGACATGCTCCAGGGCTTTGCTCGATCGAACCCGAAGTTGCAGCGACAGGATGGCTACCGGCGTGACAGCCTCGGCGGACGGACCGGCCTGACCATCGTCCTCTCCAACGTCTCCGACGCGACCGGACAGACGGAGGCGGTCACGGTCTCGACGACACAACTGCGCGGGAACAGCGTGCTCTTCCTCATCGGTGTCGCGCCCCAGAGCGAGACGGCGACGTACGCGAATGCGTTCCGGCGCGTGCGTCAGTCGCTGCGGATTTCGGACCGGTAGACGCGATCAGGACCGGTTTCAAGGGGCATGTGAGCACTCCGATCAGCACCCGTTCGACTGATCCGCCGTTCGCACCTCATGCAGAACCCGCCGGCAGGCGCTAGACTTCCTTCTCATGGAGACGTCTGTGCGGGCGCTTGATGGACAGGTGGCGCTCGTCACCGGCGCGTCTCGGGGGCTCGGACGCGCTATCGCGCTTGCGCTGGCAGATGCGGGGGCTTCGCTGCACCTGGTCGCTGACGGGACCGAGGAGGAACTCGCGCAGGTGGCGGCCGCGTGCGCGGAGCGCTGCCCTTCGGCGAGCGTGAGCCGGGCCACCCTCGACCTCTCGCTGCCGGACACGCCGGCGGCGATGGTCGACACCGCTGTCGGCGAGCACGGACGGATCGACATCCTCGTGAACAACGCGGGCGTGAGGATCAGGAAGCCGTTCGGACAGTTCGGCGCAGACGACTTCGATCGGCTGATGGCCGTGAACCTGCGCGCGCCCGTGCTTGCCGCCCAGGGAGCCGCGGCCTACATGCGCGTCCGCGGGCGTGGGCGCATCATCAACGTGGCCAGCCAGTTGGGCACCGTGACAGATGTCGGCGCCTCTCTCTACGGGATGAGCAAGGCAGCACTGCTGTACCTGACCCGCGCGATGGCGGTGGAGCTGGCCCCGTTCGGCATCGTCGTGAACGCGGTGAGCCCGGGGACCACGGGCACGGAATTCATCCTGGCGACGATGCACGGCGACCGGCTGACGTCCCGGATCGAGAAGATCCCGGCGGGACGTCTCGGCCGCCCCGACGAGATCGCACAGGCGGTGGTCTTCCTCGCCACCACCCCCGCCACGTTCCTGCTCGGGCACAATCTGATCATCGACGGAGGCGAGACCGCCACGTGAACGTGACAACCAGCGAAGGAGAGACATGAAGATGCGCGTACCCCACATCGTCACCGCGGTTGTTGCTCTGTTCAGCGCCACGTCCGCGCATGCGCAGAGTCGCGTCGCGGGTTCCTGCGACTTGCCTCATGGGTCGGGAGTGTCGTCACAACAGCTCGCGTCGGGGCAGCGCCAGCGCGTGTACAGACTGTTCGTGCCGCCCGGCTACGAGAGGCACCTGCGCCTGCCGTTGGTTCTCGATCTGCACGGCAGTGGCGACACGTCGACAGGCCAGGCCAGAACCAGCGGCCTCGAGATATTGGGCGCCAGCGAACGGTTCATCGTGGCGACGCTGCAAGCGGAGGGAGGGCGTTGGAACGTGCCCGTTCAGGACAACCGGGCCGACGACGTCACCTACGTCCGTGATGTGATCGCGCACGTCGCGGCGCGCGTGTGCACCGACGAGACGCGGGTGTACATGACCGGGTTCTCAGGCGGTGGGCGGATGACGTCGCTGGCCGGGTGTCAGCTCGGCTCGCGAATTGCGGCGATCGCGCCGGTCTCGGGACTTCGTTTCCCGGACCCGTGCAACGGTCGCCCGGTTCCGATGCTGACCTTCCACGGACTGGCCGATCCACAGAATACGTACGAGGGGCATGCGCCAGGTCGAGGGGCGGAGTGGCTCGAGAGCGTGCCCGATGCGCTCGCAGGCTGGGCGCGCCACAACGCGTGCAAGGGGGACGCGATCCTCGATGACCCTCCGGGTCCGCTCTCAACCATGCGCTACGACGGGTGCGGCGATGGCGCCGAGGTTCGCATGATTCGCATCGATGGCCTGGGTCACACGTGGACGAGAAGGGAAGTGGACACGACCGGCGTCATGTGGCAGTTCTTCAAGAGCCACCGTCTGAGTCGATAAGCGACAGGTCCCGTGAACAACCTTCGCGTGGCTCGCCAACGTCAAGGCGCCGTAACCAAGGGTAGCTCGATGAAGCTCGTCCGGTCGGGTGCGTGATGGATCCGTTGCACGGCCTTGCGGTAATTCTCCGGTTTGGCGACGAAAGTGTTCGGGACGAATGTCTGCGGGTTGCGTTGTAGGGAGTGCGCGTCAGGAGAATCGGCGCGCGTTTGGCAGCCTTCGGCGTAAGGAGGACGGTATGCAGCTTCACCCCATCGCGCATCGGAATCATCACGTCGCGATGTAAGTAATCGAAACGCTCGGTGACCGCCTCGAATCGTGTTGGCGTCTCGCTTGGCAGGCTCGGATAGGTGCCAGGTGGCTGGGACGTTTGGGCGATCAGAGGTCCAAGCCACGGCAACCCGACCAGCGAAACGAACACCGCCGTAGTAAGGGCCTGATAGAGTCTGACAGCGTGTGGTCGCAGAAGTCTTTCGTGGCACGTCATCTCGACCTCCAAACCGCGAACAAGCGCCCGGTGCGTTCAGGCGATCGTGAGCGCGATCTCACCGACGCCCTGAACACCCCCGGTCACGACGTCGCCGGGCACGATCGGACCGACGCCGGCAGGCGTGCCCGTGAAGATCAGATCGCCGGGCTGGATCTCCATCGACCGCGAGATTGCCGAAATCACCTCGGGAACGGACCAGATCAGGTCGGAGATGTCTCCCTCCTGCTTGAGTGCGCCGTTGACCGACAGCCAGATGCGACCGCGCGCAGGATGTCCGATCGCCGCCGCCTTCCAGATCGCAGCGCATGGTGCGGAGCGATCGAAGCCCTTGCCCCAGTCCCACGGCCGGCCGGCGTCACGCGCGGCGAACTGCAAATCGCGCCGGGTCAGGTCGATGCCGACGGCATAGCCATACACAAGGTCGAGGGCTCGATCGACAGGCACCTGGAAACCGGCGGCGCCGATCGCGACGACGAGCTCGATTTCATACTGCAGGTTGGCTGTCTCGGGAGGATATGGAATAGACGCGCCGCTCTCGACAATTGCATCCGCAGGTTTGAGGAAGAAAAACGGGGGTTCGCGGTCCGGATCATGCCCCATCTCGCGCGCGTGCGCAGCGTAGTTGCGGCCGACGCAGAAGATCCGGCGGACGGGAAACCGTCCCTGCTCGCCTTCAACCGCAACCGACGGCACCGCAGGGGGAGGAAAGACGTAGTCAGACATACCGGCCAGCAGAGCTCGTGGCTCCCTCAGTGCGGTTTCCAGTTCCGGTGTCGCGTAGTCTTGAGCTGTGAGTCATGAGTTTTGAGCCCGTCACACGTGGCCGAAACTGAAGACTCACCACTCAGAACTGAAAACTGTTAGTGATACTTCCCGACCTCGCTGGCGCCGGTGCCGCTGCAGCTCGCCGGTCCGTACCGCAGGAATTTCTGCACGCGATTGGCGTTGTCCACTTCGCCCGTATACAGGTTGCCTTCCGAATCGACGCTGACGACGTGGACCCAGTGGAAGTCGCCGACCTGGCGTCCCGCGCGGCCGAGGCGGTCGAGCTCCTGAAGGTTCGCGCGGTTGAGCGTGTAGATCGTGTTGTTCGAGAGATCCGCCACATACATGCAGCTTTGTGCCGCGTCGGGTGAGAAATTCACGGCGCCGGACGTCCCGCCGGCGCTTTGCGGAGCGACCTGCACCTCGCCGACGAACCCGCACTTGCCAGCCTCGCCGTTGGGGTTGCTGCACACCTTGCCGACCTCGGCCGTCCTGAACACCTGGATGCGGTTGTTGTTGCGGTCGCATGCGTAAAGCAGGCCGTCGTTGGAGAGCTTCGCGCAGTGCAGCGGGCTGCGGAAGAACTTGGGCCTCATCTGGCCCTTGTCGAACTCAGCCGCCCACAGACCGACCTCGTAGCCGGCGTCCCCGATGACGGTGTTCTCGGCGTCAACCGGGTTCTGTCCGTAGGCGCCGAAGTGCCCCACGTACTTGCCGGTGGCCGCGTCGACGATGAGGACGCGGCGGTTGCCGTAGCCGTCGGCAATGTAGAGATAGTTGGTCTTCGGATCGACCGTCATGTCGGCTGGCAGGTACGGTTGCGGCGTACCGTTGGGCCCGCCCGCGGTGTCGTCACTGTTCGGGCGTTTCGCCCCCGCGTATCCAATCTGCAGCACGAACGTGCCGTCCTTTGTGAACTTCAGCACGTGTGAATCGTCCCCGAATGTTGCGGCCCAGGGGAACTGGCCGGTGAAGTCTTCGCCGTTGCCGGAGATGTAGACGAAGTCGTTGTGGTCGACGTAGATGCCGTGCTCGCGGGCCGGCCAATCGCACCCGTCCTCCTTCCGGCACTTCTTGTCCAAAAAGCCGGGATCGGACGGTCCTCCCCAGGCCTGAAGGAGATTGCCGGCCTTGTCGAACTGCAGCACGGAGGGCGCCGGCACGCAGCACCCCGAATGCTGGCCGTACGCTCTGGGGTGGCCCAACGCGCTGACGAGATTGCCCTTTGCATCTTTCCCGGCGGCATCGAGCGCGCCGGCCTCGGTGGAACTGAGCGATCGCGGGCGGTGGTACACCCAGATGGTGTCGTGGCGATCGACGAACAGCCCTCCGATCTGGCCGAGGCGCCAGTTGTTGGGCAACGGCTTCGGCCAGCCCGGATCGACGACGAAGCTCGGGGCCACCGCCCCTTCAGGGACGTGGGGAGCCGTCCGCTCGAGCGTGCGCTCGACGGCGCCGGCCCTGTTGATCGCGGTGATGCCGTCGGCGTCGGCATCGCCGGCCCGCGACTCCGATCCTCTCGCACAGGATAGGCTCGCCACCGCGACGGCGCCCAGCATCCCGGCCACAACGATGGACTTGCACTGCCGCATGATGTCCTCCTGCCACGGGCGCGCCAGGCGCCCCTCAGACCCACTGCAGCCGACGCCCGCCCGCTACTTCACAGGTGAAAAATCGGTCGGCACCATGTAGCGCGACTCGACGCGCTCGGCGAGTCTGACGCCGTCCTGTTGGCTGTCGGCGGCGACCTTCTGCCATTCGGGATCGGCCTGGAACGCTTTCCAGGACGCTTCCCGCGCTTCTCTCGACGGATACGCCAGGACGTAGACGAGCGTCCGTTCGGCGTTGTCGCCCGACGCCGCCGTCCAGTACCCCACGTTGGTCATCCCGTGCTTCTCGAAAATCCGGGTCGTGTGGTTCCGGAAGCGTGCCACGAGCTTGTCCATTCTGTCGGGGCTGGCCGTGTACACCCTCAGCTCGAAGAATCGGTTGGTCTGTCTCTGCTGCGCCAGTCCCCAGGTCACGCCACTCATCCCGAACACCAGCCCAAGGACGGCCAGAGTCTTCCACTTCGTCATTTTCCGCCTCCATTCGCCGCGCGCGCCCTCGCGCGCGCGGAAATTCCTGCGCGCCTGCGGAACCAGCCAAGGGCTCTGCCCTTTGAATCCCTGCAGCGTCCCTTGGCTGGTTCGGGCTGTGTCTGCTTGGCGCGCTCCGCGCGCCGTAGTCCGTTACGCGGCTGCGAGTACAGAATTCACGGTTCGAGCCGCGTACCGGACTATAGCTGACGCGGTCTGAATCGGCCAGTACACTCACCGGTCTGTCTTTCTGTTACGAGAACGGCTCCGGCGGATGGATCCGCACGCGTCTGAAATCGGGATGGCTGGGATTCAGCAATGAGAGATGCTCCGATGCGTACGCGAGACGAACGCCTGGACTGTAGCGCCAAATGGCGCCCGTTCTTCGACCCCCAAACCCTCCTGGGCGCTACGCCGCCTTCTTTGCGTGCAGTGAGAACGCGGCGCCCTGCGGATCCATCGCGTTCACTATCCAGTCGCCGCCGGGAACCTCCATCGGGCCGTTGAGGATCTTACCGCCGTTGGCCTTGATGCGCTCGGTGGCCGCCTTGATGTCGGGCACGCGGAAATAGATCATCCAGTGCGGCGGCACGTGCGCCATGTCGGGCGGCTTGTTCATCATGCCGCCGATCATTCCGTACGGCCGATTGAACATTTGGTACTGGCCCAGTGGCCCCATGTCCAGCGCTTCGCTGGGCCGCCACTCGAAGATCTCGCTGTAGAATTTCATCGCCGCGGGCGCGTCGGTCGTCATGAGCTCGTGCCACGAGGCCGCGCCCACTTCCGGCGCCGTTTCAGGGCGCTCTTCGGTCGATGTTGGCTGAATGATGTAAAAGGCGGCGCCTTGCGGGTCCTTCATCATCTGCAAACGGCCCACCGTGGGTACCTCGATGACTGGAGAGAGCTCGCTTCCCCCGAGTCGCTTGATATGAGCCACGGCCTCCTCGAGCCTCGGCACACCCACATACATCGCCCACAACGGCGGCATGTTCATGCCTTCGGGCCTCTTCATCACGCCAGCGACCTGAACCTGACCGCTGCGCTCGAATATCGTGTAGGGATTGGGCGAGGCTTCAAAGGGCGCTGACGTCCAGCCAACCACATTCTTGTAGAATGTCTCGGCGGCTGTCATATCCGTTGTCATCAATTCGTACCAGACCGGGCGTCCGAGCAAGGTTGAAACGGCTGTCGTCATAGCACACCTCCTGGATCGGCCCACATAGTGTGGAGAACACACGCAAAGGGGCGGCGGTCGATCAGTCTGTCACAATCGATCGCGAGGCGTGCATCACATTCTTATGACAGATCGGCTGACGACGAACGTCGCGACAAGTCGCGTGCGCGAACGGTTCAGTTTCAAGCTCGTCGATTGAATGCCTGTGAGGATCGCGGCGAGAAAGAACAGCCCACGCTGGCGATCGCAGGATTCGGCCGGAGGCGTAGCCGGGCGGCGACTGAAAGATCCATAATCAGGGTCGTTTTCCCCGAAACGGCGATCGGAGGCGTAATGGCAGACATTCCGAAATGGCGCGTCCAGGGCGACTGGTTCGACACCTGTAAGTGCACCATCCCGTGTCCGTGCACCTTTGCCCAGCCGCCCACCAGTGGCGACTGCGAGGGCGTCCTGGCCTGGCATATCCGCACCGGAAACTACGGCGAGGTACGGCTGGATGGATTCAGTGTGATGGCGCTTGGTACCTTCAAAGGGAACATCTGGGAAGGGGAGACGAAGGCATCGATGGCGATGTTCATCGACGAACGCGCGAACGAGCGCCAGCGCGAAGCGCTGCAGATGATATTCGGCGGACGCGTCGGCGGCTGGCCAGGGATATTTGCGAACTTCATCGGGGAGGTGCGCGGGATGGAGTTCGCTCGTATTGACTTTCACGTCGACGACGACTTGGCTTCATGGCGTGCCGAGATTCCAGGCAAAGTGAAGTCGAGTGCCGAAGCGCTTGGCGGACCGACGACGCCTCCCGGCAAGCGGGTGCAAGTACACAATGCCGGTGGTTGCGAAACAGGTCCTGGCGGCGTGGCCACGTATGGGAAAGCGACTGCAGACAAAGCAGACGCTTTCGGCTTCAAGTGGGATCGCACGGGGCGGTCAAGCAAACACATCGGATTCGACTGGTCGGGCCCCGACGCCTAGCCGGGTCGGAAGGTGTGCATCGCGACGAGTGCCAGGATGGTCTTCGGTCTCATCGAGCGAATTCGGATGATGTGTTTGTGCATCGCGCAGTTGACGTGCGCCGCGCACAGCGCAACGCGTCCAGGCAACAATGACTTGCGATGGGGCTGACTAGGACGAGGGAGTCCCGAACACCTGCACGTAGTACGGCCGGCCCGCTCGATCAATCGCATAGCCGGCGCCCAGCTCGGTGAAGTCCGGGTTGAGGATGTTCTTGCGATGACCGCGTGAGTGCATCCAGCTGTCCAACGCCGCCGCGGCACTCGACTGACCGAGCGCGACGTTCTCGCCGTACGTCTGCCACCGATAGTCCGCTGCCGCCAGTCGATCTTCCGCGCGAGGATAGGCGGCATCCGGCAGGACGTGCGCCAGTTGGCCGGCGCGTGCCATCTGTTCGGCGTGCATGTGCGCCGCCCGCATCAGCCGCGGATTCGCGCGCAACCGCGCACGTCCGCGGCCGGTCCGTTCGGCGTTCGTCAGATCGACAACTTCGGCTGCCACACTGGATGCGACAGCCGGACGTGCGCCCGGCACCTCGGAGCGCACAGATGTCGAGCAGACGCCGACGATGCAGATCACCGTCGTCACGCAGAATCGCGGCCGCTGACCGGGCATGCCGAGGAATCTGCAATCGATGCGCCCGTGCGGCTGTGTGAAATTCCGGTCGTCACCGAGAGGATCTCGACCGGTGTGGCACACAGAGGTCACCTGCGGGCGACGACTTTGAACGCGGGATCCCGAAATTGCTGATCGTGTCAAGACTAGTCACTTTGTTCGCGTTGGCAGGCATGAAACGACATGGCCCGCAAAAGTAGCGACAGCGATGCCCTCTGGTACAAGCGCGCAGTTATCTACGAACTGCCCGTCAAGTCGTTTTACGATGGGAACGCGGACGGCGTCGGCGACTTCCCAGGGCTCATCCAGAAACTCGACTATCTCAAAGGACTTGGCGTCAGCTGTCTCTGGCTCCTGCCGTTCTTTCCATCTCCCCTCCGCGACGACGGATACGACATCACCGACTACTGCGACATCCACCCGACCTACGGGAACCTCGATGACTTCAGGCGTGTTCTGGACGCGGCACACGAAAGGCGAATGCACGTTGTCATCGAGCTGGTGCTCAATCACACGTCCGACCAGCATTCGTGGTTTCGCCGAGCTCGCGAAGCACCTGTGGGATCCGTCGAGCGCGACTTCTACGTGTGGAGCGACACGGACGACAAATACCGCGGTGCAAGGGTGATTTTCGTCGACAGCGAACGGTCGAACTGGACGTGGGATCCAGTTGCGGGCGCCTACTACTGGCATCGCTTTTTTCGCCACCAACCCGATCTCAATTACGACAATCCGATGGTCCTCCGGGAAATTCTCAGGGTGATCGACTTCTGGCTCGAGCTCGGGGTCGACGGGTTCCGTCTCGATGCCGTGCCGTACCTGGTCGAGCGCGAGGGCACGAGCTGCGAGAACCTCCCCGACACCCATGCCGTGCTCAAGGCGATTCGGCGCCACATCGATGAGCGGTGGCCGCACCGGATGCTGCTCGCCGAGGCCAACCAGTTTCCGGCCGATGTCCGCGCCTACTTTGCGGACGGCGACGAGTGCCACATGGCGTATCACTTTCCGCTCATGCCTCGCATCTTCATGGGCCTGCACCTTGAAGACAGGCATCCGATCGTCGAGATCATGCAGCAGACACCGGCCATTCCCGACGTCTGTCAATGGGCGCTGTTTCTGCGGAACCACGATGAGCTGACACTCGAAATGGTCACCGACGAGGAGCGGGACTACATGCATCTGGCGTACAGCGTCGACCCGCAGGCGCGCGTCAATCTCGGCATCCGGAGGCGCCTTGCGCCTCTTCTGGGTAACAACCGCCGACGCATCGAGCTGCTCAATAGCCTGCTGTTCTCATTTCCAGGCACCCCAATCGTGTACTACGGCGACGAGATCGGAATGGGCGACAACGTCTACCTCGGCGACAGAAACAGTGTCCGGACCCCGATGCAGTGGACGAGCGATCGGAATGCCCGATTCTCCCAAGCGGATCCCGCGCGCCTGTACAGCCCGATCATCATGGATCCCATCTACGGATATCAGGGCCTCAACGTCGAGGCACAGGAACGCGACGGCTCGTCCCTGCTGCAGTGGATGAAGAACCTGATTGGGCTGCGCAAGCTGTTTCCGGTGCTCGGCGTTGGCAGCATGCGGTTTCTCGAGCCCGAGAACCGGAAGGTTCTCGCCTACCTCCGTGAACTGGAGAACGACGCAATTCTGTGTGTGGCCAACCTGTCCCGATCCGTGCAGCCGGTGGAGCTGGACCTCGCGCCGTTTGCCGGATTCGTTCCGATTGAGGTGCTTGGTTACACGGAGTTTCCTATCATTGGAGAGCGGCCCTATTTCCTTACACTTGGCCCCTATGGCTTCTATTGGTTTGAGCTCCAGCGTCGTGACCTCTGAGGCCACGTCGGCCCAGGTCGACATCGTGATCGGCCTGACGAGCTACAACGACGCCCGTACCGTGGGCACCGTTGCGGCGGCGGTACACAACGGCTTGGCCCAGCATTTTGCCGGTGCCGCGAGCCGCTTCGTGCTCGCCGATTGTGGCTCCACCGATGACTCGCCGGCTCGTGCACGCGACTCGCTCCGCGGGACGGGCGACGTCCTCGAGGTGGCGTTCGCGCCAACGACGACCGACGTGCTCGAGCTGCCGTACCACAGGATGCCGGGAAAGGCTCGTGCGCTGCACGGCATCCTGACCACGGCGAAGAACCTTGGCGCTCGAGCATGTGTAGTCCTTGATGCCGGTATCGAGACCGTCACGCCTCAGTGGCTTCACTGGCTCATCGGTCCGGTGCTCACGCACGGTTTCGACCTCGTGGCGCCCTTCTACCATCGCCACCCGTACGAGGGTGCGTTGACAAAAGGGATCGTGTATCCGGTGTTTCGTGCGCTCTACGGCGTTCGTCTTCGGCAACCCGCGGCGGGCGACTTCGCGTGCTCTTCGCGGCTGCTCGGTCACTTCCTCGACGAGGATGTCTGGGATCGCGATGGCGCGCACGCCGGCATCAACCTGCGGCTGGCGAGCTCCGCAGTGTCGGGCGACTTCCGAATTGGCGAAGCGGCGCTTGGTGTTCGGCGTCACCACGCACACGCCGACGAGGCGCTGGACCTCGGCACCACCGTGACGCAGCTCGTCGGCTCCCTGTTCGTCGACTTGGAGAATCGCGTCGAGAGGTGGCAGCGTGTGCGCAGCTCTGTTGCAGTGCAGCAGTTCGGAGAGTCCGTAAAGGGGACCCCGCTCCAATCCGTGTCGGTCGATCATCACAAGCTGATCGAATCGTACCGCTTGGGATACCGGGAGCTTCGCGACATCTGGACCTGGGTGCTCCCGCCACGAACCCTTGTCGACCTTCGTCGCCTGATGGATGGTCCCGCGGCGAGCTTCCGCCTCGACGACGGGCTGTGGGCGAGGATTGTCTACGACTTTGCGCTGGGGTATCACTTGAGGGTGCTCGCACGCGAGCATATCCTGCGGTCGCTCGTACCCTTGTACCTCGCCTGGCTCGCATCGTTCATCGTCGAGGTTCGCGATCGCGGCGAGGAGGACGTCGAACAACGCCTCGAACGGCTGTGCGGAGCCTTCGAGGCGCAGAAGCCCTATCTGATTTCGAAATGGCGGTGGCCCGAACGGTTGCGCACGTGACGCGACCCGATGTGTAAGGCGGCCACAAGTGGAGGACCACGACGATGGTGGAAGGGATTCAGCGGGCACTCGGAGTCGCGGGAACGCGGATCGTCGACGGGATCGCAAACTTTCTGCCGGGAGCCCTGGTGTTGCTGTTGCTGCTGATTGCGTCGCTGATTGTGGCGGTGATCGTCCGCTATGCCGTGTTCCGTGCGTTGAACGGGCTGGACTTCGACCGGCGTGCTGAACTGCTCGGCGTGTCGGTGGCCGCGTGGATGCCGTCGCGCAGTGCCTCGAACCTCGTCGCCTCCGTGGCGTACTGGGCGATCCTGCTTGTTGGACTGCTGCTTGGCCTCGCAGCGCTCGATGCCGCGTTGCCGTCACGGTTCGCGACGTCGATGCTCGAATACCTGCCCCAACTCTTCGCCGCCATCGCGATTCTCGTGCTCGGCGGTCTGATCGCGCGCTTCCTGGCCCGGGCGGTCCTGATTGAGGCGGTCAACATGGGCATCCAGTCCGCACGGCTCTTGAGCCTCGCGGTGAAATGGGTGGTGCTCATCGTGGCCGCCGCGATGGCGCTCGACCACGTTGGCATCGGACGGACCGCTCTGCTGCTCGCATTCGGCATCGTCTTCGGAGGGATCGTGCTGGCCGCCGCGCTGGCGGTCGGGCTGGGAGCGAAAGATATGGTCAGCCGGTCGCTGGAGCGTCAGTTGCGCGGGCCGTCAGGCGAGGACAAGCTGGATCATGTCTGAGGACGCATGCGGTGATGCGCAAGGGAGACTCGTCCCCGATGGCGGCCTGAGGCTTCGGTGCCAGAGCGTTCAGTACACATACGAGTCGGTCGACGAGGAAGCGATCAAGCCGGTTCTTGCTAGCTGGTTGGCTTGCCACCCGCAGCTCACGCGCATGGGCAGGTGTGAGCGGAGGGTTGGTGCGGAAGGGGAGACTCTTCGACCGTGTCAGAGCGCTACTGCAGCGGCAGCCGAGCCTGAGCGTCGCGAAGGACGTCGAGCTCGAGGACCCCGCGCTCGATCAAACGCCGCACGTGTCCACTGCTTCGGAACTCGGACAGGAGGGCGCGCCGGCTGCTGGTGTAGGCCTGGTCCATCGCGTACGCCAGCACTGTCTCCATCACGACCCCTTCCTCCGTGCTCGTCTCTCTGAAACGGCGCTTGAAGTCCGTGAGCACATGCGCGAAGGCCGGGTCGTCCCACCGTTCAGGGCCGGCATCGAGCCGCATGAAGTCATCCAGCACGGCCACGTACGCCGCACCGGGAGGGCGCCGCCAGAACGCCACGTCAGGGCCAAAGTCGCTGATGTAGTCCGGAAGGTAAAGCGTGCCCTGCGCCGGGACCCGCGCGACGAGTGCCGGATTGAACCGACGCACCTCGTCCGCAGAGAGACCTGTTCGCTTCATGATCTCGGCAAGCGAGATCGCCCGAGGCGTTCGCATCGCGTAGATTCGTACCTGGGGGGTCGACGCGATCAGGTTCCTGACAATGAAGGTGTTGCCAAACACCATCTCCGCATACAGGTGCGAACGGGGACCATAGCTCCGATGGACGTCTTCGTACTCCTTACCCGGCAAGGCTCGCAGGTCACGGGCCAGCTTCGAGCCCAGAAAGTATCGGGCACGGACATCGTGTGCACCAAGGTGCTCGCCGTTGATCAAGGTGCGCCCCACGTTCGTGCCGCCGGCGTTGTGCTCGGACAGCGCGGGGATGAACGATCCGTACTTGGTGGCCAGCACGGACAGATACGCGGCGCAGTAGGGAGCCTGCGTCGTCTGGTTCAGCCCCTCGATGGGTGTCGGTGAGAAGTAGTTCAGCCGCTTCCAGTTCCTTTGCAGCCACTGGCAGAAGCCGACAGCGTTGGCTTCCGAGCGCCTCTTACCGTTCAGGCCCGATTCGAGAATGACCTGAGCCAGGCCGACGTCTGCAGGCACGCCGAACCGCTGGTAGATCGCGCCCCACTCAGCGAGGAAACGCCCGTACCTGAAGGCGTTCGGCAGCAGCGCGTCTCCGCGCGTCGAGTTGTGCAGCACCGGCCCCGCGGCACGCTCCAGGAGGAGCGCCACCTGTTCCCGCCGTTCACCCAGTTTGCGAGCGAGCCGTTGACCTTCGAGGATGTGGGCGAGCGCGGGGTCGGCCCACACGGCCTCACGCATCCAGTTGCCTTTGGCGGGAAAGGTCGCGAGAAGCCGCCCGTCAACGGTGCTCCCAAACGCGATCGAGCGGTCGGGAAGTGTGAAGACGTGCTGCCAGAACCGGTAGCCGGGTCGGAAGGTGTGCATCGCGACGAAGTCGTCTCGTCGGCGCGCCGCGGCGACGTCGACTGCTCCGTTCGACGCCTGGGCCCGCGATCCTGTGCCGACCTGCGTGCTCGCGCGGCGGGTGCCGACCTTCGACGCGCCCATCGGAATCGCGGCGGCCAGCGCGACGAGTGCCAGGATGGCCTTCGTTCTCATCGAGCGAGTTCCGATGATCTGTTTGTGCATCGCGCAGTTGACGTGCGCCGCGCACAGCGCAACGCGTCTAGGCAACAATGACTTGCGATGGGGCTGACTAGGACGAGGGAGTCCCGAACACTTGCACGTAGTACGGCCGACCCGCTCGATCAATCGCATAGCCGGCGCCCAGCTCGGTGAAGTCCGGGTTGAGGATGCTCTTGCGATGACCGCGTGAGTGCATCCGCCTGTCCAACGCCGCCGCGGCACTCGACTGACCGAGCGCGACGTTCTCGCCGTACGTCTGCCACCGATAGTCCGCTGCCGCCAGTCGATCTTCCGCGCGAGGATAGGCGGCATC
>JBOGIR010000217.1:0-6483 GCA_050742335.1 Vicinamibacterales bacterium | reverse complement strand
CCGTCACGGTGTACAACTCCGACATCGCGCTCGTGCGCGACGTCCGCGAGCTGCGGCTGGCGCGCGGCGTCGCCCAGCTCCGGTTCATGGACATCGCGGCGACCGTCAATCCCGCAACCGTTCACTTCCGCTCGATCAGCCAGCCGTCGCAGCTCGACGTCCTCGAACAGAACTACGAGTACGACTTGCTCGAGCCCGACAAGCTGCTCCGCAAGTACGTCGGTCGCGACGTCACGCTCGTGCGGATGCGGCAACAGGACGGCACGACGAGACCCGAGGAAGTGACGGCGCGGCTTCTCAGCTACAACGCCGCACCGGTCTGGCAGATCGGCAGCGAGATCATCACCGGCATGCACGCCGATCACATCCGGTTCCCCGAGCTGCCCGAGAACCTGTACGCACGGCCCACGCTCATCTGGACGCTCGAGAACGGCGGCGCCGAGCGCCATCGTGTCGAGGCCGCGTATCTGGCCGGCAAGCTGTCGTGGGCCGCCGACTACGTGCTGAACGTCGGCCGCGACGACAAGGCTGCCGACCTCGACGGCTGGGTCACGCTGACCAACGGCAGCGGCACGGCATTCCGCAACGCGCGGCTCCAGCTCGTGGCGGGCGATCTCAACCGCGTCCGTCAGGTGATTGGGAGAATGGTGATGGAACAGTCGCGCGCCGACGCGCCGGCCGCCGCACCGATGGAGCAGGAAGCGTTCTCCGAGTACCACCTGTACACGCTCGGCCGTCGCACGACCATCAACAACAGCCAGACCAAACAGGTGAGCCTGCTCAACGGCACCGACGTGCCCGTCCGCAAGCGCTTCGTCGTCGAAGGCCAGAACTTCTACTACCGCAACACCTACCACCCCGGCGCGCCGATCAAGGACGTCGTCCAGGTCTACTACCAGTTCAAGAACGAAGAGAAGACCGGGCTGGGGATGCCGATGCCGGCCGGCACCGTGCGCGTCTATCAGGCCGACACCAAAGGAGGCGTGCAGTTCGTCGGCGAAGATCGCATCGGCCACACGCCGAAGGACGAGACGTTGAACCTCAAGATCGGCAACGCGTTCGACGTCGTCGCCGAGCGGAATCAGATCGATTTCCAGAAGATTGCCGCAAGCACGTACGAGGTGGAGTTCGAGATCACGCTGCGGAACCACAAGACAACGCCCATCAGCGTGGAGGTGAACGAGCCGGTCGGCGGCACGTGGCGCATGCTGCGCTCGAGCCACGAGTGGACCAAGACGGCCGCGTGGGCAACGCAGTTCACGGTGCCAGTGGCGGCCAACGGCACTGCTGTGCTGAACTACCGGGTGCGGGTCACGTACTAAACCGCATCTGATGGCGCTCCCGTGCGGACCATCTCCGACGACAGCCGATCGATCTCCGCGAACGCCCCCGCGGCTGTCGTGTGCTCACTGATGATCGTGGCCTCGTGCGCTCTGTCGCGGCCGTAAGGCTGCACGATGCGAAACACCGCCTCACCTTTGGCCGGTGACCCGGCGCTCCACCAACCGCAACCCAGCAGATAGACCGTCGCAACGGGGGCCGCGACGATCAGCAGCAGCGGCCAGAGGTTCGAACCTTCGGACAACCAGATGGCCGTGAACACGACCACGGCCGACATGATCACCGATACGAGACATTCTCGGACTCTGCCGGACGGTGTCCCATAACAGGACATAGGATCCTGGTGGTTTGTCCGAGCACCGCCGATAACTCATCAGAAAGAAGTCGCGATCCGTGTGAGCCAACTCCCGTTCGGTTGACGCATGTTCTGGTGAGGGCCACGCGCCCTGGTTTCATACGGGCCTTGGAGGATGCCATGCGCACCCGGATTCTTCGTTTGACGACGATCACGTGCGTTGTCGTCGCCACTGCGGCGGCGGCGCAGGCCGAGGTCTGCATCACGATCGACACCGCCCACGACACGTTCTCGCCGAGCGACCAGGCGGCCGCTCTGCTCTTGGTGACGAGACAGTTCGAACAGGCCGGCGAGCGAGTCGTGCCGGCCGGTTGTGCGAGGCCGTACATGCTGTCTCACGTCCTGCTGGGGAATACCATCGTGGTCCACATCTCGGGTCGCGAGGGTCAGCGGGAGGCGATCGCTCAAGGCATGGACGATCTGCCGGCTCTGTACAGTCAGATCGCGCGGTCGATCGTCACCGGACGCCCGATGACCGGGTTCAACGTCGTCGATCGCACGAATGTCACCACGTCTCAGGCGACTGCACGACGGGTGCACACCGATTCGCTGTGGTACGCGCGCCTGGGTTACGGGAGCCTCTTCGGCAATCACGCGTACGCGACGCCGGCCTTGGGATTTGGCTACCGCGCGGAGCTCGATTCGTTTGCCATCGACGTGTCGTTCCTCAACTTTCAGTTCAGTGGCACCAACTCCTCCTCGTCCCCCGGTGGGACGGCACAGACGGTGCTGAAGTTGTCAGGGCTGTATTTTCTGAGGCCCACGGCCAATCGTTCCGCATACGTGGGCGGCGGATTGAGCTTTGGGCATCAGAGCTTCGGTGGATCGTTCAACCCCACGACGGGGTACTACACGTCCGCCTGGGACGGCAGCGGTCTGCAGAGCGAGCTGACGGTTGGGTACGAGCTCGCGCGCGCCACGAGCGTGAGGATCTTCGTGCAAGCGGACGCCGTGCTTCCGTTCTACGAGTCCACCGCGGAAACCTACCCGACGACGCCGAGGGCGGGGGTGGTGGCGCCGACGATCGACCGTCGCCGCGCCCCCTCGCTCGTCGTGTCGATCGGTCTCGGCCGGTAGCAGCGAGACGGAGGACTTCGACGTCATGGCCAACTCCAGAACGTTGTGGGTCATCGCAGACCCAACACATTACTTCTTGCTTCTTGCTTGTGTCTTCGTCTTCTTGACGTCCAACGCTCGCAGGCCGCGGTACGCCGTCTCAACGTACAGGCCCTGCGCATCGGCCACCCGGCAGTACTCGCCGCCGTCGTGCTCGAGCAACACGACCCGCGTGCGCGCGGCGAACTTCCCATCCGGCTCGCCGCTTCCACGCGCGTAGTAGTACGGCTGCGACCGTGTCACCTCGTGGGTGAACCGGGTGGGTGGAGGCTTGATGAGATGCTCGGTGGGAACCAGGGCCGAACGCTCCAAGACCCTGGCTTTCGGTCTAAGCATCCGGCCCGGTTTCCCACCGCGCTTCTGAGAGCCACGAATCGACATCGTCCGCTTAGGTTACGCGATGGCCTCAGGGGGCAGCGTCATCGGCACGGTCGGTAGGACCATGCCCTGTTCCTCGTGCGCGGCGGCGGCGGCAAGCAACATTCCGCCTTCGGCTATTCCGAGGAGATCCGGCAGCTCAAACCCCTCGGCCTTCGTCAGGTCGACCTTGTAACCCAGATCCTTCAGACTCGCCACGGTGAGGCGACTCATCGGATTCGGGGCACTATTCACGAATCCCGTCATCAGCTCATTGACAAACACGGCATCGCGCCAATGCGAGTTCCTCGTCCCGGGAGGGCCAGTGTTCTCTACCGGGACCGGCTTGGGCCCCGTCCCCTTGAGCGTCCCGTATTCCTTCTTGGCGTTCGTCCCAGTGAACGTGGGGTTGCTGCCGGTCGTGCCGTTCAGCAGGCCCTTCAGGCTCCAGATCGTCCCGATGCCAAGCACATGTCCCATCTCGTGGGTGATCACGTCATTCAGCGTGCCATTGGACTGCATGGCGGCAAGGTCGGCAGTGTCGAACTGCATGCGGCCTTTCGCGGGGATCAACGAGGTGGCGCCAGTGCCCGTTGGGCGCAGATGCGTGGGACCCGCCTGGCCAAGAATGCCTCCAGGCCCATCGATGGGGACCCCCGATGCCTCGATCAGTACATCGTCGACCACCTGGCCACTGATCACGACATCCGGGAGGTCGCCGACGATGACCTTCGACCATCGATCTGCCGCGGACTTGAACGCGTTCTTTTGAGCGGTCGTGAGTCCCCCAAGAAAGACCACCGTGATCGTGAACGGCGCCGCCGCCTTGGCGGCCTTCGCCGCCTTGGCGCTGGCGCGGGCGACATAGACTTCCTTGCGGTTGTTCGTCGCCACCGCGACGGGTAGCTTTGACTTGCCCTTCGTCTTCTTGTTCTTGGCCATAGCGTCTTCCTTTCGATATTTCGAAGAGTGAGCCGTCGAGCGTCGCGAATGTGACGGCTGCCTCGTGGGAGTCAACGACAAAAAGACTCAGAACGAACAGATTGCGGACCCTCGCGTGACTTGGAGGGACTTTAGCGCAGGGTTTGACGAGTTGATGACTCGATTTCGATCGGGGTCCTTAGCAGATGCGCCATGACCCTGCCTCGCAAGTTGAGCGACACTGTGTTTCCTGACGGGATAGTCAGGAAAACTTCAGATGCCACGGCCGCCGCCCTGCCACTACGATGTCTGGCGCATGGCCGGCGGCATCCGCACGCTGTTTCTCACGCATCGCTACCTGGGCGTCGCGCTCTGCCTGATCTTCGTCATCTGGTTCGTGTCGGGCATTGCGATGCTCTACGTGCGGATGCCGATCCTCTATCCGGCCGAGCGGTTTAGTCTGCTCGAGCCGATTCCGCTGACACAGGCGACGGTCGCACCCGAGGCCGCCGCCCGTGCTCTCGACCCTTCGGCCACGGCGCGGCGCATCCGCATGGGCACCCTCGAGGGCCGGCCCGTCTACCACGTGCTGCTGCCGGACAGACCGTGGGCCACTGTGTATGCCGACACGGGCGACCGCGCACCGGGCATCGAGCCGGCGATGGCCGAGCGGATTGTCGCGCGCATCACCGGCGCCCCCTCGCCACGCTTCATGGAGACGATCGAGACGATCGACCAGTGGACGCTGACCAACAGCCTCAACCAGCACCGTCCGCTGCACCGCGTGGCGCTCGACAACGACGCCGGCACCGAGGTGTACGTCTCGGCGTGGACCGGCGAGATCGTCATGCGCACCAGCGCGCGCGAGCGCCGGCTCGCGTGGATCGGGCCGATTGCGCACTGGGGCGCGCCGGAAATCCTGCGGACCCGCGTCGCCGCCTGGCGTCAGACGATGATCTGGCTGTCGACGGCGAGTGTGGCGCTGGCGTTTTCCGGCATCTGGATTGGTGTGAGGCGCTACCGGCGGCGCGGCTATCGCTTTGGCGACGGCACGTCCGCGCGCGTGCCGTATCGCGGTCTCAAGAGGTGGCATCACTGGGCCGGCCTCGCCTTCGGCCTGGTAACGCTCACCTGGATCGTCAGCGGCCTCTTGTATCTGAATCCGGGCGGGTCGCGTGCCGTGCCGCTCGACACGACGACAACGATGTCGCCGTACAGCGCGGGCGGGATCCGCTCGAGCACCGCCACGCTGCCCGGCCAGTCGGAGGCGTTCGCGGGTGGCCGCTTCGATCCGTCGCGGATCATCGTCACCCCGCGCGAGGCCTGGTCGCGGGTGGGGCGCGGCGAGGCGATTCGCGAAGTCGAGCTGGGCGTCTTCGACGGACGGCCGCACTACACCTTCTTTACCGACCCGGTGACGAGCTGGACCATCGCCGCCGACCGGCATGACGCCGTTGCACGCGAGCGGTTCGACACCGACGCGCTCATCGCGGCCGCGGCGCGTGCCGTGCCCGGTGCCACCATTCGCGAGGCCACGTTGCTCGACGGATACGACGCGTACTGGTACTCAGTCGGCGCCGTGGCGCCGAAGCGCAATCCGGTACTACGCGTCAAGTTCGATGACGAGGCCGCCACCTGGTTCTACATCGATCCGCACACCGGCACGATCCTCCGGCGCTACGACACCTACGGCCGCGTCATGCGGTGGGCGATCAACGGCCTGCACACGCTCGACTTTCCGTTCCTGATGTTCAACCGTCCGGCCTGGGATCTCACCATCATCCTGCTCAGCCTCGGCGGCATCGCCTTGAGCGGGTCGGGATTGTGGATGGGCTGGCGCAGATGGCCCGGCCGCGCGCGTCGCCCTGCAACGGCGACGACCGGCCGGCTCGCATGGGGGCACCGTACAACGATGATTGTGATTCTCGCCGTCCTGGCGCTGCTCTTCGGCGCCGCCGCGTTCGCACACGCGCAGGGGACCGCCGGCACCGCCTCCGCGCAGCAGACCGACGCCGCGCAACCGAGCGCGCCGCTCACCCTCCGAGAAGAGATCGTCGTCACCGGCTCCGCCTCGCGCGAGCCTGTGTCGAGTCTGGCATCCACGGTTCAGGTGATCGACGAGACGACGATCGAACGGTCTACCGCGACGACGGTCACCGAGCTTCTCGCCGACCTGGGCGTGGCATTTCTCGGCAAGTGGACGCCGGCGCAGGCGAGCCTCAATCTGCGCGGCGGCCAGAACGACCCGCAGGGGCGCGACTTCCGCAGCCAGGTGGTGGTGCTGATCAACGGCCGCCGTGCCGGCACGTCGAACCTGTCGAAGCTGTCCGTGACGGACCTCCGCCGCGTCGAGGTGTTGCGCGGCGCCTCGTCGCTGCTTTACGGCAGCCAGG
>JBOGIR010000216.1:0-5037 GCA_050742335.1 Vicinamibacterales bacterium | reverse complement strand
ACGGCCGGTATCGCCTGGCCGGATTGCTACCGGGCCGGTACGCTATCCGTGCCGAGCTGAGTGGTTTTGCGGCGGCGGAGGTCACCAATCTCACGCTGACGATCGGCCTCGCCCTGCAGCAGAACCTCACGATGGCGCTCCAGGGCGTCACGGAAGCGTTGACCGTGACCGCGCAGGCGCCGGTCGTGGACACGACAAGGACCGAAGTGGGGATGGTGATTACGCAGGAACAGATCGAGATGCTGCCGATTGCCAACCGGCAACCGACGTCGCTGACGCTGCTGCTGCCCGGAACGCAGCTGCCGACCGGCACGCGGCGCGCGCGGCCGACGGTGGGCGCCGGGGGCGCCAACCCCAACCTGACGACCTCGTATGTGGACGGGGGACCGAACCTGCTTTACAACTCCGGTCAGGAGTTCCTGGAGGTGCCGCAGTCGGGGATCCGGGAGTTCCGGGTGGACGTCAGCGGCTCGTCGGCGCAGTACAGCGCCGTAGGCGGCGTGGTGCTGACGGCCACCAAGAGCGGCACGAACGAGTTCCACGGGGAGGCGTTCGAGTTCTTCCGGGACACGAGCCTGAACGCCATGGACCGGTTCGAGAAGGAACAGCACGATACTTTTGGGGCTCCGAAGCCGGAGTACCGGCGCAACCAGTATGGCGGGGCGTTGGGCGGTCCCATCGTGCAGGACCGCCTCCACTTCTTTGCCGCGTTCGAGCGGACGAAGGAGCCGAAGACGGCGACGGTGCGCACGGGGCTGCCGCAGTTTTACTCCGCAGTCGAGGGAAACTTTCCGGCCCCATACGAGCGGCGTCAGATGCTGCTGCGTGGAGACTTCCAACTGAACAACCAGCAGAACGTGTTCCTGCGCTATTTATGGGACAAGGAATATACCTTCTGCGAGGAGTGCGGCGGCAGCAATGGGGGCAACGTCGGCACCGATACGAACTCGCCGCGCGACTCGCTGCTGGCGGCGCACACGTGGGTGATCAGCTCCCGCGTCCTCAACGAGGTGCGGTCGCAGATCCCGCCGTCGCACTTGGAGAACCTGGGAAGCCCGCCCGGCATTCCGCGATGGCCCGCCGGTCAGCGCGGCGAGTTCCCGGCAGAGCGCTTCCAGCAGTACACGGGTGTGTACGTGTTCCCGAGTCTGACGTGGGGATCGACCGGCTACAGCAACAACAACACCAAGCGTTGGGACGTCTCGGACGACCTCACACTCAGTATGGGAAGGCACACGCTGAAGACGGGCGGCGCGTTCCTTCGGTTCCGCTCGAATGAGGAGTCGGCCCACAACATCGCGACGTGGACGTTCGGCACCGATCAGTTCTTCGACGGCAGCGCGGCGTCGATTCGAAACCTGCGGAACCCGATTCAGTTCACTGCCTCGTTCCCGCCGCTGCCGCGGCATCTCCGGGCCGACTGGATTCATACGTACGTGCAGGACGAGTGGCGCGTGTTGTCGAACCTGACGCTCGATGTCGGGCTCCGCTACGAGAACCTCTACAAGGCGTTCAACAATCACATCACCTTCGACGGCCGGCCGCGGCTGGCCGAGCTCATCGATCCGTCGTCGCGGGCCGACAACAACAACTGGGGGCCGCGGTTCGGGCTCGCGTGGGACGTGCAGCGCGACGGGCGAACCGTGGTGCGCCTGGCGACGGGCAAGTACTACAGCAACGTGTTCGCAGCCACCTTGCGCGCCGAGGTGAACGCGCTGCTCCAAAGCCAGGTCAACATCCGGAATCCGTCGTATCCCGATCCGTACGGCGGGCTGTCGCCGCAGAACTTCGTCACCGTGTCGGCGGCGCCGAACGTCAGCGTCACGAGCGACCGGATCGAGCAGCCGGAATCGACGTCGCTCAACGTGGGGTTGTCGCGCGCGCTGCGGCCGGATCTGGCGATTCACGTGGACGGGGTGTTCAGCAAGGGGACGAACACAAACCAGATTGCCAATGTCAACACGCCCGATCCGGTGACGGGGCTGCGCCCACGGCCGACCTGGGGGAACATCAACGAATACCGCGCCGGCGGCGAGAGCGAGTATCGAGCGCTCTACCTGCGGCTCGAGAAGAACTTCTCGAACCAATATCAATATCGCGTGTCCTACACGCTGGCGAAGGAGGAGGACCGGGGCGCGGGGCAGGCCACGGTCGTGGACTTCTACCATCCGGAGTACGACTTCGGCTACGGGAGCCAGGACCGGCGACACACGCTGGTGGCGAGTGGCGTCATCCAGTTGCCGATGGACATCACGGTGGGAGCGGTGTGGAACTACCGCTCGTCGCGGCCGTTCCCCGCTCGCGCGGGAGTCGACCTGAACCGCGACGGCGCGGTCACCGACTACGTGCCGGGGACGACGCGAAATGTGTTCAATCGCGGCAACGACGATCAGATGCTCGCGCTCGTCAACGCGTTGCGGGCACAGAACGGCCGCGCGCCGATTGCCGCAAGCCAGCTCATGACCGACGAGTTCCAGCGCTTCGATCTGCGGGTGAGCAAGCGAGTGGGCTTGGGCGGCGCGCGCCGCGCGGAACTGCTGGTCCAGGTGTTCAATCTGTTTGGCACCGACAACTTCGGGCCCGGGGCAACCCCGTGGCAGATGAATGCGACGTCGAATGCCTTCGGCACGATCAATACCGTCCATCCGCGGCAGCAGGCGGAGCTGGCGGTGCGATTCGTCTTCTAGCAGGCTGCGGTGAAACTCACCAAGGCGCCACGGAGACACAGAGACACGGAGTCTTTTCCTGATGTTTTCTCTGTGCCTCTGTGGCCCGGCCGGGACTTGTACCACGGGCTGTCTAGGATGGCCGGACGGGCGTGATTCGTGATGAGGAGGAATGTATGAGGCGGTTTCTCGTGTCGGCGATTGCACTGGCCGCGTGCCTGAGTGCTGCGTATGTCCTGAACCTCAGCGGAGGAGCCTCGACCGTCGTTGCCCAGCAGCGCGGCGAGCTGGCCGGGATGGCGCGCCTGTCGGGCAGCGTGACCGCGCCGCAGCCCTTCAAGGCCGCGCAGGTGTACATCCGCAACACGGACAGGAACATCACGTACATGGTGTTCACCTCCGCGGGCGCCTTTCGATCGCTCGCGCTCTTCCCGGGCAACTACGAAGTGCGCGTCAAAGCGAAGGGGCTCGAGTCGGATGTGCAGAAGCTGACCCTGCGAGCGGGCGAGAACGCCAAGGCCAGTGTCTCGCTGCGCGCGGGTCAGGGTGTCGAGCCGGCGCCGCAGAGCGGCGTCACGTTCGCGCGCTACGCGGACATCTACCCGCCAGGGCCTGGTCGCGAGGTGATCGAGCAGGGCTGCATGCGGTGTCACAACGAGAACTTCATTCCCGCCCGCCCGGGCGGCGAGGATGTGTGGCGCGCCCGTCTCGGCCACATGATGGGGGCTGAGCTCGACACGCGCGACGCCAGGTCGTACACCGAAGGGGCGCTCGCGGGTCGGGTGCAGTGGTTCCCCTTCTCGATGAAGGATCGCGAGAACTTCATCGCGTACGTCGTCAAGAACTACGGTCCAGACGCCAAGCCGCGCTTCGTCCGCGCCGAGCAGGAGGTTCCGCTCGACGAGGCGGTGCTCAGCAAGGCCATGTTCGTGGAGTACTACCTCCCGATCGACACGCCCGGCACGGGGAGCAGCTCGCCCGAGTTTGCCAAGCAGGGACGCGGCATCCGGTGGGGACAGGATGTCCGGTTCGACCCCGAGGGCAACGTGTGGCTGACCGACCGCGGCTATCCGCACCGGCTGGTCAAGCTGGATCCGCGCAGCGGCAAGCAGACCGACTACATCTATCCAGGTGGTGGAAAGCTCGGCAACCACGACCTCACGATCGACAGGTTCGGGATCGTGTGGGCACCGGAACATTCGGGCCTGGAGCCGGAAGGCCCCAAGCGGATCCTTGGCTTCAATCCGAAGACGGAGAAGTGGGAACACCAGATTCCGGGCGACCCGGACAACGTGATCCGCAATCCGCGCAAGTGGATGCAGTCGATGGCCCTCGACTCGAAGGACAACCTCTATGTGGGGTGGATCATGGGCGGCGCGCTCACCAAGTGGGAACGCGCAACGAACAAGGTCACCGTGTACCCCATCTCGGACCGTGGCGCTGTTCCCTACGGTGTGATCGCGGACCGGAACGACAACATCTGGATTGCGCTCTGGAACTCGGGCAAGATCGCGAAGTTCGACACGACCAACGAGCAGTGGACCGAGTTTGCGCCGCTTACCTTCCCGGGGCATATCCGGCGACTGAACGTGGACGCGCAGAACAACATCTGGGCGGCCATCTGGAATCAGGGGCGGCGGCCAGGGAAGCTGGCGAAGCTCGACCAGCGGACCGGACGGTTTACCGAGTACTCGGTGCCCCTGTGGACCGCGCAACCCTACGACGTCAATCCCGATCCGGAAGGGAACATCTGGTTCGCCGATTCGCCGACGCCGGATCGCGTGGCGTTGATCAACAAGTTCAACCCACGCAATCAGACGTGGGCGTTCTATCCGAAGCCGCAGTTCGATGCCGACACGCCGAAGGTACAGGTGACGCGCGACGGGGCCATCTGGTACTCGCCGCGCGGGAGCCGCGACATGCCGGCGATTGGCGTGCTGTATCCGGACATGGACAAGATCACCACCCTCGGCGCGTTCTACCAGTACGGTCCGCCGGGAAATCCGTGGCCGTCGCCGACCACGCAGACCGCCAATCGAACGGCCAGTCGATAGTTGGCCCTGATGGATCAGGGTGGCTCTGGGCTCTCGGCTTGTGGCTTTCGGCCTGCCACGTGTGAATCGGGCGCGGCCAAGCCCGAAGCCCGATTATCACATCAGGGTTGATACGATGACCGTTGGAGATCGCCGTACACCGGAGATCGGTTGTGCTGGTGATGATGAAGCCCTATGGAGGTCAGGCCGACATGGATCGCCTGACCGCGCGAGAAGGCTGAGGGAACCCGCCAGCTCGAGGAGCTGGCGTGCTGCGGCCGGTCACAAGCCCTCGCAGCGCGGTCCGGCCACCGGCCAGCCTCCGCCAAGGCTTCGGC
>JBOGIR010000215.1:0-15669 GCA_050742335.1 Vicinamibacterales bacterium | reverse complement strand
TTGAACGGGCTGTCGTGCTCACGACGGGTTCTGCGATCACCACTGCGTCCATCTCGCTGCTCGGAGCGACGTCGGCGCCTGCGCCGGGGCTGCCGTCGCTGCGGCTGCACCAGAATCTGGAGTGGGTGGAGCGCGAGACCATCCGCCGCGCCCTGGAACAGGCAGGCGGCGTCAAGAAGGACGCCGCCGAATCGATGGGCATCAGTCAGCGCGCGTTGAGTTATTATCTAGCGAAATACCGCATCGACTGAGTTTCGTTTCTCGTTCGACATTTACCGGTTCAGTAATCCGCCGGCGGTTTGTTCGCGCGTTTTCAGGCGGGATATCGCGCGCGCTCCGGCTTTACCGGGGGCACCGTGCTTGCTCAAGCAACGGGGTCCCCTTCACGGCCCATGCGTTATGACACGAGCGTACGGCATCGCCTTGTGCGTTGCGGCCCTCCTTGCGGTTCCGGCTCGATCGGTCGGCACGTCGGCGCCGCAGACAACGGAACCGCGCGTCATCGGGGTCGTGGTGAAGCGCTACGAGTTCGTTCCCCCCTCGATTGAGGTGACACAGGGAGAACGGGTGCGACTCGTGGTGAAGTCGGGCGACGGCTTGCACGGGATCGGCATCAAGCAGTTCAACGTGTCGACGGAAATCGCGCGAACCGCGACCGTAACCATCGATTTCACGCCTAACGAAGTGGGCGAGTTTCCGATCCTGTGCACGGAGTTCTGTGGCGACGGCCACGAAGCAATGAAGGGCGTGCTCGTGGTGAAGGCGCGGGAAGCGGGTCAACCATGAAGGAGTTTGGAATGCGACGACATGTGATTGCGGGCGGCGTGCTGCTCGCGCTGTGCGGAATGTCAGCAGCAGCGTGCGACGAGAAGCTCTCGGACCTCACCGGACCTACGCCAAACCTGCAGCCGACCTTGAGCAGCATTCAGCGCGAGATCTTCAATACGACCGATTCGTCAGGGCGGCAGGCGTGCACGAACTGTCACACGTCCGTTGGGCGCAATCCATCCGGTCTGATGGACCTCCGTGAGGGGGCCTCGTACGCCACCCTCGTCGGGGTGACGAGCCCGGCAAAGCCAGGCGCCATTCGCGTCGTTCCCGGTGATCCGGAGAACAGCTACATCATTCACAAGCTGGAAGGCCGTGCGGGCATCGTCGGCACGCCCATGCCTCGCGGGAATACGCTTCTCACGGCGGGCCAGATACTCGTCATCAAGCGCTGGATCGAACTGGGCGCACGCAACGACTAGCGAGGCTCCGCCTGACCGACGAACATGGGGGTGTGGCTTCGCCTCACTAGTGACAGTATCCGCTTTGCCCCGCTCCGCGGGGCGGAGACGTCTTGTCAGGCCCGCAAGACTTGACTCATGTGTATGGATTCGGGCCTGTCAAAGACGTCTGGGAGCAGATGATGAAGATGATGCAGCGACGCGTCGTGTTGCTCGTGATGATACTGGCCGCCGTGTTGTGGTGGCCGGCGCAGGCCGCCGGACAGGATGTCCCAAACGACGATCCCGATCTGGATCTGGTGCCGCTTCAGCCCGACTTTTCCGTTATTGCGATGCCGACGGCGCTCCGATTGCCGCGCTACAAGAGTGCATTTCGTATCACGCACCGGTTCGCCCGCCCGCTTGGCACCGGGGATTTCAGCGATCTGGCGGAAGATCTCTTCGGCATCGACTCGGGCGCACAGATTGGCCTGGAATACAGGTTCGGCATCGTGCGCGGCGGGCAGATCGGCCTGAATCGCACCAGCGATCGCACCGTCGAATTCTTCGCCCAGTACGACCTGATGCAGGAGCGAGAGGGCCGTTGGGTGAACATGGCCGTGATTGGCGCCATCGACGGCACGAATAACTTTCGCAACAGCTACACGCCTGCTCTCGGCTTTGTCGTGTCGCGCTCGTTCGCGCCCATCGGCACCGTCTTCCTGCAGCCAATCTGGGTGAACAACTCCAATCCGCTGCCGTCCCAACTCGTGAATGACAATGACAGTTTCGTGCTCGGCATCGGGACCCGCATCCGCGTACGACCGACGGTCTATCTGGTTGGCGAGATCATTCCACGCACGGCCGGTAATAATCCGGGCGTGAACCAGGGGGCGTTCGGCATCGAAAAGCGCGCCGGCGGCCATGTGTTCCAGCTCAACATCTCCAACGCGTTCGGAACGACGCTGGGGCAGATCGCGCGCGGCGGAGCATCGAATGACGACTGGTATCTCGGGTTCAATATTTCGAGAAGATTCTACTGATGACAGCCCGTTCGCCGACGCCACGTTGCTTCCGGCTCCTAGCGCTGTGCGCAACCGCTGTGGCCATGGTGACGGCGTTGGGCTGTGGTGGTAGCTACTCTACGCCGGCATCCCCTACACCGTCGCCGTCGCCCTCGCCTACCCCGACGCCCAGTGGGGCAACGATCACCATCACATCCACCGGTGTGTCGCCACGCACCGTCACCATTTCAGCGGGATCTCGCGTCACGTTCGTGAACAACGACACACGCGCGCACGACATGGCCTCCGATCCGCATCCAGAGCACACCGCATGTCCACCGATCAACGACGTGGGATTCCTCCAGCCCAACCAGAGCAGAACCACGGGCAACCTGAATACGCCGCGCACCTGCGGGTTCCACGATCACAATCAACCCACGACGACGTCGCTGCAGGGGACGATTACGATTCAGTAGACCGTCGTTCACACTTCTCGGTTCTCCGTTCTCGGTTCGTGTTCAGGTTCGGTTCGAGGTTCAGGTTCGAGGTTCAGGTTCGAGGTTCGAGCGGGGACCAGCTGGAACCGAACCGTGAACCGAACCTTCTGAACACGAACAGAGAAGCAAGAACGTAGACGCGTGAACGACAGGTTCACGGTTCAGGTCGCTATTCCGCCGTCTCCCCCGGCTTCAGCTCGAGCACCTGCACGCCCTTCGGTTCGACGAGCCTCCGCAGCGCGGCCGGCGTGCCGGTGAGCAGCGGGAACGTGCCCCAGTGCATCGGCACAACCTGGCGCACGCCGAGCCACTCGCAGGCCTTGGCCGCCGCGGCCGGATCCATCGTGAACCGATCCCCGATTGGAAGAAACGCGATCACGGGCGCGTACATCTCGCCAATCAGCCGCATGTCGCCGAACAGGGACGTGTCGCCGGCGAAGTACAGCACCATGCCGTCCTCGAGCCGAATCACGTAGCCGGCCGGCTCGCCCATGTAGATCATCTGGCCGTTGTCGACATACCCGCTGCTGTGCCGCGCATCGGTCATGGTGATCCGCACGCCGGCCACCTCCTGCGAACCACCCTTGTTCATCGGTAAGACGTTCGCGATCCCCTTCCGCCGCAGCCAATCGCACAGCTCGAACATCCCGACGACCGGCGCGCCGCTGTCGCGCGCCACCCCAACGACGTCGCCCATGTGATCGCTGTGGCCGTGCGAAGCGAGGATCAGGTCCGGCTTCGGGGGCTTCTTCATCGAATCGGGACACGCGGGGTTATCGACGAGCCACGGGTCGAGCAGAATGCGCCGGCCGCCCGGCGTGCGCAGCAGGAATGTGCTGTGGCCGAACCAGGTGATGCGGAGGTTTTCCATTGACGGATTGACGAATTTACGGATTGACGAATTGTATTGGGACACTGACGTATTTGCCGCACATCATCCGGCACGAACGTGGCAAAAACTGTTGCGTCGCCCCCGCCAGGCACGGTATTTCGAAGAAAACCAAGCGGCACGACGAATGCCGGTACCGTCGTCGCCATGAATCCGCGCGCCGAAGAGCTCAAAACGAGGACCTTTACGTTCGGACTGCGCATTATCAAGTTCTGTCGAGCCCTTCGCGCAACGTGGGAGGGCCGTGAGTTCTCAGACCAGCTCTTCCGGGCCGGTACGCGCGTGGGCGCCAATTACCGGGCCGCCTGTCGGGCGCGCTCGCATCCGGATTTCATCGCCAAGCTTGGTTTCGTCGTCGAGGAAGCCGATGAAAGCGTCTACTGGCTGGAACTGATCCAGGCGTCGGGAATCGACTCCAGCGAGGACCTGGGATGGCTGCTCGGCGAATCCAGGGAGCTCTCCAGGATATTCAACCAGTCGCAACTGACGGCGCGCACCAACGCTGCAAGACGCAGGTCCGCAAAATCCGTAAATCCGTAAATCCGTAAATCCGTAAATCCGTAAATCCGTAAATCCGTAAATCCGTAAATCCGTAAATTCGTAAATTCGTAAATTCGTAAATTCGTCAATTAGACTATCTCTGATATGTCCGTCGACGCGCCCCTCGAGTTCGTGCGGCCGCGGGAGCCAAAGCCTGAGTGGCTGAAAGTGCGCGCCCCCGGGTCGGCGAACTACCTGCGGCTCAAGGGATTGATGCGTGAGCGGAACCTCCACACGGTGTGCGAAGAGGCGCATTGCCCGAACATCGGCGAGTGCTGGCATCACGGAACCGCCACGTTCATGATCCTCGGCGACGTCTGCACGCGTGCGTGCGCCTATTGCGCGGTGACGCACGGCCGCCCTGCTGCGCTCGATACGACCGAACCGGAGCACGTGGCCGACGCGATTCAGGCGATGACGCTCAGGCACGCGGTGATCACCTCTGTGGACCGCGATGATCTGGCCGATGGGGGCGCCTTCGTGTTTGCCGAGACGATCCGCCGGACACGCGCGCGTGTGCCCGGCTGCCGCATCGAGGTCCTCATTCCAGATTTTCAGGGCGTCGAGGCATCACTGCGGACCGTGCTCGACGCCGGGCCCGACGTCCTCAACCACAACGTCGAGACGGTGCCGCGGTTGTATCGCATGGCACGCTCGGGTGGCCGCTATCCACGCTCGCTGCAACTGCTGGACCGCGCGCGCCGCCACACGCCCGGCATCCCGACGAAGACCGGTCTCATGGTCGGACTGGGCGAGAAGATCGACGAGATGCTGTTGGTGTTCGACGATCTCCGCGCCGTTGGCGTCTCGATTCTGACCATCGGGCAGTATCTGCGCCCCACGCCGAGGCACGTGCCGATGGCCCGTTACTACCACCCCGACGAGTTTGCGGAGCTCAAACGAGCTGCGCTGGCCAGAGGATTTGCGCACGTCGAATCGGGGCCCCTCGTCCGCAGTTCGTATCACGCACACGAGCAGGCCAACGCAGTACTGAACAAGTAGCAGACCTCGCTTCTTCACACGGCGCCGGGCATGTGCTTGCAGTGATGCCGCGTGTGCAACTCCTGAAACCCCGCATAGTCTTCAACCGACACGGTCCCGAAGAGGCTGCTCACAACGCGCTGTTGAGATCGGCCATGGAATGTCCCTCTCTGCTACGTCATCCGACGCAGCCCTCCTCGGTGAACCGGACCCTGGCCACCGCCCCGTACTTGTTCGTATAACTGGCCAGCAGCTCCGCGTCACGCCACCACCAGCGCTTCGCGTTGGTCATCAGGCCTCTCTTGTACTCGATGCCGTGGGGCAGCTCGAGCCACGGCCGAATTACGCTGCCGTCCGGGTAACTGAGCAGCTCGCTCTCCGCACCTCCGACATCGTCAATGCGTACCCGGCCCACTTTTTCGCTGAACTCGAACTCGATGGACACGAACTTGGTGGGCAACCATGTCGTCACAAGGCTGGCGCCGAAGAGCTCGAAGAACCCGCCGCCGGCCTTGCCGGTGCCGATGGCGTCGAGCGCCTGTCGCTGCTCTGTGTTGACGCGGCTGTCGATATACGCGCACGCCGTGCCCTGACCCTGTTCGACCGGACCCGGGAACATGTAGTAGAGGGCCAGCCGCGCGCCGTCAAGCGATGTCGCTCCACACGCGCCTGTTATGATGCTCCAGACGCACAACCCGATGCACCGCCCTTCGGTCGGCCGCGCGTTGAAGTTGCACGGACAGCCCCAGTCGCAGTTGCAGGCAGTGAAGTAATCGGCCTCGAAGCTCCATTTCGTCACGTCACACCCCCGCGAACAGACGTACTTGCCTACTTACTTTCTACTTCTTCCACTTTCCACTTGGCAGGTACAGATGATTGACTTGCGTCCTCGGGGTCATTATTGTTGCACCCTCGCGCGCAGGAGGCACACATGATCCAGATCTCCTTGAGGGTCAACGGCAAAGTGCGCAAAGGGCACGTGGAGCCTCGCATGCTCCTCGTGCACTTCCTGCGGGAGCAGCTCTTGCTCACCGGAACCCACGTCGGCTGCGACACCAGTCAATGCGGCGCCTGCACGGTGCTCATCGACGGTCGCAGCGCCAAGTCGTGCACGATGTTCGCCGTCCAGGCGGACGGCTCGGATATCACGACGATCGAGGGGTTGGCACAGGACGGCAGCCTGCATCCCGTGCAGCTAGGCTTCTGGGAGGAGCACGGGCTGCAGTGCGGCTACTGCACGCCAGGTATGATTCTGTCCGCCGTCAACCTGCTGCGTGACACCCCCGCGCCGACCGAGCAGCAGATCCGCGAGGGCATCTCCGGCAACTTCTGCCGCTGCACGGGATACCAGCACATCGTCAACGCCATCCAGCACGCCGCGGCCAGGCTCGGGGGCCAAGGCGCCGAACCCGGCGCCCGGAGGTGACCATGGCTTCGACCCCAGTTCTGCCGAAGCTCGTCGGCGAGCGCGTCAAGCGCCGCGAGGACCCGCGCCTCATCCAGGGGCGGGCCACATACGTGGACGACCTGAAGATCGCGGGGATGCAGCACATCGCATTCAAGCGCTGCGACATCGCGCACGGGCGGATCCGATCGATCGATGTCGGCGCCGCGGCCGCCATGGACGGCGTGGAGGCTGTGTTCACGGGTGCGCAGATCGCGGCGATGCTCGAACCGATGCCGATCGCGACGCCCTTTCCGTCGCCGCCGCATCGCGCCGTCGCGGTCGATGTCGTCCGCTACGCGGGTGAGCCGGTGGCCGTGGTCGTGGCGCGCGATCGCTACGTGGCGCGCGATGCCGCCGACGCCGTCGTCGTCGAGTACGAGCCGCTGCCCGCCGTCGTCGACCCGGAGCTCGCGATGACGGGACAGCCTGCGGTGCTCCACGCCGGGTTTCCGAACAACCTCGCGGTGGCGCTCGTCCCGAGCGGCACCGGCGTCAGCGCGAACGGCAAGACCGTTGACGACTCGGCCCTCGACAAGGCCTTCGCCCAGGCCGATGTCGTCATCTCCCAGCGGATGGTGAACCACCGCCTGGTGCCGAACCCCATCGAGCCGCGCGGCGTCGTCGCGCACTTCGAGCCTGGCAAGGGAACGCTGACGATCTGGTCGTCCACCCAGAACCCGCACATCCTGCGCACGCTGGTGGCGGCGATGACCGGGCTCGGCCAGAACCAGGTCCGCGCGATCGCGCCGGAAGTCGGGGGCGCCTTCGGATCGAAGATCAACATCTACGCCGAGGAGTACGTCGCCGCCGCCGTGTCGAAGCGTCTCGGCCTCCCCGTGAAGTGGATCGAGGAACGTTCAGAAGGGTTTGTGGCCACCACGCACGGGCGCGACATCATCGCCTATGTCGAGGTGGCCGCGCGGCGCGACGGCAAGGTGCTGGGGCTGAGGATGCGGCTCATCGCCGACATCGGCGCCTACAACATGCTGCTCACGGCGGCGATTCCGACGCTGACGATGATGATGGCGAATGCCACCTATGACATCCCGGCGATCCGGACCACGCTGACCGAGGTGTTCACGAACAAGACGCCGACCGACGCGTATCGCGGCGCCGGACGGCCCGAGGCCACCTACTTCGTCGAGCGGGCCATGGACATGCTGGCCCGCGAGCTGAAGCTGGATCCGGCCGAGGTGCGGCGGAAGAACTTCATCCCACGCGACAAGTTCCCCTACGCCACGCAAATGGGCGCTGTCTACGATTCGGGCGACTACGACAAGGCATTGACCCGTGCACTCGAAGCGGCGGGCTGGACCGGGCTGAAGGCGCAGCGCGACGCCTGGCGCGGCCAGGGGCGCCTCGTCGGCCTCGGCCTCTCCATGTATGTGGAGGTGTGCGGCCTCGGCCCGTCTTCCGCCTTGCCGACCGGCGGGTGGGAGCACGCGCAGGTCACCGTCGAGCGCGACGGCCGCATCAGCGCCACCACCGGCGCCTCACCCCACGGGCAGGGCAACGAGACGACGTTCGGCCAGATGCTCGCCGACCAGTTCAGCGTCCCGATCGACCACATCACAATCCTCCACGGTGACACGGCCGTGGTGAAACAGGGGATCGGGACCTTCGGCAGCCGCTCGCAGGCCGTGGGGGGTGTGGCCATTCACAATGCCGGTGCCAAGGTGAAAACGAAGATGGCGAAGTTCGCCGCGGCCCTCCTCGAGGCCCACGAGGACGACATCGTGTTCGAGAACGGAAGGATCGGCGTGCGGGGGGCGCCTTCCTCAGCCAAGTCGTTCGCGGAGGTCGCCAGCTACGCCTACGTCCCCGTGCCGCTGCCGGCCGGCCTCGAGCCGGGCCTGAGCGAGGAGGCGTTCTTCGAGCCGACCAACAACACCTATCCGTTCGGGTGCCACATCTGCATGCTCGAGATCGATCGCGACACCGGGGAACCGACGCTGCTCAAGTTCGTCGCGGTCGACGATGCGGGGCATCTGATCAACCCCCTCATCGTCGAGGGCCAGATCCACGGTGGCCTTGCGCAGGGCATCGGCCAGGCGATGGTGGAGGAAGCCGTGTACGACGACGACGGTCAGCTCCTGACCGGGTCGCTCCTGGACTACGCGCTGCCCCGGGCCACCGATTTTCCCAGGTTCGAGCTGCACGCCACGGTGACGCCCACGCCAGTGAACCCGATGGGGGCCAAGGGCGTGGGTGAAGCCGGCACCCTCGGGTCGACGCCGTGCATCGTGAACGCGGCCGTCGACGCCTTGAGCGGGCTCGGCGTCACCCATGTCGACATGATGCTGCGGCCCGAGAAGCTGTGGCGCCTCATCCAGGGAGACAGAGCATGATCCCGTCGGCCTTCGAATACATGCGTGCGACGTCGATCGACGAGGCCCTGGCGAAGCTGAAGGCGGCGGGCCCCGGTGGCAAGCTCATCGCCGGCGGTCACAGCCTCGTGCCGCTGATGAAGCTCAGGCTCAGCGAGCCCGGCGTGCTCATCGACATCGGCCGGATTGCTGACCTCGCCGGCATCCGCGAACGGGACGGGAAGATCGTGATTGGCGCCGCGACGGTGCACCACGACGTGGCGACGTCTCCCCTGCTGCGCGAGCGCTGCCCCGTGGTGGCTGAAGCGGCGGCGACAATCGGCGACCCCCAAGTACGCAACCGCGGCACCATCGGAGGGAGCGTGGCGCACGCGGATCCGGCTGCCGACATGCCGGCGGTGCTGGTGGCCCTGAACGCCGAGATACACGTGAAGGGGCCGAACGGCTGGCGCGTGGTCCTGGCGCCGGAGTTCTTCACGGATCTGTTCACGGTAAACATGGCGCCCGACGAGATCCTCGCCGCCATCCAGTTCGCCCCGGTCACGACGGCAGCGTACGCCAAGCTGCGCCAGCGCGCCTCGCATTACGCCATCGTCGGCGTGGCGGCCGCGCTGGCGGTGAGCGGCGGGACGATCGCGTCGGCGCGAATCGGACTCACCGGCGCGACGTCGCACGCGCAGCGGCTGACAAGGGTCGAAGAGGCGCTGGCGGGCCGGCCGCTTTCGAAGGAGGCCATCGCCTCCGCCGCGGAGCTGGCTGGTCAGGGGCTGACCGGGATCAACTCGGACATCCACGCAAGCGCCGAGTACCGACGAGCCATGGTCCGGGTCTTCACGCGACGCGCCCTCGAGGGCGCGATGGCGCGCGCGTAGGGACCTTCGACTCACGCGCCGTATCGTTCACGCTTCTCACTTCTCGGTTCTCGGTTCGTGTTCAAGTTCGCGTGCAGACCCGCACTCCCGCCCGAACACCTGAACCGGAACCAGAACCTGAACCGAACATGAACACGAACCGAGAACCGAGAAGTGTGAACGACAGCGTCTCTAGTCGGTCCCTCTCTCGATCTTCGACTGCAGACAGCCGAAGAAGCGGTCCATCATCAGCTTCGACACGCTGCCGATCAGCCGTTGACCCAGACGCGCGACCGTGCCTCCCATGTGCACGGTCCCGCTCACGTCGACGACCGTCGAGTCCCGCTCGGAACGAAGCGCGATGAACGAACTGCCCTTGACGAACCCCGGCTTACCCTGTCCCTCGGCCGTGAGTCGATACGAGGCACCCGGGACGAGATCGGACAGGGTGACAATGCCGTCGTAGGTGCCGGTGATGGCTGCCAGCGCAACCGTGAGCCGGGCGCGATACCGGTTCTCGCCGTCCGGCTCGAGGGCGTGGCAGCCGGGGATGCACGTCGAGATGACGGCGGGGTCCATCAGCAACGCCCACACGCGATCGGGCGGGGCATTGAACGTGTACGTGCTGGAGATTTCCATCGACTTCGACCGTGCGTGCACGGTCCGGCTGAAGCCGGACACTACGTACCGTGCCTGGACCGTCGGATCAGAGCTATGTCCGCCGGCGGGCCGCCAGGGCGTTCAAGTGTAGCGCCAGGTCCGCCAGGTTCGCGAGCGTCCGCACGGGCAGGAAATCGTCCACGCACGGCAGCGCCGCCTGCAGTCCTCGCGTGAGCGGCGCGTAGTCCGGGGTGCCGGCGAGCGGACTGAGCCAGATGAGGTGGTGGCAGCGCCGCCGCAGCCGCTGCATCTGGTCGCGGAGCACGGCAGGATCTCCACGGTCCCATCCATCCGAAATGAGCAGCACGACGAGGCCGCCGCGCGGCAGCCGCCGACTCCAGCCCTGATGGAACTGCCGCAGCACGTCGCCGATCCGCGTTCCCCCGGACCAGTCCCGGGCCGCGCGCGCCACGTGCGACAGGGCCTGCTCCACGTTGCCGGTGCGCAACTCCGTGGTGACGCGGGTGAGCTCGGTCGAGAAGACGAACGCCTCCACGCGGCGCTCCCGGGCCGCAAAGGCGTGGGCGAAATGCAGGAGCATCCGCGAGTAGCGTTCCATCGACCCGCTGATGTCACAGAGCACGACAACCGGCCGCGGCCGCGTGCGGCGGCGGCGCCTCGGCCATCGAACCACGTCGCCACCGGTCTGGACGCTCCGCGCGATCGCCCGCCGAAGGTCCAAGCGTGAGCCGTGCCCCGGCACCCACCTCCGCGTCCGTCGCTCGCCAGGCGTCCATTCGAGCCGCTCGAGAGCGGCGCGTGCCGCCGCGACCTCTTCGTCGGTGAACGCCCCGAAGTCCTTGTGGGCGAGCACCTCCACGTCGCTCCAGGTCCGGAGCACACCCACGCCCGCCCCCGTGGCGGAGCTCGCATCGGCTGATGGGGTCACACGGGCCGTGTGGGGATCGGTCACGGCCGGTTTCGGGTGCGCGCCGTCCGTATCGCCGTCGCGTTCCACGGATCGATCGCGCCATCGCGGAAGCATCTGGCCATGCGCACGCCAGAAGGCATCGAACGCCCGATCGAAAGTCGCCAGGTCCTCACGCCGGTGCACGAGCAGGGCGCGACACGTGTGGTACACGGCGTCGCGCCTGCCAAGATCGACGTGCTGCAGCGCCTCCGCGACGTCCAGAAGGCGCCCGACGTGCACCTCCAGTCCAAGAGCACGCAGAAGACGCCCGAACACGAGCAGGTTGCCGACCAGGCCGGACATTCAAAAATCGAGCGTGGCGAGCTTTCGGCCAAGGCGCCACGGAGACACAGAGACACAGAGCCTTTCCAAGATGTTTTCTCTGTGCCTCTGTGCCTCTGTGGCCCGGCCGGGGCTCTTGCCACCCATTGTCAAGCCCCGCCGGTGTCCGCCGTCACGCGGGCGACGAGCGCCGCGAGCCCCGAACCCGCAACGGCGTCGATGTCGTCCTTCGCCTTGAGCGCTACACCCAGCGTGGCCTCGACCGCATCCGCATCCAGCGTGTGCCTGTCGAGCGCGGCCAGCGCCGCCACCCAATCGAGCGTTTCGGACACTCCCGGCACCTTATACAGCTCCATCGTTCGCAACGCCTGCACGAGCCCCGTGACCTGGGCGGCCAGGCGCGCGGGCGCGTGCGGGATTCTGGCCTGCACGATGGCCAGCTCCTTGTCGAACGTCGGGTACTCGATCCACTGGTAGAGGCAGCGCCGCTTGAGCGCGTCGTGCACCTCGCGCGTGCGGTTGGACGTGATGATGACGAGCGGCGGCTCAGCGGCCCGCAGCGTGCCGAGTTCCGGGATCGTGACTTGAAACTCGGCGAGCAGCTCGAGGAGGTAGCCCTCGAACTCCTCGTCGGCGCGGTCGATCTCGTCGATCAGCAGGACGGCCGGCTTCGGGCGAGCGGGGTCGATCGCCTGGAGCAGCGGGCGTTTGATCAGGAACGCCTCGCTGTACAGATCCCGGCGCACAGCGTTCTGGTCCAGCGCCCCGGCGGCCTCGCGGATGCGCAACTCGAGGATCTGTCGCGCGTAGTCCCACTCGTACACGGCGTGGGTGACGTCGAGGCCTTCGTAGCACTGCAGCCTGATCAGATCCGCCTCGAGCGCGCCCGCCACGGCCGAGGCGAGTGCGGTCTTCCCGACCCCGGCCTCTCCCTCGAGGAACAGCGGGCGCCGGAGTCGCAGGGCGAGGAAGATGGCGATCGCCAGACCGTCGTCAGCGACGTAGTGCTGCGCGGCGAGAAGCCTCTGCAGATCGGAGATGGAACCGTGGATCACGGACGAGCCCACGGTGGCGAGCATAGCACCGCGCGGAGGGTCGAGCCCGCGCGTCCCGGGGTTGCGTTCCCTTCTCGCGGGAGGCTGGTCGATCAACTTGGCGTGGCGCCAGACTTGCCATTTTTCATGAAATAATGGCGACATGTTCGCCAGGGCCCTTCGTCTGCCCGCCAGCAAGAGCTTTTTCCTCTTCGGGCCTCGCGGAACAGGGAAGTCCACGCTGCTCCGCAGCGCCCTTCCGGACGCCTGCTACGTCGATCTCCTGGATCTTGGCATGTACGCAGAGTTGCTCGCGCACCCGGATCGCCTCGAGGCCCTCGCGCTGCCACGGATGCCGGCGCCGATCGTCATCGACGAGATCCAGCGCCTGCCCCGCCTGCTCGACGAAGTACACCGTCTCATCGAGCGGCGGCGCTGGCGTTTCGCGTTGACCGGATCGAGTGCCCGCAAGCTCCGTCGAGGTGGCGTGAATCTCCTTGCCGGACGCGCGCGGACCCTGGCCATGCACCCGCTCACGGCGGCCGAGCTCGGCAGTGCCTTCGACCTCGTCCATTCCGTACGATATGGGCAGCTCCCGAGCGTCTATGTCGAGAGCGATCCCAAGCAGTACCTGTCCAGCTATACCGGCACGTACCTTCGCGAGGAGGTGCAGGCGGAAGCCCTGACGCGGAATCTGGACACATTCGCCCGCTTTCTCGTGGCCGCCAGCTTCTCGCAAGCGGCCGTCCTATCGATCTCCACGATCGCACGCGAGCTCGGGCTGCCGCGCAAGACCGTCGAGGGGTACTTTCACTTGCTCGAGGATCTGCTGATCGCGATCCGCCTGCCGGTGTTCACGCGACGGGCCAAGCGACTGATGACCGGGCATGCGAAGTTCTACTTCTTCGACGCCGGCGTCTATCGAACGCTTCGACCAAAGGGACCGCTCGATGCCCCTGAGGACATCGACGGGCCAGCCGTGGAAACGCTCGTCCTGCAGGAGCTGCGAGCGACCAACGACAATCACGATCTCGGATACGAGCTGTTCTACTGGCGCACGCGGGATCACAAGGAGGTCGACTTCGTCCTCTACGGCGAGCGCGGGCTCGTGGCCGTCGAAGTGAAGCGCGCGGCGCGGCTTCACGACGGTGACCTTGCCACGCTGCGTCTCTTCGCGGTGGATTATCCCGTCGCGCGATGCATCCTGCTCTACGGGGGCCAGCGGGAGTACGTCGTCGACCGAATCCGGGTCATTCCCCTCACGGTCGCGCTGCCCTCCCTCCGTCAGATCCTCGGGTGAGTCAGCCCACGAACATCAACTGCGCCTTGTGCTTCGCCTGACAGTCCGTGGCGAGAGCCCCCGGCCGAGCCACGGAGGCACAGAGGGACGGCCACGAAGACGATCGCCCGCCCGTCGGGGGAAAGCGCAAAGGACACCGGATCTGTGATGGACGGCGTGTTGATGTCCGTGCGCATCTCTGGTGCAACGTCAAGAGGTGCTTCGCGGAAATACACAAAGGCAGGAATCGAGAGGGCAAACGCAGTAGCCAGGGACACAGCCGCCAACGCCCCAGGTGACGCGGAACAGGCCGGGGAACGGCAGAATCAGCAGCGCCGGCGAAAACGGGACCCACGGCGGAATCCACGCCGGCTTGGAACCAAGCCAGGCGTGGGGCGAATCGCCGAACAGCTCCGGCGAGTAGAACGGCGACAGATACGGACCGTAGGTGTAGTGCGCGTTCTGAAGGGCGGCCCAGGTCGCATACACGACGAACAGCGACAGGCCGATGAAGACCGCAAGCGGGGTCGCCCACCAAACGTCGCGCCGTGCAGTCGACCCGAACCCGCCCGGCGCGATTCGTACGGGTATGACGTCCATCCACACCTCTCACTAGCTGGTAGCCGGTAGCCGGTAGCCACTAGTGCCTCGACCACGGCGCAGTGATCTGCGTACTTGCCACGGATCGGCAGTTGTGATCCAACACTATGGATGAAGTCCTCGTCCAAACGTCCGCGGTTTCCCGGGCTCCGATTGAGTGCCAACGATCGTCAGTTCCTCGCCGAACAGACGCGCGACGGCCGCGCGGTGTCGGCGCGCACCTGGAAGCGTATCCGGATGTTGGAGCTGCTGCACGAGCACTGGACGCTCGGCGACATCGCGGAAGCCGTGGGGACGTACCCGCGCGAAGTCCGGCGCGTCGGCTGGCGGTATGTCCAGCGCGGCGTGCAGGCGGCCCTGACCGACGATCCGCGGCCGAAGCCACCGAAGCTCCTGGACACCCGCCAGCAGTCGGCGATTGTGGCGATGGTCTGTGGCCCGCCCCAGCCGGCTATGCGCGGTGGACCATCCGCGTAACCACCGAGGAGAGCCAGCGCCGCGGGATCGTCGCGGACGTGGGACGCGAAACCATCCGGCAAGTCTTAGCCCACCACGAGTTGAAGCCGTGGCGGAAACAAAATGTGGTGCGTCCCGACGCTGGACGCTGAGTACATCGACTGCATGGAGGACGTGCTGAACGTGCGCGCGCGTCCCTACGATGCTCGGGAGCCGGTCGTCGGCTTGGATGAACGCCCCGTGGCGTTGCGCGGCGCGAGTCGCCCCGGGCGGTCCATGGCGCCTGGCCGAATCGCCCGTGAGGACTACGAGTACGTGCGAAAGGGCACCGCCAACATCTACTGCATCGTCGAGCCCAAGGCCGGCCGTCATGGGACTTACGCGACCCGGGACCGCAAAGGGCCCCGCTTCGTCGCCGCCTTGCAGCGGATCGCGCGTCGGTACCGAGCGGCGAAGACGATTCATCTCATCATGGACAACTTGAATCTGCACGGACCGGGGACGCTGCTCAGCACCCTCGGTGCCACGCAGGGTGCCCGACTCTGGGCGCGGTTTACGCCGCACTACACCCCCAAGCACGGCAGTTGGTTGAACCCAGCCGAAATCGAAGCCAGTCTCTGGTCCCGCGAGTGTCATGGCCGGGATCGTGTCGACACGTTCGAGGCCCTCCGGGATCGCACGCGCGCCTGGACCGCGCGCGCTGA
>JBOGIR010000214.1:0-5908 GCA_050742335.1 Vicinamibacterales bacterium | reverse complement strand
GCCGCGCACCTTCAGGATCGTCGCTCGCGCGATCGCGGCGTCGGTATGCCATAGAGTGAGCTCCGAAGGTGCACCAAGCACGTCGCCGTGCCAGCTGTGCGCTTCCGCCTTCGAAGCGGTCGCGCGGACCCCCGCGATCATCAGCGGCAGGCCCGCAACCGCCGCAAACACGCGCAAAGCGCGGCGGCGCGTCGGGTGGGCTTCGGCCGTGCGCTGCTGTTCAGGCATTTTGCACCGTGACGGTTACAGGCCTTGCGCTGCGCAGCTTGACCGCTTGCACCAGCGGCGGGCAGCGCTTCTCGTCAAAATATTCGACCTGGCAATCGAGGCACTGGAAGCACTCGGCCGTGACGATCTTGCCGCTCGGCGCGATCGCCCGCACGGGGCACTGGCGTTCGCACAAGCGGCAGGGACTGCCGCATTCGAGACGCCGCTTGAGCAGGTTGAGAAGGTGCAGCCGATCGAGGAACGCGAGCACGCCACCCAGTGGACACAGGAAGCGGCAATAGGCCCGCTCCGAGAACAGCCCGATGGCCAACACTGCACCGGCATAGAGCACATACGGCCAGGCGCGCGTGAATCTTGTGGTGATCGCCGTCTTGAACGGCTCGATCTCCAACGTGGCCCCTGCTGCGTCGATCTGCGTCATCACCAACGCCAGCACCGCGGCGGCTGCGATGTACTTGCCCAGCCGCAGGGGCTTCTCCAGCGCGACCGGCGGGTTCCACTGCGGCACGCGCAGCGCGCGGGAGAGCTGGCCGAGCAGCTCCTGCAGCGCCCCGAACGGGCACAGCCAGCCGCAGAACACCCCGCGTCCAATCAACACCACCGAGACGAGCGTGTAGCCGGCGATGATGACCATCAGCGGCTCGGCAAGGTAGAAACCGATCTCGAACTGATCGAACGGCGCCCTGACATAATTCATGACATTGACGATCGAGAGCTGCACACCGGCGGTCCAGCCGAGCCAGACCAGAACAACCAGCAGAAATCCAGTGCGCACGAGCCGGTGGGCCACGCGAAAGCGCGCCAGCGTCGTCTGGAATATGAAGATCAGCGTGAGCACCGACAGGAGCACGGCCAATATCGCAATGTTCACCCGCGCGTCACTCCAGGCCTCGATCCAGGTGGCGACGGGCGGCAGCAGCTCCGGTTCCAGTTGCGGCTCCGGTTGCGGCGCCGGCTGCAGTTGCGGCTGCGGTTGCGGCTGCGGCGTGAGGACGCGGGGGTCCGGGACCCGTAGTACATAGGTGTCCGGAAGCGTGTAGTCGAGCCCAAACGCGACCGTCAGTGGCGGAGTGCCGGCACTGTTGATCAAAATTTCCAATCGCCACGGCTTTAGGGCGTCGAAGCCGGAATTGGCCGGCAGCGCAAACAGCCCGGCCACTTGCTGCCCTTGGATGGGCGTCGGATACGAAAAGTCGTCTTGCACGAAGCGAAACGTCCTGCCGTCTTGAATCACGCGCAGGCGATCGAAGCGGTTGCCCTCGGACTCTCGAAAGTATTTTGTGCCGAGAAAATCGTACGGCCCGTTGGAGGCGACAAAGATCGCGTGGGCGCCGCTCGGCAGCTGACGCTTGTAATCCTCGAATTTCAGCAGGCCGAGCAGATTGCCGCCGATGGCGGGTGGCGTGGCCAGCGCCGTCATGAATTCGATATAGAGATCGTCGCCCGTGCCGAGCGGCCAGTCGAGCTTGACGCCGGCCGCGCCCGCATTGGCGAGGGCCGTCGCAACCTCGCCCGAGGTCACCCGCCGCTGCACGACGGCGCCCTCGGCGACGAGGTCGTTCCACGGCTTGATGCTGAAGCTCTCGAGATCGAGGGTCGCCACGGTCGCAGCGGTCACAGCGGTGTCAGTGGTCGGCGCGGCGGTCGGTGCTGCGGTCCGCGCGGCGCGCGCGCGCAGAACCAGCCCCGCGGTGGTGAGGACAGCGGCGCGCATGGCGCGCGCGCTGATGGTTGCACCGTCGACGTAGTCCGGCGGCAGCGCGTTGGTGCCGCCGCGCAGCGGCCTGCCGGCTTCGCGGGCCAGAAGCGTGTCGAGCTGGCGCTGGCGCACGGTATCGTGAACGATCATCGACTCCTGGTGGAATACGACCTTGGCCCCCGTGATCCGGCCGCTGAGATCGACGCCGGCGATGACGTCGAACGGCGTCGTCGAATACCCGGGCGCTGCGATGATGTCGAGGGTCGAAAATACATAGGCGACAATCTTGTCGCCCTTATAGACCGCGATCGCAGGCGGCGAGCCGTCCTCCATCCCGAGGCGGTCGGCGCCGGGATAGACCACCGCCATGACCTCGGGCGTCAGCCGTTCGCGCAGCTTGCCCTGCTCAGCACCGGCTGGTGAGGCGAGGACCAGCGCTGTCAAGGCGATGCAGGCGCTGAGCGCCCTTGCTGATGAATCCTGGAAGTGCATCACCCGAAGCGCAGACAGAGCGTTCAGCATTCGAAGTCAGGCCGAGGATAGCGGCCGCGCCAGGGAATCTCAAGTCCTGCCCGGCCTCCGCCACGTGGCATCACCCGCACCGGCGCCCTTTGCGGTAAAAATTGCCCAAAAGTTGCTTGTAACGAGGCATCCCTTGGTGTATTCTGCGCACCTATCTGTCTCGTTTGCGCGTGGGAAGGAGCGACACATGCTTCGAACCCGGGCACTGGCGTCCGCAAGCATCGCACTAGCCGGCGCGGTTTTCTTCACCGCGGCAACATTGCCGGCGCAAATTTCTCCCTCCGCAAACGCGACCCCCTCCGCAGCCGCGCCCCTCCATCGCGCGACATTGGACAAGTATTGCGTCACCTGTCATAGCGGCCCCACGCCATTGGCAGGTCTGCACCTGGGCACTTTAGACACCGCCAATTTCGAGACCAACGGCGCCACGTGGGAGAAGCTGGCGCGCAAGCTGCGCAACCGCGAGATGCCGCCCGCAGGGATGCCGCGGCCCGATGCGGCCACATTGGACGCGCTCGTCAGGTATATCGAGACCGGGCGCGATCGCCTGGCCGAGGCCAAGCCCAATCCGGGACGCCGCACGCTCCATCGGCTCAACCGAACGGAGTACGGGAACGCCGTTCGCGATCTGCTGGCGCTGGAGATCGATGTCGCGGAGTTGTTGCCGGCCGACGACATCGGCTACGGCTTCGACAACATCGCAGACGTGTTGCAGGTCTCGCCCGTCTTGATGGAGCGGTACCTGTCGGCGGCACGCAAGATCAGCCGGACCGCGGTGGGCGATACCACGATCCCCGTGGCCTATCAGACCTATACCGTTCATCATGGCCTGATTCAGACCGATCGGCTGGGCGAAGGCGCGCCGGTCGGCTCGCGCGGCGGCACCATCGTGCGCCACGTGTTCCCGGTGGACGGCGACTACGAGATTTCGGTCACCTTGCAACGGAACACAGACGACGAATATCTGGGCCTCGAGCGGGAACGCAAGCTCGATCTCAGGCTCGACGATCGAAGGCTCCAGCTCTTCGCCATTGCGGCCAGCCCGAAGAAGATCGTGCTCGGCGGCGGAACCCCTCCCGATGCGCATCTCAAGATCCGCGTGCCGGTGAAGGCCGGCGCACGAGAGCTCGCCGCGACCTTCCTGAAAGACACGCTGATCAAGGAAGGGATTATCGAACGGGTCCGGGAAGACGTGGTGCAGACGTACTTCGAAGGCGTGGGCAGCATGACGGTTGCGGGTCCGTTCAACGTGCAAGGGCCGGGTGAGACCGTCAACCGCGAGAGGATTTTCGTGTGTCGTCCGTCCAGAGCCGCCGACGAGCAGGCGTGCGCGACGAAAATCCTGTCCAACCTCGCTCATCGCGCGTATCGGCGGCCTGTCGGCGCAGACGACATGACGCAGCTGCTCGCGCTCTACAAGACGGGCGCACAGAACGGTGGCTTCGAGTCGGGCGTTCGGTTGGCGTTGCAGAAGATTCTCGTCTCGCCCGACTTCGTCTTCCGTGCGGAAGTCGATCCGCCCGGCGCGGCTCCCGGGACGATCTATTCGATCAGCGATGTCGAGCTCGCCTCGCGCCTGTCGTTCTTCCTGTGGAGCAGCATTCCCGACGATCAGCTGCTCGCTGTGGCCGAGAGCGGCCGCCTCTCCGACCCGTCGGTCCTGCAGGCCCAGGTCAGGCGGCTGATGTCCGATCCCCGCTCGGAAGCGCTGGTGAAGAACTTCGCCGGTCAATGGCTGTTCCTGCGCAACATCGCCAGGATCTCGCCGGATACGACGACCTTCCCGTATTTCGACGAGAACTTGCGACACGCCCTTGCGAAGGAAACCGAGCTCCTGGTCGACAGTCAGCTGCGCGAGGATCGCAGCGTCGTCGACCTGCTGAGGACGGACTACACCTTCCTCAATCAGCGCCTGGCTGAGCACTACGGGATCAAAGGCATCTACGGCACTGAGTTCCGCCGCGTGAAGCTCGAGGATCCGAACCGGCATGGACTCCTCGGACAGGCCAGCATCTTGGCGGTGACCTCCTATCCCAACCGGACGGCGCCGACCATTCGCGGAAAGTGGGTGCTGGAGCAGCTCTTAGGCTCTCCGCCGCCACCGCCGCCCCCCAATGTTCCATCGTTGAAAGACGATGCGACGGAACAGAAGGTGACCATGCGCGCGCGCATGGAACAGCACAGGTCCAATCCCACCTGCGCCGTGTGCCACCGCATGATGGACCCGCTCGGCTTCGCGCTCGAGAACTTCGATGGGCTTGGTGGCTGGCGTGTGTCCACCGGACCCGGGGCGGGACCGATCGACGCCTCTGGCGCCCTGCCCGACGGCACCAAGTTCATCGGGCCGGCGGGCTTGCGCGACGTCCTGTTGAAGAAACAGGACATGTTCGTTGAAAACTTCACCGAGCGGCTGCTGACCTATGCGCTCGGTCGTGGCCTGGAAGAGTACGACAGCGCGGCCCTGCGCAAGATCGCGCGCGAGGCGGCCGCGGACAATCAGAAGTGGTCGGCGATCATTCTTGGCATCGTCAAGAGCACGCCATTTCGAATGAGGAGGGTTAGCGATGGTAGTCTTTAAATACGCGATTCCCCGGCGCACGTTCCTGCGCGGCGTGGGTGCCACCCTTGCCCTGCCCATGCTCGACGCCATGACGCCGGCGCTGACCGCCGCCACGAATCGGCCGACGCGCATGGCGTTCATGCAGGTCCCGAACGGGATCTTCAACTTGAAGAACGAGTGGACGCCCAAGACCGTGGGCGCCAACTGGGAGCTGACCCGGACCCTCGAGCCGCTCGCCGCCTTCAAGGATCGGATGGTGGTGATCTCCGGGCTCGACAACCAGGAAGCCGCCGGTCTCAACGGCGAAGTGGGCGGCGACCATCCGCGCGCGTGCACCGCCTGGCTGACGGGCACGCACGCGAAGATGACCTCCGGCGCAGACCTCCGCGCCGGGATATCCATCGACCAGATCGCCGCGAAGGAGTTCGGCAAACACACCCAGCTCGCCTCGCTCGAGATCGGGCTGGAGACACCCGAAGTGGTGGGCGCCTGTGAGTCAGCCTACGGCTGCGCCTACTACAACACGATCTCCTGGCGCAACGACACCACGCCGCTGCCGATGGAGAATCGCCCCCGCGCCCTCTTCGAGCGTCTGTTCGGCGATGCGGGCGCCGATCCGAAGGCACGGCTGGCCTTCCGACAGGAAGACCGCAGCATCCTCGATGCGATCAACGCTGAAATCCAGGGGCTGCGCCTGAAGGTCGGTGGCACGGACCGCCACAAGATCGACCAGTATGTCGAGGCGATCCGCGACGTCGAGCGGCGCATGCAGCTGGCCGAGAAGCAGGGCGAGCAGGATTTCTCGATGGGAAGCCCCGTCGGCATCCCGGAAGTCTTCTCGGACTACTACAAGTTGATGGCCGATCTCATGGTGCTGGCCTGGCAGACTGACATGACGC
>JBOGIR010000213.1:0-3666 GCA_050742335.1 Vicinamibacterales bacterium | reverse complement strand
TCGAAGGCCGCACGCTCTTCACGGGCTTGCTCGAAGGCCGCGCGCGGCTCGAGCTTCTGGCCGACGCCGACGTCGTTGTCTACCCATCGGAGCATGAAATCTTCGGCCTCGTGCCGCTCGAAGCGCTCCTGTCCGGTACGCCCGTCGTGGTGACCAGCGACTCGGGCTGTGGCGAAGTTATCGCGTCCACGGGAGGCGGTCTCGTTGTCCAGGGCGACGCCGACGCGCTTCGATCGGCAATCGATCACATTCTCGAGTCGCCCGCGCACTGGCGGGCGGCCGCTGCCGAGGCGGCCAAGCGAGTGAGGGCGATGTACGCGCCCGGCGTCGTCTGCGCGCAGCTCGAACAGGTGTACCTTGACATGGTGGCCGCGCGATGACCGGCGTGAGCTTCGTCGTCCCGGTGCACAATGGGGCCGCTCACCTGACCGACACACTCGCTTCCATTGCCGCGCAGGCCGATGGGCGTCCGATGGAGATCATCGTCGTGGAGGACGGCAGCGTGGACGGATCCGCGGTGCTGCTGCAGTCGCTGGCAACGGTATACCCGTTGACCGTGGTGGCAGGCCCAGGCCGTGGCGCGGCCGCCGCCGTGAACGCCGGAGTGAGGCTGGGCTCGCATCCGATCATCTGCCAGATCGATCAGGACGTTGTGCTGGAACGCGGGTGGATGGCGACGGTCGTCGCGGCGCTGGCCGACCCCGGCGTGGCGGCGGCGCAGGGGCGTTACACCACCGACGCCGGCGCATCGTTCTTCGCTCGTGTGATGGGGTTGGACCTCGAGCAGCGGTACGCGCGCATCGGGGACCATCCCGATCACGTGTGCACCGGGAATACGGCCTATCGCGCCGCGGCCCTGCATGCGGTCGGGTTACTGGACGACTCGCTCGGCTACGGCTACGACAACGACTTGAGCTATCGTCTGCAGGCGGCAGGCTATCGTCTGGCGTTCTGCAGGGACGCGCCCAGCCACCACCGGTGGCGCGAAGGCCTGGCAGGCTATCTGGCACAGCAGTACGGCTTTGGCTACGGGCGTCTCGACGTCGTTGCCCGCCATCCCACACGCTACTCAGGCGACGCGGTGTCGCCCGCGGCGATGATGGGACACCCGCTCGTGATGGGTGCGGCCTTGTGTCTGCTGGCCGCAGGCGCACTGGTAGCGACACTGTCGGGGCGGACCTTTGGCCTGGTGGCCGCCGCCCTACTTCTTCTCCTGGCGCTGGCCACCGAACGGGCGATCGCCGGCCTGCGAGGTTGGAAGCAATTCGGCGATCCGGTGGCCCTGGCGTTTCCGCTGGTGCATCTGGCGCGCGATGTGGCCTGGGTTGCGGCCGCAGTGGTGTGGGCAGCCCGGCGCCTCCTGCGGCGGCCGCTCAAACCCGGGCACAGTATGACGGCAAGGGCGGTCATGCGATGACTCGGCGTCCCCGTACCTTGACCCTGATTCCGGCCTACAACGAGGCTGCGAGCCTCCCGGCGGTGGTCGGCACGCTGCGTCAGCGGCGACCGGATCTGGACATTCTCGTCGTGGACGACGGATCCTCCGATCGCACGACTGCGCTGCTGCGTGAGCTCGGTGTGAGATGGCTCCATTGGCCCGAGCGACGCGGAGTGGGCAGCGCGCTGCGCGCGGGCCTGCGCTACGCGGCACGCCGGGGCTATGACGTCGTGGTCCGCCTCGACGCCGATGGCCAGCACGACGTGGACGACGTCGAACGTCTGTTGGTCCCGCTCTATATCGGGACGGCTGACGTCGTGCTCGGATCGCGGTTTGTCGCCTCCAACCGCGACCGCGATCCAGGGCCGATCCAGCGGTCGCTTGGGGCGCTCCTGTCGATGATCACGCGACGCACCGTGACCGATCCGACGTCCGGGTTCTGGGCGCTCGGACCGCGCGCCGTGGCGCTGCTCGCCGAACACCATCCGGGTGGCTATCCCGAGCCGGAGCTGCACCTGTTCCTGAGCCGCAACGCGATGCGGGTGGTGGAGGTCGACGTGCAGTGGCGCGCCCGCCTGCACGGCCGCAGCTCCCTCACCCTGCTCCGTCTCGTCGCGGCGGGCGCCCGCGTCCTGCTGGCCCTGATCATCGTCCCGTTCCGGGCGGGCGTGGGGTCGCACCGGTGACTGACCGTGTCCAGATGGTGGCGTTGGCGGGCAGCGTGCTGCTGCTGCTGCTCGTCTTCGAGCTGGTCCGTCGCCGGCGGCTGGCCGAGGAATATTCGGCGCTCTGGATTGTGTCGGCGCTCCTGCTCATCGGGATTTCGCTCCGGCGCGATGTGCTGGACTTCGCCGCGAGGTGGCTGGGCGTTTACTATCCGCCCGCGGTGCTCGTGTTGATGCTGGTGGCGATCATTTCGGTGGCATCGCTCTCCTTCTCGGTGATTCTGTCGCGCCAGCAGCGGCAGGTCGACCGGCTCATCGAAGAGAACGCCATCATGGCCGCCGAGCTGCGCGAGCTTCGCTGGGACCTGGACGAACGTGGAGGCGGATCTTCAGACCGGCCCGCGACGGACCGGCCTTCCAATGACCTGGCGTTACACGACCCGATCGGCGCCGTAACGGCCTCTGAGGTGGTCGCAAATCCCGCGCAGCGTGGCGCCGAACCGCGCGACCACTGAGCTGCCCGGCGCCCCGACCGCATGGGCCAGATTCAACGCCACGCCCGACTACGCTCCGCGACCATAGCGGCGGGCGCGATGGTCCGCAAGCGCACGCCGGAAGGCAGACAGCCCTTCGCGCCGGGGCACCTGTGCTCTTGTGAGCACGAACGCGAGGTTGAGGGCAACGATCGACGCGGTGCGCACCCACCGCGCGACCGACGTCCGTGGGGGTGAAATTCGCGCCGCCAGCAGCAAGTGATTGCGCGCGGCGTAGTAGATGCGCAGCGGCGACGTTCGGCCGATGGAGGCGCTCCCCTCGTGCGGCACCACGGCCGAACCTACGCACGCCGTGGCGAATCCGGCGGCCCGCGCCCGCATGCACAGGTCCAGATCCTCGAAGCCGAAGAAGTAGTCCTCGAAGAACAGCCCGACCCGCTCGAACACCGCTCGCCGAATGAGCATCGCGCACCCGCTCACGCCGTCGACCTCGCGCAGCGCGGGAACCGTCAGCGCGTCACGCCGGCGGCCGAACCCGTGATGCCGCATGCGCCCGGTCATCAGGGTGTAGCGCATGCCGAGCGATTGCACCACCTGCGGATCGGCGCGCTCGACCACCACGGGCCCGACGATGCCCACGTGAGGATTCTCGTCGAGCGCCCGCTCGAGTGCGCCGAGCGCGTCGGGTTCGATGCGCGCGTCGCTGTTCAGCAGAAGGATGCGATCGGCACCGAGCCGCAGCGCTTCTCGAATCCCCTGATTGCACCCGGCGGCGAACCCGTGGTTTTCCTCCGCCTCGATGAGACGCGCGTCACCGAGCTCGGCGCGCAGCGTCGCAACCGAACCGTCGCCCGAGGCGTTGTCGATCACGATCGTGGCGGCGACAGGAGAGTGCGAAGCGCGCAGCGTCCAGACCGCCTGCACGGTTTCGCGCGCGGTTCGGTAATTCAGCACGACGGCCACGGTGCGCCGCTCCATCATTCGCCTGGCACGCGCGTCATCACCGACTCTGCACCGTGCGACAATTCCAGACGACCCCAGGTCGCCGGGTCCGGACGCGCATGGCCGA
>JBOGIR010000212.1:0-25668 GCA_050742335.1 Vicinamibacterales bacterium | reverse complement strand
CTCGACCTGCGCCATCTTGGCGAGAAGAAGATCGATGCGAAGATCCCGTTCGTGCGGGAACTGTGTACGAAGTACCAGAACCTCGATCCGGTACGGGAGCTGATTCCGGTACGGCCCGTCGTGCACTACATGATGGGGGGCGTGCACACGGACATCAACGGCGCCACGCCGCTGCCGGGCCTCTATGCGGCCGGCGAGGTCGCCTGCGTCAGTATCAACGGCGCCAACCGTCTCGGCTCGAACTCGCTGACCGAATGCCTGGTCTTCGGTGCGCGGGTGGGGCAGGCGGCCGCCGAGTACGCGTCGCAGGGTCTCGAGGTCAATCCGCGCGTGATCGCGCAGAAGACCGATGAACGCCGCCGCCTCGAGCGCGATCTGTTCGACCGGAAGGGGCGCGACCGCATCGCGACCGTCCGCGACGAGATGCAGAAGACGCTGGAGGAGAGCGCCGGCATCTACCGGACGGGCGAGTCGCTGGCGAAAGGCGTGGAGCAGATGTCACGCCTCCAGGAGCGATGTGCCGATCTCGTGATCGAGGATCGCAGCACCACCTTCAACACCGAGCGTGTGTCCGCGCTGGAACTGTCGTTCATGCTCGACGTCGCGCAGGCGATCCTGAGCGCGGCGCTTCGCCGCGAGGAGTCGCGCGGCGCGCACCAGCGCACCGACTTCCCGAAGCGCGACGACGTGCGGTTTCTGGCGCATTCGCTCGTGTCGCGCAACGCCGACGGCTCATGTCGCGTCGAGTATCTGCCAGTCACGATCACCCGCTGGCCACCAGCCGAGCGGGTTTATGGGGAGGCCGCACCGCATGCAAGACCGCATCCTGCTTCAGATAGCCCGGTATCGTCCCGAACAGGAATCTGAAGCGACGTTCGACGAGTACGAGGTGCCCTGCCGCAAAGAGCTGGCAGTGCTCGACGGTCTGAACTACGTCAAGGACCAGCTTGACGGCACGCTCGCGTACCGGTGGTCGTGCCGCATGGGCATCTGCGGAAGCTGCGGGATGACCGTCAACGGCGAGCCGAAGCTCACCTGTGCCACCTTCCTCGCCGACTACGCGCCGGGACCGGTGCGCGTCGAGCCGCTGCGCAACTTTCCCATCATCCGTGACCTCATCGTGGACATGGGCGACTTCATGCGGAAACTGGTGCGGGTCAAGCCATGGATCGTCCGCCGCGCGGAGAAGCCGCTGTCGGAGGGCGAGTACCTGCAGACACCGGACGAGCTGGACGAGTACAAGCAGTTCAGCATGTGCATCAACTGCATGCTGTGTTACGCTGCATGTCCGATCTACGGGCTCGATCCGACATTCATCGGGCCTGCCGTGATCGCACTTGCCCAGCGGTACAACCTCGACAACCGCGACCAGGGCGCCCAGGCCCGCATGGAGGTGCTCTCTGAGCACGAAGGCATCTGGGGCTGCACCTTCGTCGGCGAGTGCACGAAGGTGTGCCCGAAGCATGTCGATCCGGCCGGCGCGATTCAGCGCTACAAGCTCACCGCGGCGGTCGAGTCGATGAAGGCCTTTCTGCTTCCAAAGGGGGCGTAATGGCTCAGGGTGACGGCTCCACAGCGTACCACCCCCGCTGGCTGCGGCCGCGCATGTCCACGTACTGGTGGCTGGAGAAACCTGCCTACCTTCTCTTCATGCTGCGTGAGGGAAGCTGCATGTTCGTCGGGTGGTTCACGGCGTACCTCCTGCTGTTGCTGCGCGCCGTGCAACAGGGGCCGGCCGTGTACGAGGAGTTTCTGGCCTGGTCTGCCACGCCGTCGATCGTGGCCCTCAACGTGGTGAGCTTCGCGTTCTTGCTCTTTCACGCGATCACGTTCTTTCAGGCGACGCCGCAGGCGATGATCGTGCGCGTCGGACGCCGGCGGCTGCCAGGCGGCGCGCTGCTGGCGGCGCATTACGCTGCATGGCTGGTGGCATCGGTCGTCGTCTGCTGGCTGCTCGTGGGGGCGTAGATGAGCCATCGACATCCTGAACCGCTGCTCTGGATGCTGTTCAGTGCCGGTGGTGTCGTGTCGGCCATGCTGTTGCCGGTACTGGTGTTCCTGTTCGGGATCGCGTTTCCACTGGGGTGGGTGGATCCGCCTGGACACGCGGCGCTCCGTGCGCTGCTGGCACACCCGCTGACCGCCCTGGTCCTGTTCTCGCTGTGCGCCCTTTCCCTGTTTCATTGGGCGCATCGATTCCGGCATACGCTCTACGACGGTTTGCAGATCAGGCATCTGAACGAGGTGATCACGGTCGTGTCGTACGGGACCGCAGTTGCCGGATCGGCGCTGGCCGCGTACCTGCTCTGGCAACTCTCCTAGACGCCTTCGTACGTAGTGTCCGGCTTTAGCCGGACCGTGAGTGCGTCCAGCCTCTGCCGGACCGTGAGGGCGTCGTGGGCTCTGGCCGGAGACCGGCCGCCCGACGAGATAAGATGCACGTTCCCAATGGTGCGCCAGCGGCTCGTTCTCGCCGTGACGGCTGCGGCGGCAATCATTCTCTCGGCGCCCATCGCTCAAGAGGCATTCGGCTTCGTCAGCACCGCCTGGCCGAGGCAGTTCGATGCCATCGCCGTCGGCGCCACTGCCGTGCCAGCCGGTATCGCGCTGCTCGTGGCCGTTGCGCGTATTCGCGATCGTCACCTGGTTCGGTACGGACTGCTGGCCGTCGCCGTGACCGCCGGGGCAGCCTATATCTTCGTCAACGCGCTCGGCGCGACTGAAAGCGTTCACTTCATCGAATACGGCCTGCTTGGGGTGCTGTTCTACCGCGCATGGCGCTCCGTGGATGACGTGTCACTGTTCGTGCTGCCGGTTGTAGCGGGAACCATTGCGGGCATTGTCGACGAATGGTTCCAGTGGTTCATTCCGATCAGGGCCGGCGAGGCGCGCGACATCGTGCTGAATACCGTCGCCAGCGCGTGCGGCCTGTTGTTTGCGACCAGTCTGGATCCACCAGGACGGCTTGCGCTGCGGCTGCCACCCGGATCGCGTGTGCGTGTTGCCAGGTGGACGGCCGCCGGTCTGGTCGTATTTGCGGCGTTCTTCCTGACCGTCCACGTCGGTTACGACGTCGGCGATCCCGAGATCGGTTCGTTCCGATCGCGCTACAGCGCCGAGACGCTGGAGCGCGCGTCGCGCGATCGCGCCGGGCGCTGGCACACCCGGCCGCCGCTCGTGCAGCGGCGGCTGTGGCGGGAGGACCAGTATCTGACCGAGGGGCTGTGGCACGTTGGCCGGCGCAATGACGCCTGGGCCGACGGCGACGTGGTGACCGCCTGGTGGGAGAACCGGATCCTCGAGAAGTTCTACGCACCGGTTCTCGACAGCCCGACGTACGCAGGTGCAGCCGGGCATCGCTGGCCCGCCGCTCAGCGTGCGGACGCAGCCGAACGAGCCGCTCCACGGACTGGTCCTCACGCCAGCGAGGCCTATGCGTATCCGCTGTACGTCTGGCCGAGGGTGTTCTAGGTTAGATTCCTGTTGCGTCGCACGCGGGTGACGGACGTACACTTACGGCGCGTTCGACACTCGCCGTGACCACGCGTACGGTGCCGCTACTCGTGCTGATCGCCGCAGTGGCCGGCATCGTGACGTTTTCCCGGGGGCTCCGGCTGATCGACACGGTCGGGTTGCTCGTGTGCGGCGTGGTCGCTGGTGCGTCGCTGGCCGCGATAGCGGCCGCGCGTCGGAAGAAACGATGAGACGCATCCGTTGCCAAAGGCAGGCGATCGTCCTCGTCCTCGTGCTGGCGAGTGCCTGTGCGCCCCCTTCCCCGCCTTCTGCGTCGTCCGGGTTGTCGCTGCCGAACGGACGGCTCATCGATCTGTCGCACGTCTACGACGAGACGACGATCTTCTGGCCCACATCGGAGCGGTTCCGTCTCGAGAAGACGGCGGACGGTATCACGCCGCAGGGGTATTACTACGCCGCCAATAATTTCTTCACGGCAGAGCATGGCGGCACGCATCTGGATGCGCCCGTCCATTTTTCGCGAGGCGGGCAGACGGTGCATCAGATTCCGCTCGAGCGGTTCCTGGGACCGGTGGTCGTCGTCGACGTGGTCGCGCAGGCCGACGCCGACCGCGATTATCAGGTGACCGTCGACGATCTGCAGCGTGCCGAGCGCGAACACGGTTCGATCTCGTCGGATGCCATCCTGCTGATCCGGACCGGCTTTTCACGCCGATGGCCGGACGCGGCCGGCTACCTGGGCACGGCCGGGCGCGGGGCCGATGCCGTGCGGAACCTGCACTTTCCAGGCCTGCATCCCGACGCGGCCCGGTGGCTGACGGCCAACCGGCCTGTCAAGGCGGTGGGGATCGACACGGCGAGCATCGACTACGGTCAATCGACGTTGTATGAGACGCATCGCACGCTCTTCGAGCGCAACGTGCCGGCGTTTGAGAACCTGACCGCGCTCGAGCGCCTGCCGTTGCGCGGCGCGCTCGTCATCGCGCTCCCGATGAAGATTGGCGGCGGCAGCGGGGCGCCGCTGCGGGCGATTGCAATCGTGCCGTAACTCTGACCTAATCCCGGAGCTCACCGGAGCTCATTTGGGTTGATACCGAATACGGCAACACCGAGACACCGAGACACCGAGACACCGAGAAAATCTAATGGTTCGCCTCGGTGCCTCAGTGCCTCGGTGTGTCGTGATCATCAGGTGAAGTGAATCTTGGGGGTAGGTGTTGCCTCTACCGATTCGAGCGATTCGCGCGGATATCACGACGCTGGCGGTTGGCGCCATCGTCAACGCCGCCAACACGTCGCTCCTGGGCGGCGGCGGTGTAGACGGGGCGATTCACCGCGCCGCCGGGCGCCAGCTGCTGGAGGAGTGCCGGACGCTGGGGGGCTGCGACACCGGCGACGCCAAACTCACGCAGGGGTACCGCTTGCCGGCCCGGTACGTGATTCACACGGTCGGTCCCGTGTGGCGGGGCGGCGGACACCGGGAGCCGGAACTGCTGGCGTCGTGCTACCGGCGCTCCCTGGAACTGGCGATGGCGCACGACCTGCAGTCGATCGCCTTTCCGTCGATCAGCACGGGTGTCTATGGGTATCCGATCGAACGTGCGGCCATGGTCGCCGTATCCAGCGTGCGCGATGTCCTGTCGCGCGGCGGCTCCCTGAGCGAGGTGATCTTCTGCTGCTTTTCAGCCTCAGACCTCGAGGTGTACATCCGCCTGCTTCACCAACCTGAGAGCCTGTGAAGAAACCGTCGAGCGTGGGGCGAACCCAAGGGTTCGCGCCACACGCACGTGAAACCGCGCTCACCCGGAGCTCAGTTGTGTTGAGGATGATGAATCCCGATTCCCGCCTTCGCTGAAGCTACGGCGGGCCGCCGAAGCCTTGGCGGAGGCTGGCCGGTGGCCGGACCGCACTGCGAGGGCTTGAGCGGCCGCAGCACGCCAGCTCCGTGAGCTGGCGGGTTCCCTGAGCCTTCTCGCGCGGTCAGGCGATCCGTGTCGGCCTGACCTCCATAGGGCTTCATCATCCTCAACACAACTGCTCTCCGGAGATCTCCAGTGTAGAATCTCCTGATTCCGGGAGGGATCGCGATATGCCCACCTACAGGTTCCGCCTGAACGGCCGGCCCGTGACGGTTGACAGTTGGGATCCGGCGCAGCCGCTGTTGTATGTCCTCCGCGGCACACTCCAGCAGCACGGGCCGAAGTTCGGCTGCGGGCTCGGACAGTGCGGCGCCTGCACGGTCCTGGTCAACAAGGAAGCAAGCAGGTCGTGCACCACGCCGGTGAGCCGCGTCGCCGGCCGGGACGTCACGACCCTCGAGGGTCTCGGGACACCTGAGCGGCCGACGCCGCTTCAGGCCGCCTTCATCGACGAGCAGGCCGCTCAGTGTGGCTACTGCACCAACGGCATGATCATGGCGGCCACGGCACTGCTGGCGCGCACGCCCAAGCCGACGCTCGAGCAGGTGAAGCAAGCACTCGCCGGCAACCTCTGTCGATGCGGGACGCACACCCGTATCATTCGCGCGGTCATGCGCGCCTCGCAGGTGTAGCCATGGACGTCCTGACCTCACTCTCGCGTCGAGACCTCCTGAAGGCGGGCGGCGCCCTGGTGGTGAGTTTTGCACTTGCGACGGTGCCCAGGCGCGGGGCGGCGCAGGCGCCCTCGACCGCGGGCGATGCCGGACGGGTGCTCGATCCGAGCGAAGTCGACAGCTTCCTCGCGATTCATACCGACGGCTCGGTCACCTTGTATACGAGCAAAGTTGACGTCGGCACCGGCTTGCGGATGGCGCTGGCCCAGATGGCGGCCGAGGAACTCGGCGTGGCAGCCGAGCGAATCGCCGTCATTGAGGGCGACACCGCCTTGTGCCCCGATCAGGGCGGAACCGGAGGGAGCACCGGGCTCACGCGCGGCGGAACAGAGATCCGCCAGGCCGCGGCTACGGCACGGCAGGCGCTGCTGGCGCTCGGTGCCGCGCAGCTCAACCGGCCGGTCGTCGAGCTGACGATCGACAACGGGCAGGTCCGGCCGCTGGCCGGCGGCGCCGGGATCGGCATCGGCACGCTGATTGGGGACCGCCGGTTCGCGCTCAAAGTCGATCGCATGGCGCCTCTCATGTCCCCGGCTCGTTATGCCGTGGTCGGCAAACCACTCCCGCGGCCGGACGTCCCCGACAAATGCACGGGACGTCATCCATACGTGCAGGACTTCACGCTGCCGGGAATGTGGCACGGTCGCGTGATTCGCCCGTCTGCGGTTGGCGCCACGCTCGTGTCTGTCGATGAGTCGTCTCTGCGTGGCATTCCAGGCGCACGTGTTGTGAAGGTCGGGAGCTTCCTCGCGGTGGTGGCCCGCGACGAATGGGCCGCCGTGCGCGCGGCCGCTGCACTAAAGGCCACGTGGAGCAATCGGGAAGGGCTTCCAGGTCACGTCGGCCTCGATCGCTATTCGCGCGCGGCCGCTGTTGCGCGCGATCAGACGGTCGTCAATCGAGGTGACTCGGTGGCCGCCATGCCGGGTGCCGCGAAGCGGCTGTCAGCCACGTTCTTCTGGCCGTTTCAGGGCCATGCGTCGCTCGGGCCGTCGTGCGCGGTCGCAGACGTGCGCGGCGACGGCACTGTCACCGTCTGGTCGGCGTCACAGGGGATTCACGGTCTGCGCAACACCCTGGCACGTGTGTTCGGGTTCCTGCCGGACAAGATGCATGTGATCTTCCTCGAGGGCGCCGGGTCATATGGCACCAATGGTGGTGACCATGTGGCTGCCGACGCCGTGCTGCTGTCGAAGACGCTCGGCGAGCCGGTGCGTGTGCAGTGGTCGCGCCAGGACGAGCACGGCTGGGATCCCAAGGGTCCGCAACAGCTGCTCGATGTGCGGGCCGGACTCGACGCAGCCGGACGCATCGTTGCGTGGGAGACGGAGATGTGGGTGCCCGATGCCGGGCAGGGCGCCCGGGCGCTGCTGGCCGCCGACGCGGCGGGCCTCGCTCAGGATCACGGCCAGGGCTCCGGTGCCATCACGCAGAACGGCGATCCGCCATACCAGGCCGACAACGTTCGCGTCGTCGCGCACTTCCTCAAGGAAACGCCGCTGCAGTTGTCGAACCTCCGGGCGCCGGGGAAGATCGCGAACGTCTTCGCCGTGGAGGCGTTCACCGACGAGCTTGCGGCCGCGGCGGGCCTGGATCCGGTCGAATTCCGGTTGAAGCGTCTCACCGATCCGCGCGCCATCGACGTGCTGACGCGAGCCACCTTGGCCTTCGGTTGGCAGGCGCGGGCGTCGCCGAATCCGCAGGCCAGACAGGGCCGCTTGCTCGTCGGCCGCGGGGTCGCCTACATGCGGTACAAACAGGCGGAGAACTACGTGGCGATGGTGATGGAAGTGGCCGTCGATCCAGCAAACGGTGGCATCACCGTACGACGCGTGACCTGTGCCCACGACTGCGGACTCGTGATCAATCCAGACGGCTTGCGAAACCAGGTTGAGGGCTGCATCGTGCAGACCCTCAGCCGGACGCTGCACGAGGAGGTCACGTTCGATCGCTCGCGCGTGACCAGTGTTGACTGGACGACCTATCCGATTCTCACGTTCCCGGAAGTGCCAGCCATCGACGTGATCCTGATCGATCGCCCGGACCAGCCGCTCCTTGGAGCTGGGGAGGCCGCGACCGCGCCGGTGGCCGCTGCGGTCGCCAACGCGGTATTCGACGCGACCGGCGTGAGGCTGCGGACCGTGCCGTTCACGCCTGAACGGGTGAGGGCGGCACTTCGCACCGTGCAGGCCGGGTGACGCCCGTACAGTCCAAGAGCCTGCGCCGCGCACGCTGAAGCGTGCGCTCTACAGGTGCGGTGGTACACCGGCGGTCGTCGCCCGCGTGTAGTCGGCTGTGTGGAGGGCGCAGGCTTTAGAGCCTGCGCATCCGTGGTTAGGACGCCGGAAACAACCGCTCGAAGTTCCCACCGAACATCAGGGCCGCGTCCGTGGGCGTGACGCCGAGGCGATCGACGATGGCCTTCTGCTGCTCGTGAATCGCGCGCTGCCAGCCGCGCGGGAAAAACGACGAATCGGTGCCGAAGAGCAGGCGCGACGGTCCGAGCACGGTCAACGCCGTCTTGAACACGTCGTCAAGGGTCAGGCCGGGCGTATAGCGAATCCAGCTGTTCGAGCTCGACGTGTCGAGATAAATGTTGGCACAGGCGTCTGCGGCCATGAGCGCTTCGCGCAGCAGCCCGGCGCCGAAGTGCGGCACGATGAACGGCGTCCCTGGAAAGGCGAGCGCGAGCCGTGACACCGCGAGCGGATCGCCCAGACGCGGGTCGAAACGACTCGGCAGCCCGAGTTTCCGCCGCACGCCGACCGACAACACGCCGCAGTGGACGAACACGGCCGCGCCGGGGCATGCGGCGGCGGCCTCCGCCACACGAAGCGTCCGTTCGTCGTGGAGCGGCACGTGGTGCATGGCCGGGAACAGACACATGGCCCTCAGGCCCAGCTCGGTCAGCGCGTGCCGAGTCCGATCGAGAGCGTCGGCGGCCGACGGATCGAGCATGAAGAAGCCGACAAGGCGCGACGGGTACCGGGCGATGGCGGCCGCCACCGACGCTTCATCCCCTGGCACGCTCGCGATCAGCGCGGCGCGCTGGACACCACTCGCGTCAAGCTCCTTGACCCAGCGATCGGCAAGGGCCTCCGTGGTGCCTGGATCGTCCCACTGGAGTTCGCGATACAGATCCCGAACGTCGGTGGTCGCCGCGCGTTGGCGCGCCAGCGCCGAGAAGAACGCTCTCGAAAAAAAATGGCAATGGGCGTCGTTGACCATCGCTCCGCGCTCGAGTTACAACACGAACACGGGCCACGGAGACACGGAGATCACAGAGAGAAGTCTGGCTCTGTGACTCTATGCCTCTGTGGCCAGTTTGCGTGTGACCTGTGTGCGACTTGTGACCTGATTAGAACGTAATCCTAAACCCAATTTGCCCCACGCGCTGCTCGGGCTGCTGATAGTCGCCGGCATACGCGGTCGGCTGCATGAAGGACGAGAGTGGGGCCCCGCCGGCCGACAGCCGCTGCGTCATCAGCGGAATAGACGGGTTTTTCGCATTGAACATGTTGAACACTTCGCCGATGGCCTCGAGGCGGAGACTGCGCCACAGCATGAATGGCCGGCTGATGCGCAGGTTCAACTGCGAAAAGAACGCGCGGCGGCTGCAGTTCACCGTGTCGCACGCGCCGCGTTCCTCGAAGCTGGCTGACCCATCGTCGTTGAGACCGGTAAAGCGGTAGGCCCTCGCCGTCTTGTCGTTGACGTTCGCGTCGGCGTTGAGATCCATTCCCTCGAACGAGTGCGTCGGCAGTGCGGATCGGAACAGGTAGACCGGGGATACACGAAAGCCCCACGGCACATCGATGATGGCGCTGACGGTGACGCGATGGCGCGCGTCGGTGCGCGTGGATGGCCCCTGCTGCACCGGCCCGAATGGGTTGGTGACGTCCTGCACCAGGTTCTGGACGATTTCATCGTAGGCCGTGCCCACATCGCTCGTCGTCTTCGCCAACGTGTAGGAGCCGCTGACATCCAGCCCGCGTGTGGCGCGGCGCCGAAGCGCCAGGATGACACCGTCGTAGCGGCTCGTGCCTTTGCTGATCGCCGTGCGAAAGCCGATCGAGTTGGGCTGGATGGGTAGATCGGCGAGATACCGTCGCCCACCGACGATCGCGTTCGGCCGGAGGCGCAGGTTCAGATCGTGGCCGTCCACGCGCACGTAGTCCGCCGACACTGACATGGCAGCGTCGAGTTGACGCGCCCATCCAAGGCTGGCTTGATACGTGAACGGCTGCTCCAGTCGCGGCGATACCACTTCGCCTGCGAGCGGTGGAATGTTGGGGTTGACGAGGTTCTGCGACGCAATGAGGGAAAGCGGGTCCGTCACCCGAAAGAAAGCGCCATCGGGTCGACGGATGCCGCCCGGGGCGTTGGCCACGAACACCGGTCCGGAGCCGCCCGAGGCGTCGATGGCGGCGGTCAGCACGTTGGCATTCGTGTACGCAAAATCGGTGTACACGCCCCATCCACCTCGGATCACATCCCGGCCGCCGCCGCGCAGGTCGTAGACGAAGCCGAGACGCGGCTGGATGTTGTCCATGTCGCCACTCAGCTCCTGGCCGAAATCCTCGAGGGCGGTGCCGGCGAAGCGACCGGCGCGTCCCGCCGCCTGTAGCACCTGGAAGTTCGGGTTGCGGCTCTGATCGAACGGAATGCCGTCCACGTAATCCCAGCGCACGCCGAGATTCAGCGTCAGGCGGCGGCTCACCCTCCAGTCGTCTTGGATGTAGAGCGCGTACGAATCGATCGGAATGTTGAGCTCGGTGTTGCCGCCAATGACAAGGATCGACGTCACCGGCGCGTTGATGTTATTGGCGCCCAGCGTGAAGATGCCGCCCGTACCCTGGCCCACCTCGACGAACAGGTGCGGTTCATGAATCCAGTTCGCCCCTGCCCTGAACTGATGGCCCAGGCCGGCGCCGGTCATGGTCCACGAGACGTCGTCGCGCAGCTGCCACTTCGTCTGCTCGGTGCTCTGCGGTGCGGCGGGGCTCGTGCCGGCCGTCACCCCGTTCGGGAACCGCAGGTGCGGGCCCGCGTCCGTGGCCGGAATGTCGTTGACAAACGTCGAGTACTGGAACACCAGCTCGTTGAGCCTCGACCGGCCGATCACCCAGTTGTGATTGGCGTTCACCGAGTCGAATGTGTTGTGGCTGGTGGCCCAGGACGATCGAGCCGCCCGCAGGCCGGCACCCGTCGGCTGCGCATTGGTGTCGCGGGCGTACCGGAGCGCCACATAGTGCGTGGGAGTCGGCGCCGCCGTGACCTTGCCCGTGAACAGGGTTTCCCGAAACGGGACGTCATACACGCCGTCTTCGGACTGGAACAGGCCGAGCGTGTTGACCATCTGCTTGGTGTCCTGCTGCGTGCGCTCGAAGGCGGCGAAATAGTGTGCCTTGTTCGCCACGATCGGCCCGCCGACACTGCCGCCGAACTGCTGGCGCCCATACGTCTGCTTGTCGATATTGTTGATGCGCTCAGTGAACGTCTGCGCGTTCAGCCCGTTGTCCCGAAGCAGCGTGAACCAGCTGCCGCGCAGGTCGTTCGTGCCGCTTCTGGTGACCACGTTCAGCACCGCGTCGCCCCGGCCGTGCTCGGCATCGAAGCGCTGCGTCATGACGTTGAATTCCTGGATGGCCTCGAGTGGGACGAGCTGCAGCAGGCCGCCCACCGTGTCGTCGTTGTTGTCGCCGCCGTCCACCACGTAATTGACGTTGCGCCCGTTGCCACCGCTGATCTGCGGGCTGTACTGGGTGCTCTTGGTGAGATCGGAGTGGAATCCGAGGCCGACGCCTGGCACCGTTGCCGCCAGATTCGCGAACTGCCGGCCGTTGAGCGGCAGGCTTTCAATCCGCCTCGTTTCGACCACCTCGCCCATCGTCGAAGAGCTCACCGACACGGCCGGCGACTCCGCCGTCACGGTTACGGTTTCGGCCAGCGAGGCCACACGTAGGACGATGTCGAGATCGGCCGTTCGCGCCACGTTCACGATGACGCCGGCACGCTCGAAGCGCGCGAGCCCGGTTCGCACGGCGGCCACTTCGTACAGGCCGACTGGAAGAGCATTGAGCAGATAGAGCCCGTTGGCGTCCGTGGTGACTTCGCGCGTGAAGCCGATGTCCGCATGTCGCGCTGTGACGACAGCACCTGCGATGCCGCCATCCTGCTCGTCGACTACTCGTCCGGCAATGCTGCCCGTCGACTGCTGCGCCGGCGCCGACGTGGCACACGCCAGGAACCCGATCAGAAAGCTTGCGAATGTTGTTGTCAGGTGGGCGCAGTGTCTCTGGTGAGCAGGAATCACGAATGCGCAAGTGTAGCAGGTAAGATCGCGTTTGTGACGTATTCGGCGCTGGCCATCGTCGTCTATGTCGTGGGCGTCGGGTGGGGTCTCGTCATGAGCGACGCGCGGCCTGTCGAGAGAGTCGCTCTCGCGCTACTGTGGCCGCTTGGTCCATTGGCGTTCGTGGTGACGGTTGCAGTGCTGCTCGTCGCGTCCGTGATCGCGTATCCGATGGTGATGGTCCCGGTCGCGATCGCCGTCGCCGCGTTCTGGTGGGTGCTCTTCTGAACGACCCGCCTACGCTTTGCGCTCGCGTACAATCGGCGCAACGCTACGGCGAGGCCTCGCCATAGCTCGCCGCAAACAACCAGTGGCGAGCGAAGGCGGGTCCGAACGCCCGAGCGATTACCTCGCCTGATCTGCCCGGCAGGGTGTCGGGTCCCAGCCCGATCGGTCGGGAATCTTCTTGAACGCGCTGCTCGTGAGATACGGCTGTGTGAGGTATTGCGGGTCGGTGACGATGCTGTCAACGACAATCCAGTCGTCGCCGTTGGGCTCGGTGAAGCGGTCGAAGTACTCGACGAGCGTCGCGTTCTCGCTGTAGGGCACGCCGTTCTTGCGCAGGTACGCTGCGCGCATCCGCGTGGTGGTCACTTTCAGCCCGCCGCGGGGATCGGGTGGCGCCCCGGCTTTTCGCGCGCGAAGCTCCTGAGCGGGGACGCCCTCCCATTCCGCCACGGAGTACCCCTGCCACTGCGGCGGCTGATTGGCCGGCGCCGCACCCCCGCCGAAATGGAACACCCGCGTCTGGGTGCCCGAATCGATGTCCATCTGCAGCGTGTTGTCGTCGGCCCAGTGGACGTTCAGGCGGCTCGGGACGCGCATGATGGCCGCCGCCCCGTAGGATCTGCACTGCTCGGCCGCGGGTTCCTTGGCTGGATCCCAGGTGTTGGCGATCCTGCGCGCCTCGGCATTGAGCGGCAGCATGGCGAACTCGCCTCTCGGCGGCACCAGCATGCGCAGATGCCAGTGTTCGGCGACGACCGACACCCAGTACCCCGTCAGATCTTTCGGCGCGACGACGCGCGCTGGAGAAACGGCCCCGCCCGGCGCGCCGGCGCCCCCGCGTCCCTGGGCCTGCATGCCGACCGACATCGCAAGGCCGACACATACGAGGAGGAGCAGTCGAACCCTGATCGTCATGTTCGTGTGCTTCGTACCTGATCGCTGATCCCTAATTCCGGAGCTCTCCGGAGCTCCGTTGTGTTGGTGATGATGAATCCCGATTCCGGTGGCCGGACCGCGCTGCGAGGGCTCGAGCGGCCGCAGCACGCCAGCTCCGTGAGCTGGCGGATTCCCTCAGCCTACTCGCGCGGTCAGGCGATCCATGTCGGCCTGACCTCCATAGGGCTTCATCATCACCAACCCAACCGATCTCCGGTGAAATTCCCTGATCCCTGATCACTCCCCCGGCTAGTCCACCGTCCCCTCCCACAGCCAGCCGTCGATGGGGCGCTTGATGCTGAAGATGCGCACGCGCCTGGCCGAGGGGTCGCGTCCGGGTTCGCCGCCCGCGATGATGCGGTCGCCCGCCTTGATGGTGGTCCTCGTCACCGGATACTTGGCGGCCTGCAGCTGGGTGGTCGATCCCCATTCGAGATTCCAGAGCTCGGTGGCACCCTCTTTCGTCGTCACCTCGATCCTCACGAACGAATGGGGATTGCGCCAGACGAATTCCTTGACGACGCCCTCGATCTCGACGCGCTTGGTCGAGTCGTACGCGGCCGTGAACGAGTGATGGGCAAACACCTGGACGGCGCCTGTCAGCACGACGGCAACCACTACCAGCACAACGATCGTGCGCTTCATGACATGTCTCCATCGACGGCCGACCAACTACCGCCTACCAGCTACCAACTACCAACTACCAACTACCAACTACCGCCTACTGCCTACTGCCTACTATTTTTCAGGCTCTCGTACGCGGCCTCGACGAACATGTTCGTGGTCCAGGCTCCCGTGTCCTTCCCGTAGCGCGTGTCGTAGTCGAGCGTGGGCCGTGCCGCCTTCACCTGCTCGAGCGTCATGCCCTTGGAAATCATGTTCTGAATTCTGTCGCGCACGATGGTGACCATTTCGCGGTAGTAGGCCACATCCGGCTGATCGGCCAGCCGTCCGTGGCCGGGAATCACCAGCGTCCCCCCTTCCGACTTCTTGCCTGGAATGGTGATGTCGATCAACCGGTTGAGACTCTCCACAACCGCTTGAATGCTCCCGCCCGCCTTCACGTCGATGAAGGGGTAGGCGGTCAAGTCGACCAGGTCCCCGACGCTGACAACGTCCGAGGTCCGAAAGTGCACGATGCTGTTCCCGTCCGTGCCCGACGGGAAATGCATGATCAGGATCGGCTCGTCGTTGATGAACAGCTTTTTCTGAGGCGTCGAGTACGTGTTGTCGGGCCATGCCGCTTCCGGGCGCGGGGCCTTCTGCCCGGTGGGCGCCGACATGCGGTGAAAGACGGTGAGGTACGAGACGACGTTCGCCCGGTCCTTCCCAATCCTGCCGTCCGAGACTCGCGGGTCGGTCGAGATGCGAAACGGAATCGAGCTGCCCGCCGCCGCGAGCGCCTCATTCCCTCCCGTGTGGTCCTCGCGCTCGTTCGTATTGACGATGTACCGGATCGGCCGTTTCGAGATGCTGCGGACCGCGGTCAGCACCTTCTGGCTCATCGACTCGACACCGGCATCCACGAGCAGCACCTCGTCGTCACCCGCATGCACGGTGATGTTGCCGCCTGCCCCAACCAGCATGTAGACCTTGCCGCGGACTGGCAGGACTTCGACGTCGCCTGTCGCGACCGAGGGAATCGCCGGTTTCCACGCCCACGCGTTCTGCCGGGCGGCCCCCGGACCCGACTGCGAGTGGACGGGCTCGGTCGAACCGCCCAGCGCCAGGCATCCCGCGACCGTGAGCCAGGTCGCGACGAGACGCATTCCCGCGAGCGATGTAGCCCGTTGGACCGCTAGACGGCCGTGTACGAGAATTTCGTACCCGTTGCGCGCGACGTTGGTGAGTGGCCGGGTAGCGGTCCACGGCGCGCAGAGCGCGCCAAGAGACACTGCCAACCAGCCAAGGGCATTCTTTTCATCGGGATATGAAGGGCAGGCCCTTGGCTGGTTCATTGGCCACGCGCTCCTTGCTCGCCCAGCACCTGCGGCGGGCGCGGGAAGCTCTTCATCTTTGCGATGTACTCGGGATACATCGTGTCCGCCCCGCCCAGCCTCGCTTCATACGGCGTCCCGAACGCATCCGTGACTTTCGGATCCTGTCCGGGCAGCAGGCTCTGGCCCGGCAGATAGTGGGGGACCGTGCCGCGCTCGACAACCGTCTCGGTGGCCTCTTCGCACGGATATGGCGGCAACACCAGATTGGGGTCGTCTATCCAGAAGAGCGACGTCCGGATGTACGGCGTTTCGAAGTACACGGGGTCGTAGACGATGACGGTGGCGCGCAGGTACTCGCCGATGCGCTTCCAACGGATGCGCACCGTCGCCTGATCGCTCCGCATCGGTCCCCACCGGCGCATATAGGCCTCCTTCAGGTGGGTCGACGTCTGTACGAGCGTGCGTCCCTCCCATTCGCCGGTCGAGAAACCGCTCCAGCTGTGGCGGGCGTGGTCGGGCGGACGCGGCCGGCCGTCCATCCAGATGTCCGTCTCCTGCTCGCGCATCGAGAGGCGGCCGTGAAGGCCAATCAACCGCTGCGTGGCGTCCTCGATGTTCGCGGTGACGCGGAGCTGCGCGGCTCCGGCCTCGAGCGAAAAGTCCCACGCGTGCGGACGGCACACCCATTCGGGGACCTCGAAGTTCTCGGGCGCCCAGGCCTGCGCGCGCGCCCGTCCGGCGGCGTTCAGCGGAAGGCCCGCGTAGTCGCCGTCCATCCCGCTGCCGTCTTCGTTGCGGGCGAGCGGACGCCACATGCCGGTGAGGTCAACCTGCGCCAGGGCTGGACTGCTCGCCAACGCGGCGACGATCACCACGCACGCGGCGCGTCGGAGAGTGAGAGTCATCAAGGTCCTCCCTCCGTGGCACCCACAGCCCTCTTGGCGGGCCTTGGAAACGTCTTCATCTTGGCAATGTACTCGGGATACATCGTCTCCGGCCCGCCCAGCCTCGGTTGATGTGGTGTGCCGAATCGATCCGTGAGATTGGGATCGAGGCCCGGCAGCGGACTCCGCCCTGGCAGGAAGTGCGGCACCTGACCGCGCGGGACGGCGGTTTCCGTCGCCTCTTCGCACGGATACGGGTCCATCCTCATGGCGGGGTCGAACACCCACATCATCGTCGAGCGGATGTACGGCACCGCCAGGTAGACGGGGTCGTACATGACGGCCGTCGCCTGCAGGTAGTTGCCCATCCGCCGCCACCGCGTGCGCACCGTTGTCCGGTCGCTGCGCATCAACCCCGTTCGGCGGATGTACGCCTCCTTGACGTGCGTCGTCGTGACGACGAGGGTGTCGCCGTCCCACTCGCCAGTGGAGAAGCCGCTCCACGTGTGAGGCGCATTCTCGGGTGGATGCGACCGGCCGTCCATCCAGATGGCCGTCTGCTGTTCCTCCATATGGATGTGACCACGGTAGGCCACGAGCTTCTGCGAGGCTTCGTCAACCTCCGGCCAGAAGCGGATGGGCGAGAGCGGTCCTTCGAGCGAGTAGTCCCAGGCGTGCGGGCGGCACACCCATTCAGCGGTATCGAAGTCGGCCGGGGACCAACTGTCGGCCCTCCACCGGCCCTCCTGGCTGAGAGGAACCCCGGCGGCGTCGCCGGTCAGGCCGCTCCCGTCCTGGTTGCGGGGTAGCGGGCGCCAGTTGCCGGCGATATCCACCTGGGCCAGCGTGGGGCGGCTGCAGAGCACTGTCAGCAGTGCCACGAGAAACAGGCAATGAGTGCGTGGTCTTCGCATCGGCACACGCCTTCAGAACGACCCGCCTACGCTTTGCGCTCACGTACGCTCATCGCAAAGCTACGGCGAGGCCTCGCTATAGCTCGCCGGAGACAGCCAGCGGCGAGCGAAGGCGGGTCCGAACGATCTTACCTCCCTGTCGGCACTCGCTGTCTCAGTTCCTCGAACCAGCCCTGGACGACGACGAGATCAGGCCGAGCATCGTCGGCGGCCGACGTACTCGATTTGATCCGGAGAAAGCGATTGCCGTCCGGGGCCACATCGTACGTGCGGCTGAACTGGGCCGCGATGCCGGCGGAATACCCTGCGCCCGCAATCAGTGTGGCGGGCGTGCCCGCCGCGAAGCTCGCGCCGCCCTGAGCGTCCACGGGCACGCCCATCAGCGTTCCGTCGGGCGCCAGGTAGAAAAGCTCCTGTCCGCTCCGCGCCCACAGCGGCTGCACCCCGCCGCTCGTCGAGACCTGCCACCGCCCCTGCTCCGCATCTGGAAACGGCCGCACGTAGATCTGAAACTGCCCCGATTCACTCGACTCGTATGCCAGCCAGCGTCCGTCGGGCGAGATCTCCGCGTTCCGCTCGTCGAACATCGTCTGCACGAGCCGGGTCGCGCGCCGCTCGCCCTCAAACGGCAGCAGAAAGAGGTCCCGCCCCTGCTGTCTCTCGGCATCCTGCGCGAAGACGAGCCGCCGCCCGTCCGGCGTGAATCCGTTGGCGCGCTGGGGGCTGGGACTCTCGGTCAGTCGCTCAACGGCGCCCGTGCCGTCGGCGGCCTGCCAATAGAGGTTGTACCGACCCGCGCGCTGGGATGCCCACACCAGTCGCCGGCCGTCCGGCGTCCACACCGGGAGGATGTCTGACTCCGGGTCGAACGTGAACCGCGTCATCGTCTGCCGCCGAAGGTCCCAGATCCAGATGTCTCGCTCCTGGTCGCGTACGTCGAGCGCCACGCGCGTCCCATCGGGCGAGAGGCGCGCATAGGCGTACGCCCGGGGCGGCGCAGCCAGTGGTTCCTCCCGTCCGTCCCGGTCCACCCAGACCAGTGTGGTCGGCGGCCCCGCTGCCGCCCCAAAGCCAAAGGCGGGGTCCGGCGGGGCGTATACGAGAGTGCCCGCATCAGACACTGCATACTGCGCGGTGCTGGAGCCGACAGCCGCATTGCCTCCGCGCGCGACCCCTTCCACGACGGACACGGGTCCTCCCGTGACTTCCCGCCGGTCGGCATCGAACGCCACTGCAAACAGTCCGTCACCCAGGGCGTAGAGCAGATGACCCGTAGGTACGTAGCGGGCGCTGTTCCCGCCCTGCAGCACGACCGTTCGCTCTCCCGTGGACAGTGACTGCACGACAATGTGCGCGGCGTCCCACCGGGCAGTACCTGAGGCCGTGGTCACACTGAAGAGCACCGAGTCGCCGTCGGGCAGCAGTTGCAGGCCTTCTGCCTGCTCGCCCTCCCTGGCCGGAATCACCAGCCCCGGCGTGCCGCCGTTCGCCGACACGCGCATGATGCCCTTGGCCTGCCCGAAGAGAATCGAGTTGTCGGTCCCCCAGCTCGCGCCAAACGGAGGCTCCGCCGCGCAGATCACCACGGCCGCCCCGCCGCTGAGACTGAGGCGCTTCATTTGACCGTTCTGATAAAACGCGATCGATTCCCCGTCGGGTGCGAAGAACGGATCCGTGACTCCGTCTTCAGTACCTGGAATCAGACGGGCGTCGATGGCACCCATCGAGCGGAGATAGAGTCCCCCTCTCGTGTTGTAGACGATGCGCCGGCCGTCGGGCGACACCGCTATCACCGGGCTACCCGAGGGTGCGAACGCCTGGTCGAGCGGGAGCTCGTACCCGAATCGCGTCACCACCTGCGATTCCACGGGGGGCCAAAAGCTCCACACCGCGAGGCCGGCGACGACGAGCGTGACGAGGGCAGTCGCGGCGACGGGCAGCGCCCGGCGCCACACGGGCTGCGCGGCTGTCGCGGACTGTGCGACCTGAGGCGCCGCCGTCTCGAAGGCGCCTTCCAGCGCCAGTCGTACGTCGCGGATGTCGCCGATGCGCTGCTTCGGATCCTTGTGCAGGCAGCGGCGCAGAAACACGCCGACGCTTGGCGAGAGCGCGTCCGGCAAGTCGTCCCACTTCGGCTCGCTCCGGACGACAGCCGCCAGCGTATCGGTGAGGTCTTCACCGTCGAATGCGCGCCGGCCGGTGAGTGTCTCGTAGAGCACGCACCCGAACGCCCAGATGTCGGCGCGCTTGTCCACCGGCCTGCCACGCGCCTGCTCCGGCGCCATGTACGCGGCGGTGCCGAGAATCACGCCCGCCCGCGTCGCAGCGAGCGAGAGTGTCGGCGAGTACGTCGCCACGTCGTCCGCGGCGGCTCCACCCAACCCCTGATCCCTGATCCCTGATCCCTGGTCGATCAGTTTCGCCAGCCCGAAGTCCAGCACCTTCACCACGCTGTCGTCGCGCACCTTGACGTTGGCGGGCTTCAGATCGCGATGGATGATCCCCTGCTCGTGCGCGGCTTCGAGCGCCTCGGCAATCTGTCGCGCAATTGCGAGCGCCTCGTCCAGGGGGATCCCGGCGGGTCCGCCTCGCGACACGGCGGGTCCGGCGACCGTTCCGGCGGGTCCGCGCCGCGCATGTTCATCCTCGCGCCGCGGAACCCGCCCCACGTACGTGGGACTCGTGCCTTGTGCCTTGTGACCTGTGCCTTGGGCCTTGTGACTTGTGACTTGCTGGATCCGCTCGGCTAGCGTCGGGCCCTCGACCAGCTCCATCACCAGCGCCGTCGTGCCCGCGGACTTCTCGAGGCCGTAGATCTGCGCGATGTTGGGATGGTTGAGCGCGGCCAGCGTCCTCGCCTCGCGCTCGAACCGCGCCAGGCGCTCGGCATCCTGCGCGAACGCCTCCGGCAGCACCTTGAGGGCCACCTGCCGCCCGAGGTTCGTGTCGGTCGCGCGATAGACCACGCCCATTCCGCCTTCGCCGATCTGGGCGGCGATTTCGTAAGGGCCGAGTCTTGTGCCGGCGCTCAGTGACATGGTCTTACACGCCCAGGCCCGAGGCATGCCCCGCGAACGGGCCATCGGTAGCAGTTCAATCGAGTGGGTCAGTCGAAACCCGAACCGCGCAGATTTTGCCACATGACCAGGCCACCGGGCGCGGCATTTCCTGCCTCCTCATCGAGCGTCCGTGGTCCAGACACGCGAGAAACCGAGGAGTTTCGCGGTCTGGCCAGGAGGCATGTCTCGTGCTCGTCCAGGACGATGTACTATCGGGTCGTCATGGCCCGGAATGCCGAAGGATTGACATGCCGACGCTGGACGAGCGGGTCGCCGCGCTCGAAGTGAAGATCGACGCGCAGACCATGAGTGCAACCGAGTTGCGGGGGACGCTGGCCGGGTTGCAGGACCAGATGAACCGGCGGTTCGAACAGGTCGATCACCGCTTTGTCGAGCTGCAGGATCAAATGAACCGGCGGTTCGAGCAGGTGGATCGGCGGTTCGAGCAGGTCGATCACCGTTTTGTCGAGCTGCAGGATCAAATGAATCGGCGGTTCGAGCAATCACAGAGCCAGATGAACCAGCGATTCGATTCCGCCGATCAGAAAATGGACCGACACTTCACGTGGCTCGTCGGCATCCAGGTCGCCGTCCTGGTGGCCGTCGTCGGCGCGCTCGTCGGCTCGTATTACAGATAGCCCTTCCCGTATGTCTATTCGCTCTGCGCGTCGGCGTAATGCTTCAGCAGGAAGTCCTGGGAGTTGAAACCGCCCGACGAGGCGTCGGGCCGCGCGTAGTGCCCCGCGGCATCGAGCGCCATCGCCCGGTCGGTGTCGCGCAGATACCCGGCGAGCACCACGTCGCGCAACTGGGCCACGATCTCGGGGTCGCGCACGGGTGTCAGCGTCTCGACGCGCCGATCCAGGTTGCGCTCCATCAGGTCGGCGCTCCCGATGTACATCTCCTCGTGGCCGCCGTTCAGGAACCAGAAGATCCGGGAGTGCTCGAGGAAGCGTCCGACGATGGACCGGACGCGGATGTTGTCGCTCACGCCGGGGATGCCGGGTCGTAGGCAGCAGATTCCACGGACGAGCAGATCCATGGAGACGCCCGCCTGCGCCGCCTTGTACAGCACCCTGATCATCTGGTCGTCGGTAATGGAGTTGACCTTGAGGACAATCCGGGCCTCGCGGCCGGCGCGGGCGTGCTCGGCCTCGCGCGCGATCAGTTCCGACAGCCGGGATCGCAACTGGATGGGCGCGACGAGCAGGCTGCGGAACTCCTTCTGGTTCGAGTAGCCCGTCAGGTAGTTGAAGACCTCCGAGACATCCGCCACGACATCTCGATCGGCGGTGAAGAGGCCGATGTCGGTGTACACCTTCGCGGTGGTCGGATTATAGTTGCCCGTGCCCGTGTGGACGTACATCTGGATGCCGTCGGGCTCCTGCCGCACGACGAGGCACAGCTTGGCGTGCGTCTTGAGGTCGGCGAAGCCGTAGACGACGTGAATGCCGTGTGATTCCAGCTGCTTGGCCCAGATGATGTTGTTGCGCTCGTCGAAGCGCGCCTGCAGCTCCACGAGCACCGCCACCTGTTTGCCGGCTTCGGCCGCCTCGATGAGCAAATCGATCAGCGGCGAGTCGGCGCCGATGCGGTACAGCGTCATCTTGATGGCGACGACGTGCGGGTCCTTGACGGCGGCGCGCAGGAAGGCCTCGACCGACACGAACGACTGGTAGGGATGGTGGACGAGCTGGTCCTGGTATCGCAGCTGATCGAAGATGACTTCCGGATCTTCGTCGTGGCGCCACAGGCCGGGCGGCGAGAACGGCACGTCCTTCAGCTCGGGCCTGTGAATCCTCGTCAGCTGCATCCAGTCGCCGAACCCGACTCGCGCGTCGGTCCGCTCCACGAGATCTTCGGTCATCTCGAAGTTCTCGATCAGGATGTTCAGCACGCGCGCCGGCATGTCCGTGCCGACCTGCAGCAGCGCCACGGCGCCGCGCCGCAGCTGTTTGAGGCTCGTTTCCACGGTCTCGAGCAGATCATCCGCCTCCGCCTGCTCGATCTCGAGGTCCGCGTCTCTGATGATCCGGAACAGATGCGCGCCCTTGACCTGCGTGCCTGGAAAGAGCTCCTGCATGTTCGCGCGAATCACGTCCTCGACGAAGACGAACGACAGAGCCTTTTGCACCTCGAACCGTTCGGGCAGCGGGATGAACCGGGGAAGGACGTCGGGCACCTTGACGCGCGCGAATTTCGTCCGGCCGGCATGCCGGACCACCACCGCGAAGTTCTTGCTGAGATTCGAGATGTGTGGAAATGGGTGTCCGGGATCGAACGCCAGCGGCGTCAGCACGGGACAGATGTCGCGCGAGAAGCATGTGTGGAGGTACTCACGGATCTCAGCGGTCCACTCCTTCGGTTCGAGCAGCACGATACGCTCGGCTGCCAGCAACGGGCGCAACTGCTCCCAGCAGAGCCCGATCTCATGGAGCATTCGCACACCGCGGCTCCGCATCGCGTCGAGCTGTGCCTGCGTGTTGAATCCGTCGGGCGCGACGTCTTCAATGCCCTGGCGCAGGTTCTTCTGGATCGTCGAGACGCGAATCATGAAGAATTCGTCGAGGTTCGTCGCGGCGATGGCCAGAAATTTCACCCGTTCGAGCAGCGGGTGAGAGGAGGCGAGGGCCTGGTCGAGGACGCGCTGGTTGAATTCGAGCCAGCTCAGCTCACGGTTGATGTAGAGCGCCGGGTTCTTCAGGTCACCCGGATCGAATTCGGCCGGCTCTACAATACGGAGCGCAGGACGTGCCGCCGGCCGTGGAACTCGAGGCTGTCTGTTCCGTCGCCGTTCTGCCACGGCGGCGTCGGTAGGGGCATCCATAAGCGTTCGCCAAGGAAAGGCGGCGATCCTAACACAGCCGTGTGACACGGCCGGAATTGCCGAGCAAATCCACCACGTCCGAGCCGATCCGAGCCATTCGCTCGACGTGAACGGTCGCACGACTGATGCCGTACTATTCTTGTAGATGCCCCCGACCAAGCCTCGGTCGGTCGGGCCGGGCATCGGGTTCGATCACCCTCGCATGCCGCCCATGTCCGCTATCGCCGACGCTTCCGCAGGACGACCCATCCGCGGCAAGGCGCTGATTTTCTGGGATCCCAGGCTGCCGGGCACCAGGTACGGAAGGAAGCTCGACGCCATTGATACGGACCAGATCACGCCCGCGGCCGACTGTGTCTCGGAAAGCCTGGACACACTGGACGAGCGCTGGAAGGCTGGAGCGTTCCGGTACCTCATGCCCGACTTTCGCGCACGCGTGCACCGTGGCGAAACCTTCGTGATTGCGGGCGACCGCTTTGCCATCGGGTCGTCGCGCGAAATGAGCCCGGCTGGGCTGAAGGGGATCGCCGAGGAAACCGGCCTCGACATGGTGATCGTCTGCGGCAACAGCATGGGGGAGATCTTCCGTCGCAACGCCCTCAACCTCGGCCTGCACGTAGTGCAGAGTCCGCTGGCTGTGGCCGACGCGCGGGACGGCGACGAGTTCCTGTTCGATCCGGCGACCAGGCGACTCGAGAACGTCACGCAATCGAAGACCTACGACCCGCTTCCGCTCACGGCCAAGGAAGAAGAGATTCGCCGGGGCGGCGGCATCATCGCCGTCGGGCGCCGGGAATGTCGCGAATCGGTGGAGCGGCAGCCGGTCGTCGAGTTTCCGGACGCCTCGCTCGCGCGATCGATGACCACCACCGAACAGATTATCTGGGCCCATCGCGTCGACAAGGAACGCGGCGCTCTCCAGCCTGGCGACACGGTGCGCGTGTACGCCGATCTGCTGCCGGCCTCCGACGGCACGGCGCCCTTCGCCATCCACACCTTCAACCAGATCACCGGCGGCCACGCCATGGCCCCGCGGCGGGCCGCAATCGCGAACGATCATTTTGTCTTCACCGGGCGCGCCGACGACGAGCGGCAGACGTCGATCGGCCGGGCATTCGCGCGCGAGCACGGACTCGAGAAGCCGTACTATGCGACGCCCGGTGACGGCATCTTTCACTTCTACTTTCCCGAGCAGGGGCTCGTGTTGCCCGGTCAGTTCATTCCAGGCGCCGATTCGCACAGCCGCGCGTACGGCGCGTACGGCGCCGTGGGCGTGGGGGTCGGATCCACGACCCTCGGCTTCGGCTGGTCGACGGGCTACGTGTACTTCACGCTGCCACAGGCGCGCCGCGTCGTCTTGTCCGGGATGCTGCAGCCGTGGGTGAGCGGCAAGGACATCGTGCTGGAGCTGCTGCGGCGCTGGGGGGCGCAGCAGGCGCAGGGGATGTCGGTCGAGTTCGTGGATGGCCGCCGCCAGGTGCCGATGGCGTACCGCAACACGATCGCCAACATGATGGCGGAAGCCGAGGCGATGAATGGGATCTTTGCGGCCGACGAGGTTACCCGGGAGTGGTACGCGGCAAAGGCGATCACGTCGTTTCCGTATCCACGCGTCGGTCCTGGCGAGGCGGCGTCGTACGCCATCGACGAAGAGCTGTCGCTCGGTGACGTCCGGCCGATGATTGCCAAGCCGTTCAGTCCCGGCAATGCGTATCCGGCCGACGAAGTGGCGCGGGAGCGCCTTCCGTTCGACAAGGCGCTGATCGGCTCGTGCACCAATGGCAGCTACGACGACCTGTTGCAGGCGGCGCTCGTCCTGCATCACGCGCGGCGCGCAGGAGCTGCGCGCGTGGCGCGGCCGTTCATCGTGTTTCCGGGTTCCGGTGGCGTGGCGCGGCAGATCGAGCGCGCCGACGCGCGGCTCGGCGGGCAGTCGATTGCCGAGGCGTTCCGGTCGGTCGGCGGCGAGATCCGGCAGTCGTGGTGCGGCCCCTGTTTCGGGCAGGGGCCGGACGCGCTCACGCGCGGCGAGCGCGCCATCACGTCGTTCAACCGCAACTGGCAGAACCGGATGGGCGTGGGCGGCGAAGGGTACCTCGCGAGCCCCGCTGTGGTCGCAGCGTCCGCGCTGCTCGGCTACATGGGGCCCCCGTCGGAGCTGGGGCTGCGCTGGGATCCGGAAACGTACGGAATCTGAATCTGCTCTGCCTGAAGGCGGACACTACGGACGGTCGCGTGCGTCCGCGTGTGGTCGTCCGTAGTGTCCGGCTTTAGCCGGACCGTCGTGATCGCCGTACGTAGTGGCCGGACCCGGCGTGCCCGCAAACACGCCGTGCGTGTAGGGCGGGTCGCTGGCGTTCGTCGTCTGCGCGATGTCGAACCAGAGGTCCCATGCGAGCGCCAGCTCCTCGGCTGTCATCTCCCGCAGGTTCCGATCGTCTTCACTGAGCATCTGCAT
>JBOGIR010000211.1:0-8316 GCA_050742335.1 Vicinamibacterales bacterium | reverse complement strand
GCCGAAGCGCGGCACGACCACGTAACGGCCGCGACCGAGGTCGAGCGACTGGCGCAGCTCGAAGCCGAACTCACCGCGCAGCTTGCGGAGGCCGCCACGACCCGGCGCAGCCTCGAAGGGCAGCTGGTCGACGCGAGGACGGCGCTGACGGAGGCCGACGAGCGCGCCACTCGAGACCGGCTGGCGGCCGCCGAGCGCGAGGCAGAGTTCGAGAGGCTGATCCGGCAGGAACGCGCGACGCGGGCCGACGTCGAGCAGCAGCTGGCGCAGGTCGAGGCGGCGCGGCGTGAGGCGGAACGGCAGCACGCGTCGGCCAGGACGACCGCGGCGACCACGCTGGCTGAATGCCAGGCACAGTTCGAGGTCGAATTGTCGCAGACCGTCGCGGCGCGCGATGACTTCAAACGACAGGTGAATGCCGCGGAGACCGCGCTGGCCGAAGCGCGGCACGACCACGTAACGGCCGCGACCGAGGTCGAGCGACTGGCGCAGCTCGAAGCCGAACTCACCGCGCAGCTTGCGGAGGCCGCCACGACCCGGCGCAGCCTCGAGGGTCAACTGGCCGACGCTGCGACGGCGATGAAGGAGGCCGACGAGCGCGCAACCCAGGAACGGACTACTGCGACAAGGCATCAGGCAGACGTCGAGTCGCGGCTCGCACAGGAAATCACGAATCGTGAAGCTGTGGAGCGTGCGGTCGCTGAGGTGCGCTCGGCCGCTGCGGACGCCGAGCAGCGGTTCCGCGACGAAACCGCCACCCTGACAGCGCGCGCCCGTGCAGAAGTAGCACGCCTCGAGGACCAGATCGCACAGGAGCGGGAGGATCACAAAGACCGGCTGACGGAGCTGCTGAACGAAATCAGGAATCTCGAGGCGGCTCGTGGCGAACTTGATGCATCGCTCGCCTCGATTCGCGACCAATCGCGGCAACGCGAGATCGAGCACCAGGAGGAGCGCGAAGGCCTCGAGCGAGCCCTCGAGGCGGCGGAGGCCGAAGGCCTGCGGCTCGTCGCCGAACAAAAGGAGGCTCAGCACCACCTCGAGGAGGCCCGCAGAGACTTTCAACAAACATTCGACCGCGTCTCGGGTGAACACGCCGACGCATTGGCGAAGCTCACCGCAGCGGTGGCCGAAGGTGACGCCCGGATCAAAGAGCAGGCGGCGCAACACGCGTCGTCGCTGCAGGCCGCGGAACGCGACCGTTCGCAGCTCCAGAACGATTTCCAGACGACGTTAGCTGCCCGAGAGCTCCAGATTGAGCGGCTCCAAGGCTCACTCAACATGACGATTCAGGAGCTCACTGGCGCCAGAAAGCGCTGTGAAATCCTGCAGACGGAAGCCGACCGTGTCACGCAGTTGGAGAGGCAACTCGACGAGAGTCGAGAAGAGATTCGCCGCCAGTTCCAACGATCTCCCCTTGCTCTATGGCGATGCACCGGGGATGGCGCGCTCACGCACGCCAACCAGGCATTGTGGGATTTGGTCGGCTACCGCAAGCCTGATAAGTTGCACACCGCTGATTTCGCCAAGACCGTCTTCGAATCTCCGGACGATCTGGCCTGGCTGATCGAGCGGTGCTCCAGCACGAAGTCGCGACAATCGGTGGAGACAGCCTGGAAGCGACAAGACGGCAAACGCGTTGTCGTACGGTTGTCGGCGGTGGAATCAGCCCCTGACGTGATCGAGATCGCCGTTGAGGACATCACGAATCTTCGCGTTCTCGAGCACAAACTTGACCAGGCGCATCGGATGGAGGCGGTTGGCCGGGTTGCGTCCGAAAGCGCTGTCACCTGCGGCAAACTGCTACGGGATGTTCATAACGATGGCCAGCAGTTCCTGAGGGCGATCAGCGGCGACCCACGCCTTCGGCAACGGGGTGAAATGCTGCTTGATGAGATCGCGCGGGCGGCCGGCTACCTTCAGAGGCTCGCTGCGTACGGGGACGAGCAGGCCAGTGCCCTCGAGCCGGTCGACTTGAAGAGGGTGCTGCGCGATCTGAGGCCGGTTTTGAAACACGTGGCTGGCGACGATGTTGAGCTGGAGGTATCGAAGATCTCGTCACCCCTCAACGTGGATATGAGGGCCGACCATGTCGAAAGGCTCTTCGTCAATCTGGCCGGCTACGGACGTGAACGCATGCCGTTCGGTGGACAGTTGAGAATCGAACTTGCCACCGTCGTCGTGGATCAGAAATTCATCGCACACTATCCCAACGTCCGTCAAGGTCCTCACGCGTTGATCACGGTTACGGAAGCGAGACGCGCCATGCCCGCAGAAGGACCGCTGCAACTTCGCAACGGGGCGACCGAATCGACTCCTGACGGGGTCGCGTCCGAAAAACCAGGAGTGGACCTTGGGGCCCTTCAGGAACTTATCCAGGAATGTGGCGGCCATTTGTGGATGACGGTCGAACCACCCGGAAACATGGTGGTGGAAATACGTCTGCCACTCCGGGCGTGGGATGCTCCGGCCCACCAAACCACGTCGGATACTCCGAGCAGTCGAGGGGGCGTGATGGCCCGCTGGTTTCGTCACTGAGGCTCACTGAAGGCGGACTATCGAGGCTCCACTATGCGACGCCGCGACCGTCCGGCCGATAAATGAATCTGACAGGGAGGGGAGAAAATGTGGAATCGTGATCAGGCGGTGTTACCAGACAGTAGTGAACCCCCGGTGCCCGCGCCGCCGAGTTCGGCGACGTCGATGCGACGCCCTGTCGTTGGGGCGGCGACCGCCGGCGATGGTCAGGCTGTCGTCTCCATCGGCAAATCGATCGTCATGAAAGGCGAGCTGAGCGGCAGCGAAGACCTCGCTGTGGAAGGGACGGTCGAGGGCACAATCGAACTCCGAGATAACGTGCTGACCATCGGGCCGAACGGCCGGGTCAAGGCCCAGGTCTTTGCCAAGACCGTGATCGTGTTGGGAATTGTCAACGGCGATATTACTGCGTCGGACCGGATCGACATTCGCGAAGAAGGATCGGTCGACGGGAACATCGTATCGCCGCGCGTGGCAATCGCAGACGGTGCCCATTTCCGCGGGAGCGTTGACATTCAGAAGAAAGGGCCGCCCCATGGCGTCAAGCCTCAGCCCGCCATGAGCCAAAATAAGGCGTAACTTCGGATCGGGAGGCGCTTCCTCTCGGAGAGCCGCGCGCGCGTTCAGGTGAACCTCGACATTTACAACGCCCTGAATGGCAGCGCGATTCTGACCATTAACAATACCTGCGGGCCACAGTGGCTGCAGCCACTGCGCATTCTCGACGCGCGTCTGCTGCAGCTCAGTTCGATTTTGATACCGGAGCCGCGCCGGCCCGCCGAACAGAAAGCGGGCCGCGTCGCCGATTGAGATCGACACGACCGGCAGCCCGGCGTCGAGCGACGCGCGGCTTTCGTCCTTGTCTTGATGCAGTCCCATCCGCCCGTCAGGACCGTCGCGATCCTCGCCTCTTGACAGCCTCTGGACCTTTAGTTAGAATTCTAATTATATCAATGTCACAGAGGTCGAAAGAACTTGAAGGGGGTGGGGCCCCCGATCGAACTGCGACACTGCAGTTGGTGATCGCCCTTGCTCGCGCATACCAGGCGATTGAACAAGGTGTGCGGCCACATCTTGCGCAATCCGGCCTGGGCATGACCGAGTTCGCTGTGCTCGAGGTGCTGTATCACAAGGGGGCGCTCCCGCTCGGTGAGCTTCGGGATCGAATTCTCGTCACGGGTGCGAGCACTACGTACGTGGTCAAGAAGCTTGAAGAACGTGGGTTGATGCGCCGGCGAACATGTGCGGAAGACCAACGGGTCATCTTTGGCGAGCTGACAGCGAAGGGGCGAGCACTGATCGATGAGGTATTCCCCGCACACGTCGACCGGTTGCGCGAGGTTATGGCGGGGTTATCCGTGTCGGAAAAACATGCGGCGACCCGGCTGCTCCGTCGCCTCAGCCAGCATGCCCGGCGCACCACCGGCGACCGGGTCACGGATGATGACTGACGCAGCCGTCCGTTCAAAAAAATTTGGCTATCTAGTTAGATTTCTAAATAGTTTCGGCGTAAACACCAGGAGGTCTGCCATGTCCAACTCGCCATCAATCACCACTGCCCACACGCTACCGGTGCACTGGAGCCGGCTGGCATCGATTGCGCTCTGGGGCGTGCAGGTTGTCCTCGCCGGCATGTTCCTGCTCGCGGGCGGCTCGAAGCTCGCAGGTGCCGCCGCGATGGTGGCGTTGTTCGACGCCATCGGCGTCGGCCAGTGGTTCCGCTACGTTACCGGCGGCATCGAGGTCGCCTCGGCGGTCGCACTGCTCGTGCCCTCGCTGGCGCCGTTCGGGGCCATCGCGCTCGTTGCCACGATGGTCGGCGCCGTCGCGACTCATCTGTTTATCGTTGGCGGATCGCCGGCCGTACCACTTGTCTTGCTGCTCGGATCGCTGGCCGTCGCATGGGCACGCCGTGACCAGCTCTCGAAGGCTCTATCGAGACTGCTCTGAATGTGTCCGTCACCACTCCAAACGTAACGTTCTGAATGGGAGGATCTCGTGACACGCAAAATCGTTCACAGGACGCGAGGATACGGGCACGGTCCGATCGTTCGTCTGATGAGCCCATCCGACCTGGGCGAACAACTGAAGCCGTTTGTGTTTCTCGATCTGTTCGAGGCTGACATGCGCGGCCTCGCCGGCAGCATGCCAGTGCATCCGCATTCCGGCATCGCCACAGTCACGGTGTTCACCGACGGTGACGTGACCTTCGACGATCCGCAGGCGGGGCACGGAACGATCGGCTACGGTGGCGTCGAGTGGGTGCGTGCCGGAAGGGGCATGTGGCACGGCAAGGAGCTCTCGGCTGGCACGTCGCCCACGACCCAGGGGTTCCAGCTCTGGGTCGCGCTTCGCCCGGACCAGGAGCACGCGGAACCGGAGGCCCAATACATTGGCGCCGACCAGATGCCGAGCATCGGTCCGGCTCGTCTCATCGTCGGTGCGTACCGAGCAGCGGCGAGCCCGGTCCGGGCGCCGGGTGCGATCAACTATCTACTCGTCACGCTGAAACCCGGCGAGCACTGGACGTACGAGCCGCCCTCTGGTCATGTAATCGGGTGGGTCGCGCTCGGCAAGGGCGCGCTCTCCGCCGGCGAGCGTCTGTCGAAGGGCGAACTCGCGATTTTTGAGAACAGCGAGACGCCTCTCACGTTCGAAGGTGCCGACGGTGTGGGTGCCACCTTCGTTCTCGGGTCTGCGGTCCCGCATCGGTATCAGCTGCACCTCGGCGCGTACTCGGTCCATACGTCCGCCGAGGCGCTGGCGGCGGGGGAACGCCACATCCGTGACCTCAAACAACGGCTGGACGCGACGGGTGATCGCCGCACGGGATCCGGTTCAACGCCGGTGTTTCGCGGATGAGCGCCACGTCGACGTCATCTCGGCACACTGCATTGGTCGTTTCGCTGGCGCGTGAGCGCGCCAGCCCATAGGAGTTGACATGCCCACGAAGACAGGCCTCGATGCGCTCCTTCGCCCGGAAGACAGTGTCCTTGTGCTGATCGACCATCAGCCGTACCAGTTCGCCAACCTGCACAGTCACGAGCCGACGATGATCGTGAACAACGTGATCGGTCTCGCGAAGACGGCGAAAGTGTTCAATGTGCCGACGATTCTCACTACCGTCCTGGAGAAGCGTGGAGGCTATCTGATTAGAGGACTACAGGACGTCTTCCCGGACCAAAAGCCCATCGACCGCACCTTCATCAATACCTGGCAGGACAGCCGCGTCGTCGATGCCGTGAAGGCGACCGGGCGCAAGCAGCTGGTGCTCGCCGCACTGTGGACGGAGATCTGCCTCGCCATGCCGACACTGCAGGCGCTGGCCGATGGCTATGATGTGTTCGTGGTCACTGACGCGTCTGGTGGCGTCACGGCTGAAGCCCACGACATGGCGGTGCGCCGGTTGGTTGCCGCTGGCGCCGTGCCTATAACGTGGCTGGCAGTGCTGGCTGAATGGCAGCGTGACTGGGCGCGCGAGAGCACCGCGGCCGGTGTTGCTGGTGTCGTCGCGGAGCACGGTGGTGCGAGCGGTGTCGCCTTCGCCTGGGAGTTGCAGCTCCTCGCTGGTCGCGTGGGTGCCGGTGTGTGAAGGCGGCGCGACAGGATCACTGGGGCATTGCCAATCTGCTGTCCGTGATGCAGCAGATTGGCGGCGGGACACCACGCCCGGACGCGACGAGCCTTTCTCCTCCCCGCTGCGCCGAAGAGTAGTTGTAGATCGCTCCGGTTGAGCGGCCGCATAGGTGGGCGCGCAAGGTTCGTAGCCACATAGTGCTCGCGATTGACGGTGCCGGTTGCGTCTTACCTTCTGTGGACGCCTCCGCGTGTTCGTGTTCTACGTCGGCATGTTCAAGAGGATTGATCAGAACCGGTAGCGAATGCCGACCGTCGCGACCTGCGTCTCGAGGAAGTTCTGATACAACGCGGTGAAGCCGCGGCCCTGAATCTCGTGCTGCAGGGCGAAGTCGTTGAAGATGTCGGCGAACGTGAACACCAGCTCCGCGCGCTCGTTCATGAGCGCTTTCTTTGCCGAAAAGTCGACGGACGAACGTGCACGCTCGCGTCCCTGTGGCACGTTCCGCGATGCGTACCGTACGTAATTGGCCTGCAGCTCCACCGATCGCGGGAGCAGGAACCGGTTGTTGATCGTCAGGTCCCACGTGTTGTCAGTCGAGCCCGGCAGCGAGAACGGACGCCGCGTCGGGAAGAACAGAATCGTCTCGAGCGGATCGATGTCGTTGTGGAACCAGTTCGCGCTCCCGGTCATCCGCCACGCCCGCACGATGTCCTGCGAGGCCATGACCTGGACGCCGGTCTGCCGGAAGTTGCCCGCGTTCTCGAAGATGCGGTTGACGATGTCGTAGTTCGGGTTCGAGTCGTCTATCGCGAAGATCCGCAGAAAGGCATCGCTGACGTCGCGACGGTACACGGTGGCGCTCCCTGAACCGCCGAGCCAGGAGCGCGAGAAGCCCACTTCGTACGCGTGGGTGAACTGCGGCCGCAGGAACGGGTTTCCGACCTTCAGAATTTCGGGATCGTCATACTTCGGGAAGATCCGGAGTTCCGGTTCGCCGGGACGGTCCACGCGCCGGTTGTAGGCCGCGGTGACGCGGTTGCTTCTGATCAGGTTCAGCGTCAGCTTCGCGTTCGGGAACACGCCGAAGTAGTCGTACTCGTCGCTGCCAGGGTAGTAGATGTTTTCCTGCGGGATGACGTAGGAGACCTGGGTCTCTTCCAGGCGTACGCCGCCTTCAAGCGTGTACCGCGGTGTGATCCGAACCAGGTTCGCGTAGCCGGCGAAGATGTTCTCATCCCAATCGGACAAGTCGCCGAGCCCGGGGTAGATCACGCTCTGCACGCCGCGCCGTACCGTGTAGGTGACCGGAATCCAGCGACGCTGCAGCTTCGTTCCGAGCTCCAGACGCCCGGTCGGCAGCGGCCGCGTGTAATCGATGCTGAGCGGCAGGGTGTTCTCGATCGCGACGATGTGCGTGTCGTCGGTGCCTACGCGGATGCGCGACTCCTCGTTCAGGAAGTACGCCTCGTCTTCCTTCCCGCGCGTGAATTGCAGATTGACGCCCAGTTCGTGGCCCGGCGCGGCGAACCTGTGCGTGAAGTCGAAGTTGGCGTTGGTGAAACCTGTCCCCTCGTCCTCCCGCCAGAACCAGAACCGCTCGCGCTGTCCCGTCTGCTGCAGAATGAACGGCACCTGCGCGACGTCGACGTGATGCTCGTAGTTGTGCACCCCGGACACGGTGATGGTGTTGCGATCGTTGACGGTGAAATCCGACCCGAGCCGAACGGTGTAGATGTACTGCTCGCGGTTTTCCGGCACCTGCGACTCGATCACGCGCCCATCGTCATAGAACCGCGTCGTGAACTCGTTGTTCGGCAGATCGTCCTGCAGCATCAGCTCACCCTGCATGAACGTGCGCGTCCGCGGCGTCCGGTAATTGAGGTTGACGCTTGGCGTGATCTTCTCGTTATTCGTGAAGCTTCCCAGCTCGGTCGGCAGGTCGCGGCGCTGCCTGGTGAACTGGCCGACGCCCAGGTTGAACCCGACGTCGCCTGACCATCCAAGCTGCTGTTCTTTCTTGTAGATGATGTTGATGATGCCGGCCATGCCCGCCGCGTCGAACCGAGCCGAGGGGTTGTTGATGATTTCGATCGCTTCGATGTTCGCGGCCGACACGGCATCAAGGCCGCGCTGGCTGCCGAAACCGGTCAGGCTCGACTGCCTCCCATCGATCAGAATGGCGACCTTGTCGCTCCCCC
>JBOGIR010000210.1:0-4210 GCA_050742335.1 Vicinamibacterales bacterium | reverse complement strand
CCTCACGGTCGTCAGCTGCTTGGTGGACGTGCTCGGCAACAACTCGATCGAGCGTCGCCTGGTCCGCCACGTGCCTCTGCTGGGCTGAGACTGGCAGCCATACGACAAAGGTGAACAGCAGGGCGATCATCGATGTCCGGACTCTTTCCATGGCCATCTCCGTGTGGGTTTGCACGGGCCGCTTGACAGAGCGCACCCTTCGCGGCCCGAACTTGTCATAGTCTGTATCGGTGGGATGATGAAGGCGCTGCAGACCGCGGCCCAAGCCGTTCGCGGTAGAAAACTTGACCTCGAAAATTCCAACCAAATGAGTCAAGTTTTCTCGCCCCGCGAAAGCGGGGCAAAAAGACACTGCCCTAGCGAGGCGAAGCCGCGTGGGCTTTTTTTCACTGGTCTGAGGCGAAGCCTCGCTAGAATCTTGCCGGCCCGGCGGTTGTCCCCGGGGAGGGACTAGTGCGATGAATCCGAACAAGGCACTGTGGGAGAAGGGCGACTTCACACGCATCGCGGAGAGCATGCGAGAGAGCGGCGAGGCCCTGGTTGGGAGACTGGGCGTCACCAAAGGCCTCAAGGTTCTGGATCTCGGATGTGGCGATGGAACAACGGCGCTGCCAGCGGCGAGACTCGGAGCGGAGGTATTGGGCGTCGATATCGCGAGAAACCTCGTTGAGGCCGGGAACAGACGTGCGCAGCAGGAGGGCCTCACGAACTGCACGTTCCAGGAAGGCGACGCGACCGATCTCGAAGGGCTCGACGATCGCGCCTTTGACCTCGTGGTGAGCATCTTTGGAGCGATGTTTGCGCCAAGGCCGTTCGACGTGGCCAAGGAAATGGTGCGCGTGACGAAGCCCGGAGGCCGAGTCGTCATGGGGAACTGGATTCCCAACGATCCCACCCTGGTGGCGCAGATCCTGAAGATCAGCTCGTCCTACTCGCCGCCACCACCGGAAGGCTTCATCAGCCCGATGACGTGGGGGATCGAGCACAACGTCATCGAGCGATTCGGCAACGCCGGGGTGCCACAAGAGAAGGTCTCATTCGTCAGGGACACGTACACCTTCAACTATCCCGGTGCACCGTCGGCTCTGGTCGCCGTCTTTCGGCGCTACTACGGGCCGACCATGAATGCGTTCGAGGCCGCAGAGAAGAACGGTCGCGCCGACGATCTGCAGCGGGAACTGGACGAGCTGTTCAACAGTCAGAACGAGAGCCCGCGCCCCAATGCCACCTCCATCCCCGCCACGTTCCTGCGCGTGACCGTTGGAGTCTGAACGCCTGGCACGTGCGGTCCGCCGCCGGCCCTTGACCGAGGGCCGGCGTGCAGCCGCGTTCGAGACCCCTCAGGCCAGCTTGATCACCACCAGGCTGAGGTCATCGGCCAGCGTGGCGAAGTCGAGCAGGTCCGCCTGGATGGCATCGACAATCTCGCGGGCCGTCCCGTCCTTGGCGGCGCGCAGCGCGTGCTCGAGCCGTTCAGGAAAGTACCTTTCTGCGCCGCGCGTGTGATCGGTCAGGCCGTCGGTATGCAGCAGCAGGATGTCGCCGGAACCCATGAGCCACCACTCGTTGATTTCGTACCGATTCTTGAAGCCGAGCATGCTGTCGCCCAGCCTGCTGCGGTCGATGACGTGCAGCGACGGCTGCATGCCGAGCGGCGGAAAGGACACGCGCAGGTCGGGTGCCACGTCCATGAAGCGGTCGTGTCGTCGCGAGAACACGGTGGGAAACGGGTGTGCCAGTGAGATGAAGCGGAACCGCGCGTTCTCCGAGATCTCGCCGTAGATGAGCGAGACGAACTTGTGCGCGCCCGACGACTGGTAGAACCGCGTATTGAGATGCTCGAACAGGCGCTGGGTCACCGTCCCGAACATGTCCAGTTCGTAGGCCGCGCCCAGGAGAAACGCCTGATGGAACATCGCCGCCAGGAGGGCATCGGTCATGCGGTGGCCCGCCACGTCGACCACCGCGATTCCGGCCGCGCGCTGGCACCGCTTCAGGTTGTCGGCAACCGCGGGCTGGTTCCGTTCGATGGCGCGGGCGATCCGGGCATCGAGGTCGAACCGCTGCTTGAAATCAACGTAGATGATGTGGTCGCCGCCGACCGATCCATTGAGCGGCAGCGTGCGCCCCCAGACGTCGATCCCATGCAGTCTGGGAGTTTCGCCGGCCAGGGGAATCAGGTACTTGGCGATGTCCTGGAAATTGCCCAGCTCTGCAAGCAACGTGCGGAGAATGGCGGGCGAGTCGGGATCGGCCGGCGCGATGTCGCTCATGGGTGCTGCTGCCCAGCTTGCCACATCTGCGTCACGTCCGCCGAACACCCGCCACCCCCGGCACGACGAAGGCGCGGTGGATTCAACTAGAACCTGAACACGACCCCCGCCGCCGCGCGCCCGAAATCCAGCTTCGTATCGCCAAGCCCGATCCCGAGCACCTCGAGATCCTGGAACGCGTGGAAGTAGCGGATGTCGCCACGTACACCGACATTGCGGCCCAGGAAGATCATGAGACCCCCACCGACGTCCCATCCGAAGTGATTGTTGTTGCTCTCCAGCACGCTGATCGCCGAGAACTCCACGTGCGTCTTGATCAGCCCCAGGCCGACCAGCGCGTACGGCTGCACGACGCCGAACTGCGGCGCAAGCATGACATTCCCCATCAGCGTCAGCACGCTGGATGAGGCGCCGGGGATGTCGCCGAAGAAGTCTCTGGCATAGGCGAACTCGAGCTCCGACCCGAGCACGCTCCCGAGACTGCCGGCCGACACGCCGATATTCAGATTCTTGTCTTCGCAGGCCGTAATCTCCGGACACCCGGAATCGCCACCGAAGTCATAACCAATCAACGGGCTCACGAAGCCCTGCGCGTGTGCAGCGCCTGGTGCGAGCACTGTTATCAGCAGTGCGACGACACCGATCTTGACCAACGGCCCAATCACCGCGGCTCTCGTCATGGTGGGTTCCTCTCACAGGGAAGCACTCAACAGCCTATCGCATCTGATCGCTGCGCACCACACTCGGTGACACGTCCCGACGAGTCGCGAGAGGCTGACACGCGCGGCTCGAGCTGCCGAAGCGGCAGTTCCGTGTGGTGGCAGATTGTTGGCACCATGGTAGGATAATTGTGTGAGCACCAAGCAGCGCCTGTCCGTGTCGGTGGACGCCGACGTGATCGAGGCCGTGGGGCATCTGGTGACGCGAGGGCACTCCGGCAGCATCAGCGCGTGGGTGAACGACGCGCTGCGATTGAAGCTGGCCCACAACCGCAGGTTGGAGGCCCTCGAGAAGTTCATCGCCACGTATGAGTCCGAGCACGGAGAAATCACCCACGAAGAGATGGCGCGCGCCGCACGTCGCGCGCGATCCAGCGCAGTTGTCGTACGCGGGACAAAGGGGGAAAGACCTGCGAGAAGAGGGACACGTCGGAGCGCCCGGTGAGCCTGGTTCTGGATGCAGGGGCGCTCGTCGCGGTCGAGCGGGCGGATCGCTTTACGTCCGCGCTCATCAAGCAGGAATTTCTTGCCGGCCGCGTGCCAATCACCCACGGCGGCGTTGTGGGACAGGTCTGGCGAGGCGGATCGGGACGTCAGGCGAACCTGGCGCGGTTCCTCCCTGTGCTGGTCGTGATCGGCCTCGATGCAGCGCTCGGCCAGCGGGCTGGCGTCCTGCTCGGCCGCACTCGGATGTCCGACGTCATCGACGCCGCACTCGTCTTGCTTGCCTCCGATGGGGACTGCATCCTGACATCCGATCCTGATGACCTGGCGCCGCTGGCTGCGTCGGCGGGAATTCATGTCGACCTCGTTCGCGTGTGACGTCCCTTCCCTCCTGTCGTTTCCTTCCGTGTGAAGGTCGCTCTAGTCCCAGTACAAGCGCGTCTGCGGCTCGGCGTGTAAATGAAACGCTCGAAATGTCCGTACCTCCTAGCAGAGTTCGGTCCCTAAACCAGAACGCTGCCGATCAGAGGGAGGACATTTCGAGTGAGTACGAGTAGACATCAAAAAATCGCACGGCGCAAACGACGAATCGAGCGGCGGCTGCGGCCGCGGAACTGGACGGCGCAAGCGCACCCGATGTACCGAGCGAGCAACATCCAGTACGAACACAGCGATCGCGTCCGCGGGCTCGTGAGTGGCGGCATCGGCGCGATGCACCAGTTGGCCCAGCACGTCGGCTTGGTGGAGGCGATCGATCAGCACGTGGAGGTCTTG
>JBOGIR010000209.1:0-10683 GCA_050742335.1 Vicinamibacterales bacterium | reverse complement strand
GTAGTAGACAGTAGGCAGTAGGAGGCAGGATCGACTGCCAACCGCCTACTGTGAACTGCCTACTTGAAGCGAAGCAACCATATGAGACCAAGCTTTCACGACAGCAAGACCAGTCTTCGCGCCGATTTCGACGCGATCCGCATCTCGCTCGCTTCGCCTGAGAAGATCATGTCCTGGTCGTTCGGCGAGGTGACCAAGCCGGAGACGATCAACTACCGCACGTTCAAGCCGGAACGCGACGGCCTGTTCTGCGCCAAGATCTTCGGGCCGATCACCGACTGGGAGTGCCTCTGCGGCAAGTACAAGCGCATGAAGCACCGCGGCGTGATCTGCGACAAGTGCGGTGTCGAGGTGACGCAGGCCAAGGTGCGCCGCGAGCGCCTCGGCCACATCACCCTGGCGACCCCGGTGAGCCACGTGTGGTTCTTCAAGGGGCTGCCGAGCCGTATCGGCCACCTGCTCGACATCTCGCTGCGCGATCTCGAGCGCATCCTCTACTTCGAGGCGTACGTCGTCATCGATCCCGGTGAGGCGGATCTCAAGCAGAACCAGCTGCTCAACGAGGAGCAGTACCGCAAGGCGCGCGAAGACTTCGGCAACAAGTTCCGCGCGCAGATGGGTGCGGAGGCGATCAAGGAGCTGCTGAAGCGCGTGAACGTGGAGAAGCTCGCCGACGAGCTTCGCGTGCGGATGCGCTCGGAGAACTCGACGCAGAAGAAGCTGAAGTACGCCAAGCGGCTGAAGGTGGTCGACAGCTTCCGCAAGTCGAACAACCAGCCGAACTGGATGATTCTGGACGTCATTCCCGTGATCCCGCCCGAGCTGCGCCCGCTCGTGCCGCTCGACGGCGGCCGGTTTGCCACGTCCGACCTCAACGATCTCTATCGCCGGGTGATCAACCGCAACAACCGGTTGAAGAAGTTGATGGAGCTGAAGGCGCCCGACGTCATCATCCGCAACGAGAAGCGGATGCTCCAGGAGGCGGTTGACGCCCTGTTCGACAACGGCCGCCGTGGCCGCGTGCTGCGCGGCGCCAACAACCGTCCGCTCAAGTCGCTGTCCGACACGCTGAAGGGGAAGCAGGGCCGGTTCCGCCAGAACCTGCTCGGCAAACGCGTCGACTATTCGGGCCGCTCGGTGATCGTGGTCGGACCCGAACTGAAGCTGCACCAGTGCGGGCTGCCGAAGAAGATGGCGCTCGAGCTGTTCAAGCCGTTCATCTACAACAAGCTCGAGGAGCGGCAGCTCGTGGCCACCATCAAGCAGGCGAAGGAGATGGTGGAGCAGCAGCGTCCCGAGGTATGGGACATCCTCGAGGAGGTGATCCGCGAGCACCCGGTGCTGCTGAATCGCGCCCCGACGCTGCACCGCCTCGGGATCCAGGCGTTCGAGCCGGTGCTCGTGGAAGGCAAGGCGATCCGCATCCACCCGCTGGTTTGCACGGCGTTCAACGCCGATTTCGACGGCGATCAGATGGCCGTGCACATTCCGCTGTCGCCCGAAGCGCAGATCGAGGCGTCGGTGTTGATGATGTCGTCCAACAACATCCTGTCGCCAGCCAACGGCGCGCCGATCGCGGTGCCGTCGCAGGACATCGTGCTCGGCTGCTACTACCTGACGAAGGCCAAGGCCGGCGCCAAGGGCGAAGGGCGGGCGTTCGGCAACATCCAGGACGTGCTGCTGGCCCTTGAGGCGGCCGAGCTGGAGACGCTGACGCCGATCCGCCTCCGCTACACGGGGATGCTGCAGGACCTCACGACCGCCCGTGACGATCAGGACGTGCTGCACACGGAAGTGCAGGAGGTCTCGAACAAGATCATCAACACCACTGTCGGCCGCGTGATTCTCAACGAGCAGCTGCCGGCCGCGATGCCGTTCATCAACGGGTTGCTCAAGAAGAAAGGACTGCAGCAGCTCGTCCAGAAGTGCTATCTCGATCTTGGTCTCGAGCGCACCGTCGACATGCTCGATGCGCTCAAGAACCTCGGGTTCACCTATGCGACCAAGTCCGGTCTGTCGATCGGTATCGACGACCTGGTCATCCCGGCCAACAAGCACCAGCTGGTCGAGAACGCGCGCAATGAAGTGATCAAGGTCGAACAGCAATATCTGGAGGGCGCGATTACCAACGGCGAGCGTTACAACAAGGTGATCGCCGTCTGGTCGGAGGTCACCGAGAAGATCGCCGACGAGATGTTCGGCGAGATGGCCGAGCTCGACCACGCGGGCCGCAACTTCAACCCGGTCTACATCATGGCGGACTCGGGCGCGCGCGGCTCCAAGCAGCAGATCCGGCAGCTCGCCGGCATGCGCGGTCTGATGGCGAAGCCGTCGGGCGAAATCATCGAGACGCCCATCACCTCGAACTTCCGTGAAGGCCTCACCGTGCTGCAGTACTTCATCTCCACGCACGGGGCGCGCAAGGGGCTGGCGGACACGGCGCTCAAGACGGCGGACTCGGGCTACCTCACCCGTCGCCTGGTCGACGTGGCGCAGGACGTCATCATCTCGGAGCACGACTGCGGCACCCTCGACGGCATCGAGGCGCGCGCGATCGTGGAGAGCGGCGAAATCATCGAGCCGCTCCGCGATCGCATCGTTGGCCGCGTGACGCTCGAGAAGATTGTCGATCCGTTCAGCACCGACGTCATCGTCGAGGTGAACGGGGAGATCGACGAGGACAAGGCGTCGGCGGTGCAGGAGGGCGGCATCGAGAAGGTCAAGATCCGCTCCGTGCTGACGTGCGCGGCGCGGCGCGGCGTGTGCGCGCGGTGCTACGGCCGCGACCTGGCCACCGGCCGGCTCGTCGAGCTCGGCCAGGCCGTGGGCGTCATCGCAGCGCAGTCGATTGGCGAGCCCGGCACGCAGCTGACGATGCGGACGTTCCATATCGGCGGCACGGCGTCGCGCGTGTCCGAGCAGAACACGCTCGATGCGAAGCACGCCGGTGCGGTTCGCTATCAGAACCTGCAGGTCGTCGAAACGCACAAGGGGGCCGATGGCGGCGGCGGCCAGCTGATCGTGATGAACCGGAACGGATCGCTCGTCGTGGCCGACGAGAAGGGGCGCGATCGCGAACGCTACCCGATCGTGTACGGCGCCCGGCTCAAGGTGCGCGACGGACAGAAGGTCGATCAGGGCCAGACCATCGTCGAGTGGGATCCGTACACCTTCTCGATCTTGACGGAAGAAACCGGCGCGGTCCGCTTCAAGGACATCATCGAAGGCCTCACGATCCACGAGGAAGTCGACGAAGTTACCGGGCTGTCGCGGTTCATCATTGTCGATTCGCCGGACGAGAAGAAGCAGCCGACGATCGAGATCAAGGACAAGAGCGGCAAGAGCGTGCGCAAGTACCATATGCCGGTGCACGCGCACCTGATGGTCCAGGACGGGGAAGCGGTGGAAGCCGGCGACGTTCTGGCCAAGATCCCGCGCGAGACGACGAAGACGAAGGACATCACCGGTGGTCTGCCGCGCGTGGTCGAGCTCTTCGAGGCCCGCAAGCCGAAGGACCCCGCCGTCATCTCGGAGATCGACGGCTTGGTGAAGGACGGCGGTGTCGTCAAGGGACAGCGCAAGCTGATCATCGTGCCCGACGACAGCAGCGAGCCGCGCGAGTATGCGCTGCCGAGAGGCGTGCACGTGAACGTGCACGAGGGTGAGCGGGTCCGTGCCGGCGAGCAGCTCATGGACGGTCCGAGCAACCCGCACGACATTCTGCGGGTCCTCGGCGAGAAGGAGCTGCAGAAGTACCTGGTGAACGAGATCCAGGAGGTGTACCGCCTCCAGGGCGTCAACATCAACGACAAGCACATCGAGGTCATCGCGCGGCAGATGATGCGGTGGGTGAAGATCGAGGACGTGGGCGACACCGAATTCCTGATCGACGAACAGGTGGACAAGTTCCGCTTCCTCGAGGAGAACGAGCGCGTGATTGCCGCCGGCGGGCGTCCCGCCACCGCGCAGCCGCTGCTGCTCGGCATCACGAAGGCGTCGCTCTCGACCGACTCGTTCATTTCGGCGGCGTCGTTCCAGGAGACGACGCGCGTGCTCACCGAGGCGTCGATCTCCGGCAAGGTCGACTACCTGCGCGGCCTGAAGGAGAACGTGACGATGGGCCGGCTGATTCCGGCCGGCACCGGCTTCGAGTGGTATCGTGGTGTGCGGATTCCGGTCGACGAGCCGCCGCCGCCGCCGGCGCCGGAGCAGCCCGCCGAGGAAGATCTCGATATGGAACGCGAGATCGAGTACGCGTTCGACGCCGACGAGCCGGTGGCCGGTGGCCGCGGCCCGCTCGGGGACATCGAATAACAGGCGGAACGTCGATCACCGCCACGGGCCACCGAGACACGGAGGCACAGAGATTCATTTCCCTGTGCCTCTTTCGTTTGTACCGCGCTACACTGCGCTTTCCAACCGCCTGGTGCAGCGAGCTCGATGAATCACGATCAGACATTCGCTCTCGTGCTGACGATCGGCTGGCTGATTCTCCTGCCCATCATGGTGTTTCATCGCGTCCGGTCGCAGATGACGCGCGAGCGATTGGATCGACGGCAGGAGGGGGCGTTCATACTGCTCACGCTCCGCCCCGCTGGCATCGCACACATGCTGGGGATGCTCACCTACATGGTGAATCCGTCGCGCATGGCGTGGTCGGCGATGCCCCTCCCCGTCTGGCTGCGATGGACGGGAGTCGCGATTGGCGCGGCAGCCGGTTGTCTGCTGGTGTGGACGCTCGTGAGCCTGGGCCGGAATCTCACGGACACCGTGGTGACGAGGAAGGCGCACACGCTGGTGACGATCGGTCCGTACCGGTGGGTCCGGCATCCGTTCTACGACGCCGTGGCGATGGCGGTGCTGGCGAACTCCCTGGCCGCGGCGAACTGGTTCCTGCTGGCGACCGGCGCGCTCCTGGTGGCGCTCATCGTCGTTCGCACGCGAACGGAAGAGCAGCACCTGCTCGCCCGCTTCGGGGACGCCTACCGCGGCTACATGGATCGAACCGGACGCTTCCTGCCAATGAGATCAAGATCTGCTTGAGTCGAGTTCGAGTGCCGTCGTTCACGCCTCTGGGTTCTCACTTCTCCGTTCGTGTTCACGTTCGGTTCGGGTTCAGATGTTCATGCGGATGGGGAGAGGTTCCATGATTCTTCACCCTAACGTTCCGCGCATCCCGTTCGCACTTGCGGTCGTCGTGTGGCTGCTCACGACGGTGACCCACGCCGTGCAATCGTCTTCACCCTCTGTCGCACGGGGTCAGGCGGCCGCCATCGACAAGGTGCTGGCAGACGCTGTCGCGCGCGGCGACGTGCCCGGTGTCGTCGCGATGGCGGCGGACCGCCGCGGCGTCATCTATCAGGGTGCGTTTGGACTGGCTGACGCGTCGAGCCAGCGGCGGCTCGAGATCGACGCGCTGTTCCGGATTGCGTCGATGACCAAGCCCGTCACGTCGGTGGCCGCCATGCAGCTCGTCGAAGAAGGCCGGCTCCACCTGGACGACCCGGCCGGGAAGCACCTGCCGGAGCTGGCGCGTCCAGTGATGTTCGAGCGGTTCGACGCCCGCAGCGGCGCGTACACCGTGAAGCCGGCGACGCAGACGCTGACGGTGCGGCATCTCCTTACGCACACGTCGGGACTCGGCTACAACTTCACCAGTCCGGTGGTACGCGACTTCAAGCCGCGCGACGGGGAGCAGTACGCGGCGGGGCCGCTGCTGTTCGAGCCCGGAGCGCAGTGGCTGTACGGCACGAGCACCGACTGGGTGGGCCGCCTGGTCGAGTCGATCTCCGGCAAGGTGCTCGAAGACTATTTTCGAGAGCGGATCTTTGGGCCGCTGGCCATGATGGATACCTCCTACACCGTGCCCGACGGCAAGCGGCCCCGCCTGGTCACGGTCCATCGGCGCCAGGCCAGTGGCATGTTCGTGCCGGACCCCGTTCAGCCACCGGTGTCGGTGCCTCGTCCCATCGGCGGTGGCGGGCTCGCGTCGACGGCAGCCGACTACACGCGCTTTCTTCGAATGCTCCTCAACGGCGGCTCGCTGGACGGCGCGCGCGTGCTGTCGGCGGATACGGTCGCCTCGATGGGCCGCAACCACATCGACAGTGTGAGCGTACCGGCGCTGAAGACGGCCTTGCCGGAGCGAAGCAGCGATTTCTCGTTCGTCGCCGACGGCAGGGACAAGTGGGGCCTTGGCTTTCTCATCAGCGCCGATCGACAGGCGGGGAAGCGATCGGCGGGCAGCCTGAGCTGGGGCGGCATCAACAACACCTACTTCTGGGTCGATCCGGCCCGCGGCATTGCCGGCGTCATCCTGATGCAATTCCTGCCGTTTGCCGACGCCAAGGCGTTGGCGGTACACGAGGCGTTCGAGCGGGCTGTCTACCGGGCGGCGGGACAGTAGGCACTCCAATTCCTTGCAAGTCCAGAGACGACGATGGCATCGTCGTTCCTCGACGTTGCTCGGGACGACCCTGAGCGATGTCGAAGGGTCGTCTTGTGGAGCCAGGCCGTCCGAAGCTGCTCGATCGCGTGCGTGAGGCCATCCGAATGCGACATTACAGTCAGCGAACGGGAGCGCCTGATATTTCGGCATTCTTGACCTGGCTCGCGGCGAAACAGCGCGTGAGCGCGTCGACGCAGAACCAGGCGCTCGCAACCTTACTGTTCTTGTACGAGCGCGTGTTGCACATGTCGGTCGGTCAGGTTGAGCATGTTTTGGAGGACGGCTACGACATTCGCACGGTTCAGGAGTTGCTCGGCCATCGCGACGTGTCGACGACTATGGTGTACACACACGTGCTGAATCGCGGGACGCTTGGGGTAAAGAGCCCGGCGGATCGGCTCCTTGGCGGCGCCGGCGGGGTGTTAGCCGCGCGCCCGCCTGGTTGACGCGCGTCGGCGTTGGCCGCGCTCCTCGCGCGTCAGCGCGCCATGGATATCCCGCATCTCGTGCACCAACGCTCGGTCCGGCCGGAGCTTATCGCCGTTCATGTCGCACGGCGCTGGCGATATTAGCCGCCGCGCTGGAGGCTATCGCGGACGAGGACCGAGCAGCGACGGCGCGGCTAAGCCGGGCACGTCAGTGGAGCTGGTGCCGTGCTAGCATCCGCGGGTCAGTGTCTTGCGGCCGGAACGTACAACATTCGTCGGCTTGCATTAGCCGCTTGTACGGCTTATTGGTAGGCGGTCCAATCAATACTGGTTATGCCGCTTTGTGAGCGGCGGCGGTTCTGATGATCTTGGCGATGTCGGCGGGGCCGGCTCCCACGGTGATCAATGAGCGAATCATGAGGTCGACGCTGACGGAAGTGTCGGCGGCTTCCAGCTTCGCAATGCGGGACTGACTCGAGCCGAGGTGCTTGGCCAGCGCAGCCTGGGTGAGCCCACGGCGTTCGCGCAGTTGACGAAGCCCCGTGGCCAAGGCGAGCTTCAGGTCGATGAAGCGCTGTTCTGTAGCGGTTAAGCCCAGAAACGTGGCGGTGTCCGAGACGCGCCACCCCGCTCGCTCGAGTCGTCGTCGTTTGTCCTGCTTCATATCGCCCTACCTCTTTTTCCGAGCGGCTACCAAAAAGGCCGCCAGTCGCCTGCGGCACGTCTCCAGGGTCTGCCGCGGTGTGCGGCCGTTTTCTTGCTGGACACGTCGAGAATCACAACGGCGTCGGGTTCAACGTGATGGATCATGCGCCACGCGTGGTCGCCGTCCTGGATCCGGAGCTCGTGGCACTGGACGCCAACCGTGGGCATCGGCCGCGAATGCGGGAGACTGAGCACCTCACCTTGCTGAAGCCGCCGCAGGAGGAATCCGGCTTCCACACGTCCGGTTTCGCTGAACGGCGGGGTCTTGATTTCACCGTGGAGCCACACGAGCGGTTTGTCCGGCTGTCGGGCCACGGCGATCGCCTATGTCAAATATGACATGATCGCCTGCATGCTGGCAACCGGCGACTAACCCCTATTAGCCCTCCCCTCGTCAAGGGCACAGATCTTCTCCGTCCGGTCGTCGAATCACGAAGACGCGCGACCGCAAGTTGGTTTGCTCGACACAAAGCGGACCATACGGCCAATTAGTCGCTGGCCCGCAATGGCGCCTAACCGCCGCTGCAGCCCGCGAGCGGCGTGGGCCGATCAGCCTCTGCGCACTTGCCGTTGCCGTCGAGGCCTGGCGCGTCGCCTGGGCGGCATGGCCATTGCCCACTTCATCGGGGCACGGACGCAAGCCGTGTAACATCATTCGGCTGCACCCGACGCACGGGCCCCGCTCGCGCCTGCCCGTGTTCCCGCGCTTCGTGTCTCGTGACTCCGCGCGGCGCGGGTGAGCCGAACCGTTGATGTGGGGCGATTCCAACTTCGACAATGGCGTCAAGTACGAAGAACCGAACGTTCTGGAACTCCACCAGCGATGCCTATCAGGCCGCGCATGGCGGCGCACTCGCGCAGCCCGCTATGGCGTGGGGCGTCTGGCGAGTCCCGGAAGCAGAGCTCGACATTCTTGGCCGAGTGGACGGACGTACCGTGCTTGAACTCGGTTGCGGAGCCGCGCAGTGGACCGCCGCCCTGGCTCGAGCGGGGGCTCTGGCGGTCGGCCTCGACTTGTCTGACCAGCAACTGCGCCATGCCCGGACCCTCGCCCGTTCGATCGCCACGTGCATTCCGCTCGTGCAGGGGAGCGCGGAATGTTTGCCGTTTCAGAGTGAAGTGTTCGACATCGTGTTCTGCGATCATGGCGCCACGGTATTCGCGCCTCCCGAGGTCACGGTCTCAGAGGCGTCTCGAGTGTTGAGGCCGACTGGGCTCTTCGCATTCTGCATGTCGACGCCCATTCGCGACATCTGCTTCGATGGCACGATAGGTAGCCTGAAATCCGAGTTGATTGCCGACTACTTCGAACTCTCGACATTCGAGGACGGCCACACAATTGAGTACCAGCTCCCGTACGGGGCGTGGGTGCGACTGTTTCGTCGACATGGACTATCCATAGAGGATCTTGTGGAGCTTCAGGCTCCAGCCCACGCCACGACGACATTCTCTGACTTTGCGCCACCCGCGTGGGCTCGAAAATGGCCAGCTGAGCATGTATGGAAACTCCGGAAAACCGCCTAATATCGGCTTGGAGCCGTCGCGCCTACGGCGGTCACGCCGCACGTTGACGCGACGTCATCGCCGCTTGGTACTGTGCTGTCGAATCCAACCGGCGAGAACCTCCTCGGAGACACTCCCATCGGCCATTGCCACGATCTCGCCGACCACTTCGGCATCTGTGGCGGTAAGGTCCTGGCCATTGATTCCCAGGCAGGTCGCGATGGCCAGGAACCCGATGCGCTTGTTGCCGTCGCGGTACGGGTTGTCGCGTACGATCGACGAGGGTTTGGACGTTCCCTGATCGATCCAGCGGGCGTCCAGCCTGGGACCGGTGCGGACGATCTGCTCGCCTTGGTCAACCATCTAGGGGTCGACCGTTTTTATCTCATAGGCACGGCGGCCGGCGGTGGAATGACGTTGGACTTCGCACTGTCATTTCCGCGGCGGTTGCGGAGCCTCGTGGTCGCTAATGCCATTGGTGGCGTGCAGGACGAAGATTATCTCGAACTCGGAGAGAGGATTCGGCCAGCGCCCCAGTTCAATGCGCTGCCTCCGGACTTCCGGGAGTTGGGGCCCTCATACCGGGCCACGAATCCCAGCGGCACACAGCGCTGGGTGGAATTGGAGCGAACGAGTCGGCCCCAGGGATCGCCGCCGCCAGCCCAGACCATGCGGAACCGAATCACGTTCGCCTTGCTCGAGGAGATTGAGGTTCCTACGCTCCTGCTCACGGGTGACGCCGACTTGTACGCGCCTCCAGCAGTGCTGAGGCTGTTCGCGGCTCGGATCAAGAACTCGGAGTCCGTCGTCGTGCCAGAGGCGGGTCACTCGGCGTACTGGGAGCAACCGGAGATCTTCAACCGGACCGTGTTGGAGTTCATCCGCAAGCACTAGGCTTCGCCTATCGCACAACCGTGAAGACATTCGTTGCGCAGACTGCTGACCAATGGCGCCAGTGGCTCGAGGCGCATCACGACTCCGAGACTGAGGTGTGGCTCATCTTCCACAGGCAGCACACCGGGGTGACATCGATCGCCTACGAGGATGCTGTCGGTGAGGCGCTGTGCTTTGGTTGGGTGGACAGCTTGATCAAGCGGGTCGATGGCTCGCGGTATGCACGCAAGTTCACGCCTCGGAAGGCGGATAGCCGGTGGTCGATGACGAACCGCAGGCGCTATGCGGCACTGAAGGCGAGCGGCCGTTTGGCGCCAGCAGGCCTCAACCGGCCGCCGACCAACCGAGGCTATGACACGCTGCCACGGTTGCCCACGAAGGTTCCGCCATACATTCAGACGGCGCTGCGGAAGCGCCCCGCAGCGTTGCGGGCGTTCGGTAGTGGTCAAGTTTGGCCTTCTGGCTCAGGCATGAAATGACCCAGAGCGTGCGATACTGCCGGTATGCCCAAGCGCCAGAGCAGCAACCCAGACATCAACGAAGCCGCCTTCGCGGCGAAGCAACGGGTCATCGCCTTGACCGAAGGGGACGCCGCAAACGAGTCGCCACAGGGCCGCGCCACGGTCCTACCGATGCGTCAGCGGAAGAACTTGGCCGCCGTGGCGCTTGGCCGACGGGGCGGGCTCCAGCGGGCCAAGACAGGCA